>CAYOGN010000071.1:0-4828 GCA_964403545.1 uncultured Gammaproteobacteria bacterium
AGCCAAAGGGGTCAATGATCTGTTTGCGGCACAAATAGTCGAGGCCGCCAGCGCACTGAATAACGGAACCGATCACGCCGGAAACCCGCTAAAAGGCAATACGGATTTTTATATTGGCAGTGTCTTTAATCCAGGCGCTGCAGATATCGATCGAGAGATTGAGAATACCCGGCGCAAAGCCGATGCAGGGGCAAAATTTTTTCAGACCCAGGCGATTTACCAGGTAGAGCAACTGGTCACATTCCTGGATCGACTACAGCGTCCGGATATTATTGTGCTGGCGGGCATTATCCCCATCAAATCGGTCAAGATGGCAACGTATATGAATGAACGGGTGCCTGGCATCGATATTCCTGATCCTTTTATCAAGAGAATTCTGGCGGCAGAAGAATCCGGAAATGTTGTCGAAGAGAGTCTTGCCATCGCCTCCAATACGATCAGGGAACTGGATGGTTTGTGTCGGGGCATTCATATTATGGCCATTGGATGGGAAAAGCACGTCAATAACCTTATCGCTCTTGCCGGGTCATCACAGGGACGGCCCGCGGAATAAGCCTGCCAACCTCCCCGGACCGCGCTCTGCCTCGTACCAGGAGAGGAGCCCCACAATGAATCATTTTGCCATTGCCCGCGAGGCAGGCTTTGCAGGTCACGCCCTGCCGCGGGCACTGGTTGTGCCTGGAAGATAATTTTGTATGCCCCCTCATTCTGATCATCACTACCTCGCTGGTTCGCTATGGATGGTGGTCTCAGGTTTACTATTTGTCGCAGTGACGATCACGGTGCGTCACCTGGGATCTGATTTGCCGGCCGTCGAAGCGGCTTTTATCCGATACTCATTTGGTTTGATTCTGTTGATTCCGGCAATGGTTAAAATGCGCTGGCGCGGGCTAACCAGACAAAGCATGTCTCTTTATTCTTTGCGTGGCCTCGCCCATGGCGTGGCGGTGATGCTCTGGTTTTACGCCATGGCACGAATACCCATAGCAGAGGTCACGGCAATTGGCTACACCACGCCGATATTTACCACCATCGGTGCTGTGTTGATTTTCAAGGAACGTATTCATATTCGGCGGCTGATGGCAATTGTCATCGGCTTTGTCGGTACCCTGATTATTCTGCGACCGGGTGTTGTTACCATAGAAGTCGGCTCCCTGGCTCAGTTAATTGCCGCACCGTGTTTTGCTATCTCATTCTTGTTCGCCAAAAAGCTTACCCATACAGAAGATTCAAGGGATATTCTGGTGATGCTTTCGATCTTCTGCACCCTGGTGCTACTGCCTGGCGCAATACTGCAATGGCGAACGCCAACGCCAACGGAGCTGATGTGGTTATTACTGGTTGCCGCCCTCGCAACCGCCGGGCACTATGCCTTGACCCTGTCTTTCGCCAGGGCACCGTTAACGGTCACCCAACCCTATGCATTTTTACAGCTTGTGTGGGCAATAATTTTTGGTTATCTGATCTTCGCTGAAATTCCCGATACCTGGGTGGTGGTTGGCGGGGTAGTGATCGTTGGGTCGGTTACCTATATGTCCCACCGCGAAGCCATGGTTGCGCGCAGGGCAAAGCGACAATCATCGTCAGAATTGCCCGCATCCCTTTATTGAGCCTTTATTAAACATGACTACGTTTGCCAACCAGAGGGTGATTTCAGTCACCGTTCAAGGTTGGTCAACGCGTCATTTGTGCTCTCCCGGGAAAGGCCCTGGATTATTTAATTTCTGAAAGTAATTCAGGTGCGGTAACCAGTTGACGTACATCGTGGGAATGTTCTTCCTTGAATACGTTGCCATTGCCGGCCCATCTATATAAAGAACTGACGTCAACCTTGGCACAATTCGGTCGTACACTCCAGGTTATCTGGAAGGGTGAGCAGGTCGCCTGATTGTATTTCGACCCGGTGGTAGAACCAGTAAAGACCACTGGATTGCCGGTATCAGCTGGCAGCGACCTGGGCTGATGTAGTCCATCGACGATATTGCCGGCGTAGGCGAAATCAGCAAAATTGAGTGCATCGGTATCGTTGACCACCAGAAAGACCTGGGTTTCAACCCTGAGTTCAGGATTGGTACATTTCTTGGAAAGGCATGAACCCAGCCCTTCGCCCGGGGTTACGGTACAGGATGAATATACCCAGTGAACTTCGATGGTGTCCCCGGGTACGATCCCGTGGAAGTCACCATCACCGTCGGCCGGATCTTTAAGCTCGGCTTCGGTCAGGCTGTCCGTTTCGTTGCATTGATAACCGCCATTTGCTCCATCTCCGGCAAATACCGAAAATCCGGGGCCCTTGTGCTCGGCATTGGTATGGGTATGAATATTGCACAGATTCATGTCGTCAGCTGCTGGCGCAAAGGTAATAACCTGGGGATTGGTTCCGGCCGTATTGCTGATATCCCGGGGTGCCTGCGGCCCGTATCCCTGGCAAATTTCTGCCGCTGTTGCAATATTAAAACAGCCCAATACGACGGTTAGTGCGATACTTGCATTGTAAACAGGTTTAAATCTCATAAAGCTCCATCTCCCCGCACATTATGGATGCGGAATAGTTGTTATTCGAGCGCAAACGATACCATTCAAGTTCATTAACTGCAATTAGTAGGGCGACGTTATTTGGCTTGACAGATATGATCGATAGCATTATCGTACTACGGAAGTTCTATCGATAGAGATTAGTTATGACAACGGTGACGGTATCCCCCAAATTTCAAGTTGTGATTCCCAAGGGCGTAAGAGAGTCAATGGGAATCTTTTCCGGTCAAAAAGTACAAATGCTTACGTACCAGAACCGTATCGAGCTTATTCCGATAAAACCTATGAAGAAAATGAAAGGTTTTCTGAAAGGCATTGATACGGATGTCGAACGAGACGAAGACCGGGTATGAATGTCGTAGATTCTTCTGCCTGGTTATCCTATTTTGCCGGTGATAAAAACGCTGACCAATTTGCCAGGCCGATTATAGCAATAGATAAATTACTGGTTCCCAGCATTACCTTAACCGAGGTTTTCAAGAGCATACTGCGTCAAAAGAATGAAGGATCAGCATTTGCGGCAATAGCACACATGGAGCAAGGAAATGTTATTCCACTCAATGGAGAATTGGCGATAAATGCAGCCTGTTTTGGTATTGAATTCAAGTTGCCATTGGCGGATAGCATTATTTACGCAACAGCCCAGAAATATGAGGCAGTTGTATGGACTCAGGATACGGATTTCAAAGGTTTGGATGGAGTCAAGTTTTATCCTAAGGCAAGATCCACATAACGCATGCAGCAGGACAAGGCTACGCCGCACCGCTGATACGAGGCGTTATGCATGAAAGATTATCAAGAAGCACAGAAAAGGTTAGATGTCTCTATTGGAGAATCCGTACGAATTATTCGTGAACTACAGGAGTTGAGCCAAAACGAGTTGTCTTCAATGACAGGAATTCCACAATCGACGCTTTCAGCCATAGAGCACGATAGAATTAACCTGGGTGTTGAAAGAGCAAAAGTGCTAGCCAGGGCTTTAAAATTTCACCCCGCCGTTTTAGTTTTTCCTGGTTGGGATGTTGATCAGGGTGGTTCGTTTAACTGACATAATTAAATTTGAATTATTTTGTAATCTGACTCGCACCCGGGTTTGGCTTCGCTGATAATACAATGCCTTTCTCTCTTGCCGGACAAAGACAAAAATGAGTCACGAAGTTATTCTTACCTGCGCCGTTACTGGCGGACACCCCAATATTGATAAACATCCAGATTACCCGGTTACCCCGGAGCAAATTGCCAATAACTGTATCGATGCCGGCAAGGCCGGTGCGGCCATTGCGCATATTCATGTTCGTGATCCGGCGACCGGATTGCGTTCCGGAGACCCAGCGCTGTTTCGCGAGGTTTACCAGCGGATAAAGGATTCGGGCAGCGATATCCTGATTAACCTTACCACCAGTGAGGGGGCGCGATTTGTTCCCGGCCCTGAAGACGCAAGTATTGGCGGCCCCGGTACGACCCTGGTGCAGCCGCTTCAGCGACTGCTTCATATCGAAGAACTGAGGCCCGATATCTGCACCCTGGACGTCGGCACCTTTAATTTCGGTGAATCCATTTTTGTTAACACGCCCCAGCATCTTAGAGTGATGGCGAAGCGTATTCAGGAGCTTGGAGTAAAACCTGAGCTGGAAGTTTTTGAGCCAGGGCATGTCATGTTTGCCCATCATTTGATAGACAGCGGGTTAATCGACAATCCTCCCATGTTTCAAATCTGCCTGGGAATACCACACGCCTCACCGGCAACACCGGAAGTTCTCACGCTAATCAAAAACCTGCTGCCGAATAGTGCCAGGTGGAGTGCATTCGGTATTTCCCGCTGGGAGTTTGACATCGTTGCCCAGGCAGCCAGTCAAAATGGTAATTGCAGGGTTGGCCTTGAGGATAACCTCTATTTGGGCAAGGGCGAGTTTGCCAGCAATGTAAAATTGGTGGAGCGAGCAGTACGCATCATTCGCGAGACGGGCCGTGAACCCGCGACGCCCGCCCAGGCAGCGCAGGCGCTTGGCATTGACCGAACCTAAAAAAATCTCCTGCGGTTACGGAAAATCGCTTTCTCCAATATCGCCAAATGAAAAAACGGCTCGCTGCGAATCATTGAAAAACGGTGTTGCTTTCCACTCGCCTCGTCGAGATTTGGCGACTTCTGCTAACTTCCCGGAAGAGGTTGGACCACCAGGGTTACAGCTGCCTATTCATCGGTGACGCATCCCATTGAAGCGTTAGCGACATTCTTGATGTACTTGTGCAAGGTTCCCCGAGTCGCCTTTAAGTCCGGGGCCTGCCACTGCGC
>CAYOGN010000072.1:0-18422 GCA_964403545.1 uncultured Gammaproteobacteria bacterium
GCTGCAGATAGTCGGCTACTCCCCAGTGATACTTCAATCCAAGGTCCTGTTTAATCATATTGGCGACGATTGGCGCTACGCCCCCGAGCTGGGCGTGGCCAAAGGCGTCGACCAGACCCTGATCGGACAGAAACTTGCCATTTCGCTCGCGTACACCTTCGGATACTACGACCGAAACGTATCCATACCGGCTTACTTTGCTTTTCACCGCAGCAATAAATTTTTTCCGGTTAAAGGTTATTTCGGGAAACAGGATGATCACCGGTATGTCAGTTTGCGTATCCGAAGCAAGCCCCGCCGCCGCTGCGATCCATCCCGCGTGCCGTCCCATCACCTCAAGTACAAACACTTTGGTTGATGTCTTACACATCGAAGCGACGTCAAAACTTGCTTCACGGGTTGATATCGCAACATACTTTGCCACCGAGCCGAATCCAGGGCAACTGTCAGTATGGGGCAAATCATTGTCAACTGTCTTGGGGATATGGATTGCCTGGATCGGAAATCCCAGTTGTTTGGAAAGCTGTGAAATTTTCAGGCAGGTGTCAGCAGAATCACCACCGCCGTTGTAGAAGAAATAGCCAATATTATGGGCCGCAAAAACGTCCATCAGGCGCTGATATTCGCGTCGATTTTCTTCCAGACTTTTTAATTTGTACCGGCACGAACCAAATGCCCCGGAAGGGGTATGGCGTAACCTGCGAATTGCCCGGATGCTTTCTTTCGAGGTATCGATCAGTTCTTCGGTTAGTGCGCCGATAATCCCGTTATGCCCGGCAAATACTTTACCAATTCGGCCTTTGTGTATTCGCGCAGTTTCAATAACCCCGGCAGCCGAGGCATTAATAACTGCAGTGACGCCGCCTGACTGGGCATAAAAAGCATTTTTAGGCCTTGAATTCTGTGTCATTTTCTACGGTTTGCTATGGTTAATCATATTGCCTCTTCAGCGCTACCTGAGTTTACACCCTCGCGCTCGTGGTCAGACTGGGTTTGCAGCACCGCTGCCACACACTGATCGAGATCATTGTATTCATCAATTCCGGTACCAAATTGCTCCAGCGGCGTGTAAAAAAATTGGGTGCGGTAGGTAAACATCGCAGTTTTCACAACCACAAAATTAGCGCCACGCTCGTGCCAGAAAACTGTTGGGCAGTTCACCGCGCCGGCATCATCTGGTCCGCTGTCTTTTACGATGAGCATGATTTCACTGTAGGCGAGACGCAAATCTACATCTTTTCGGTAGCGTTGGGTCAGCAACTGGCGAATTATATCAATTTCACTATGGGTAAAATCGGCAATCATATTTAATTGGCGGGGAGTATTCATTCAATGGCAAACAATGGCAAAATCGCATTGAACCTGTAACGATCTCTTTGATCGCGTACATAGTAAAATTATGCGCTCTGATGAACGCTATGAAAGGATATCCATTTTACACCTGGATGGAGCAATTTTTCATCCCCGGGATGAATCAGCAGAGAACCATCCCTGTTTATTGGTACTACCGTATTCTGCTGCCTTATCCGGCTTGAAATTTGGCGCTAAACAGGGTAGATTCCGCAGCCCTTTGAATGACCCCGGAACTTCGTTATGAAGCGCACTTTCCAACCTAGCGTATTGAAACGCAAAAGAAGCCACGGCTTCCGTGAACGCATGAGCACCCGTGGTGGACGGGCTGTAATTAATGCCCGCCGAGCCAAGGGCCGTGCTCGCCTGAGTGCCTGATCGTAGCGGATCCCATTTTTCGGATCCGGAACAAACCTTATTCTGAGCAGAGGCAGGTCGCAAGTGCCGCCAGATGGGGCGGAATTCAGGCGCCACCACCGTATACTTGAAGGCAAACACTTCAAGTCTGTATTTGATAACCGGTTTCGCCTGCACAGTAAATATTTCAGCTTTCACCTGCTGCCTAACAACCACAGTTTTCATCGGCTAGGGCTTGCGGTATCGAAAAAAGTCAGCAAGAAAGCGGTACAGCGAAATCGGATCAAACGGCAAATTCGTGAATCATTCAGGAATTTCCAGTTCATCGCAAAACAACAGGAGAAGGTTGTCGGTTTCGATTTTGTGGTGGTGGCAAAAGCTACTGCGAGCAGGGCGGAAAACGCCATATTAAAACAGGAACTCGATCATTACTGGGTCAAGGCAAGAGATAAATGCGCAAAATTGTAATCAACCTGATCAAGGCATATAAGCTGCTGTTAAGCCCGTTCCTGGGGCAAAATTGCCGTTTTTACCCAAGCTGTGCGAACTACACTGCCGAGGCCGTTGAGGTTCATGGGGTGATCAGAGGGGGGTATCTGGGGGTACGAAGAATACTCAAGTGTCAGCCATTGCACGAGGGTGGTTATGATCCCGTGCCTGCGCAAATTTCTTTTTTAGCGGCCTCATCGGCAAAACCTGTGCCAGAACCTATAAAGCAACCTGGCCCATAATAAATAAATAAATAAATTAATCAATCGAATCAACTATGGATATTAGACGCACTATTCTATTTGGTACACTGGGTCTGGTGTTAGTCATGATTTGGCAATCATGGACCCAGTACCAGACAGAGCACGGCGAGCAGAATGCGACGACATCGGTGGTTGTCGGTGACCAGAACCAGAATATTACGAGTAACCTGAGTGAAGATGTGCCGGATGCGCCGCCCGTAGTTACCGAGAGTGAAATGGGTACAGGCACCAGTGCACCGGAGCAACCGAATGATTCGGACCAGGAGACAAATAAATCCGGACGCCTCATCAATGTAACAACAGACTTGATTCGCGCCCAGATCGATACCCATGGCGGAGACCTGATCCGGGTGGAATTACTTGAGCATCCGGTGAGCGTTGACACTCCTGATCAGCCTTTTGTTCTGATGCACCGTGATTCCTCGGCATTGTTCGTTGCCCAAAGTGGTTTGATTGGTGGCGGTGATCGAGAATATCCTAACCACAACGTTGAATTCTCAACTGATAATTTTAACGTTGATCTGGGCGGCGATGAATCGATAAACGTTGTCCTCAACTGGACCGGATCGGATGGCGTGGTGTACCACAAGATTTATACCTTTAACCGTGCCAGCTATCATATTGGTGTTGAATTCCTGGTTGATAACCAGAGTACCGAAAATTGGGCCGGGTTTTTTTATGGTCAGTTAAAGCAGACCGAAATCGTTCAGCCGGGCTCCATGGGATTTCTTGGTCGCTTGCCAAGTTATAACGGCGCTGCAATTTATACAGAAGAGGATAAATATGACAAGATTGACTATAGTGAAATCAAGGAAGGACCACTCAATCTGACGACAAACTCAGGCTGGGTTGCGATGCTACAACACTATTTTGTTTCCGCCTGGTTACCAGAGGGTTCGCCCGGGTATCAGCTATATTCCGGTGTCAGTAAAAATTCTCTGGCACCGCAATACCGAATAGGATTCAAGCATACCGAACCGGTGAAAATTGATCCGGGTCAAAAAGGGAGGGTTGGCAGCGCACTGTTTGTGGGTCCCAAGGAACAGGAACGACTAAACGATTTGGGGGTTGAAGGTATTGTGCTGACCGTAGATTACGGTTGGTTGACGGTGGTTGCGGACCCGTTATTCTGGTTATTGACCAGAATACATTCTGTGGTACAAAATTGGGGCTGGGCGATTATATTATTAACCATGTTGGTTAAATTAATTTTCTTCCCATTGTCTGCGGCCAGTTATAAATCCATGGCCAAAATGAAAAAACTGCAACCACGGCTAAAGACGCTGAAGGAGCGATTTGGCGATGACAAGCAGAAATTTCAGCAGGAGATGATGAAGCTGTACAAGACCGAAAAGGTGAATCCCGCCGGTGGTTGCCTGCCTGTATTGGTGCAGATTCCGGTATTCATAGCGCTTTATTGGGTGTTGCTTGAAAGCGTCGAATTGCGTCAGGCCGACTGGATCTTCTGGTTCAATGATCTCTCACTGCCGGATCCCTATTATGTCCTGCCCATCATAATGGGCGCTTCAATGTTTGCCCAGCAATTGCTTAATCCGGCACCAATGGATCCGATTCAAAAGAAAGTAATGATGGCACTGCCTGTTGTATTTACCGTATTTTTCCTTTGGTTCCCCGCAGGGCTAGTACTGTACTGGGTAGTCAACAACCTTTTGTCCATTGCACAGCAATACTTTATCACTAAAAAGTACGCAGCCACCTGACCGGAGACAGGAGTTCGGCAACGATACCATTGTTGCCCTGGCCACGGCTCCGGGTCGCGGTGGGATCGGGATTATTCGCCTTTCCGGTCCCGGGGTGCCGGATATTGCTGTCCAGTTGATCGGTAAACTACCGCCACCGCGCTCTGCACACTTAAGCAATTTTCTCGGTCAGGATGGAGTGGTCATAGACCACGGTATTGCACTGTATTTTAACCAGCACCATAGCTATACCGGAGAGCCGGTACTGGAACTACAGGGCCATGGTAGCCCGGTAGTAGCGCAAATGATGATTCGCCGCTGCCTCGAACTGGGTGCGCGAATGGCGAGGCCCGGTGAATTCAGCGAGCGCGCGTTTTTGTCCGGTCAACTGGACCTGGCCCAGGCCGAAGCGGTAGCAGATTTAATCGAAAGTAGCACCGAATCTGCGGCCCGCTCTGCAATCAATACCCTCCAGGGTGAATTCTCCAACCGTATCCATGAATTGGTCGATAATTTGACCGGGCTACGGATATTTGTCGAGGCCGCGATCGATTTTCCTGAAGAGGAGATAGATTTCCTCGCTGAGCAGCAGGTTGTCCACAAACTGACTCTGTTACAACAGCAGTTTAGCGATCTTGAGCGTTCGGTGGGTCAGGGTAAGCTATTACGTGATGGATTGCGGGTGGTGCTGAGTGGTGCCCCTAATGCAGGAAAATCCAGCCTGCTTAACCTGTTGTGTCGTGAGCAACGCGCTATTGTCAGCGATATTCCGGGCACTACGCGAGATGTGCTGGAACAACACCTTGAACTGGAAGGATTACCCATTGTATTGATCGACACCGCGGGTATTCGGGAAAGCCGGAATGTCATTGAAGTGGAAGGCGTCAGGCGTGCAAGAGAGGCTCAGAAGCGGGCCGACCTGGTGCTGCTGGTCGTGGATCATAGTGCGTGCCCTGACCAGACAGTAGCGTCGCTGCAAAAAGAACTGGTCGATATACCGACCCTGATAGTGTTTAACAAGATCGACCTCAGCGGGCATTCTGCCGGCACCAATGGCAATGAAGTTTTCCTTTCGGTGCTAACAGGCGAGGGATTGCCGGGCCTGATTGAAAGCCTGAAGCAAGCGGCTGGATTCCGTGAACCCGATGGTAGCCAGTTTATCGCCCGCCAGCGTCATATTGATGCGCTGGAGCGGGCCAGGCGGCATCTGGATCAGGGAGTGGAGCAGTTGAGTCAGTTTCAGGCCGGAGAACTGCTGGCTGAGGAACTACGTCTGGCGCAAAAAGCCCTGGGCGAGATTACCGGTGCGGTAAGCAGTGACGACCTGCTTGGATTGATTTTCAGTTCATTTTGTATTGGAAAATAGCAGAAATCGAACTTATCCAGGCAAATTGCCAACTATTCGCGAATCATTGTTTATAATAGCCCACTGATTTTTAACCAAAAATTGACTCGATGACCCAGTGGATTTATCTGTTGTGGATAAAATCCAGCGGTTTTTTCGGGCGTTCCATTATTCTGTTGGCGGGCTCCGTATATGGCGAATACTCAAACAATTACCACTAATTACACCAGAAGTGTGTTGATACAGATGCTGCTGGTGCTGGCAACTCTCATCATCGTCATTGCCTGGCAATGGGACGTTTTTCAGCAGATCTATGTCGACAACCAGGTAAATGCGGTTGGCTGGGCTATTAATGGGAGTATCGTTTTTTTGTTTGTGTCCGGTCTGGCTCAGTTGGTTATCCGGTTTTCTGAATATCGATTCCAGGAGACCGCGCTCAATCGTTTTCTGACCAATATCCGCCGTGATGATGACCCGCTGATGGGGGTCGGGCAGAACTGCATGATCGCGGAGCGTTATGTGACCCTGGGGCAGCTCAACCGCCGCCGTGCCCGAATTAATCACAATGCCCTGGCAGCAACTCTGCATGCCACTGAGTCAAGCCGCAACAGTTACCTCAAGTTTGTTCAGAGCGTACTGGTACTGACGGGTGTTTTTGGAACCATTGTATCGCTTTCTATTTCGTTGCTTGGTGCCTCGGATATTCTCCAGTTTGGTACCCAGGGAACAAGCAGTAGTGATGGCATGGGAACCATGATTTATGGTATGTCCACAGCGCTTTCAACCACCATGACGGCGATCATTGCCTATCTGATTTTTGGCTATTTCTATATCAAACTGACCGACACCCAAACCTACCTTATCAGTCGCGTCGAAGAAGTTACCGCGACCACCTTGTTACCCCATCTGCAATCAATTCAGGACAAGGTTACAATGGATTATTCCGACAGCATTCGGGGCGCAACAGAACTCATGCAGCGTTTCGATCAATCGCAAAAAGTGTATGCTAATTCCGCTCTGCTGCTGCAAAGCTCAATCGAACAGTTTGCCGGCAACTTCAAGCCGGATCTGGCGGACAGCAATCTTGAAACCAGTCGACAGATGCTGCAGTTACTGCAGGAAATCAGTGAAAAACAACACGAGGCCACGGCCAGACAGGAAGTCGCACTGAAACAGGTTATTGTCCTGTTAGAGGAAGGATTCCGTTTACCACACAAGTGATCTCACACTGATAGAGCACAAATGTCTGATTCAGGGTTTATTGATCTAACCATCGGCCACGGTGTTCGAGGCACCAGCGATGACAGTGTATGGCCGTCGTTTACCGATATTATGACCGTCGTGGTTATTATTTTCCTGATGGCGCTGGTAATTATTATGGTGCGTAACAATGAACTCAGCCAGGAACTCAGTAGCAGTACAACGGTAAACGAGGCCATATCCAGCGCTAACCTGGGGCTTAGCAGTGAACTCGATACGCTGAAGGGAACCGTGCTGTCGTTGCAGCAGATCCTGGGTGATTCTGAAAGTGCGAAACAGGCCCTGAGCGAACAATTGCTCAGTGAAATTACCTTGACCCAGGCATTGTCGGAAGCAAAAACCACCCTCGAATCAGAAGTTGCCGGACTGACTGAGTTAAAGGGAGAATTACGTTTGGAGAATTTGCAGTTGCTGGCTCAGAGAGATCGTCTGACCCGGGAAAATATCGCTCTGAAGAAGGACAAAAGCAGACTCATCGAAGAGAAGCAGGGTCTGGAGCAGGATCGGAGCAGACTTGCAGGGGAGAAACAGGATCTGGAGCAGGACAGGAGTAGACTTATCGGGGAGAAGCAGGATCTGGAGCAGGATAGAAGTAAACTCACTGAGGAAAAGCAGGGGCTGGAGCGGGAGCGGGAAAGGCTGGCGGGGGAAAATCAGGCCCTGCTATCTGATAAGCAAACCCTGATGACGCAAAGTCAGTCGCTGGAGCAGATTCGTGACCAACTGGCTGCAGAAAAACAGTTGCTGCTGAGTGAACGACTCGCTCTTGAACAGCAAAATCAGCAAAAGCAGCAGACCATCAGTGAACTCAGTGAGCAGGAACAACTGCTTTCCAGCCAGCTGTCGCATATTGCACAACAATTTGCTCAGCTTGAATTGAGCTCCGAGAGCGAGGTTAAAAGTCTGTCACAAAGAAATCTGGGGTTGTCCGAGCAACTTGACCAGGTGAACCTCAAGTTAGCACAACTTAATCAGGATCTCGAGAAGCAGAAATTACGGGAATCCAGCCTGGTTCAGCAACTGGCGAAAAAACTGGAAGAATATAATCGCCTGCGCGGCAGCGAGCAGCTTGCACAGCAAAAATTCTCATTGGCAACCCTGGAAGTTGATGAATTAACCAAACGTATACAAAAACGTGAGCAGGAGAATTTTGAGTTGCAACTTCAAGCCTCACAGCGTGGTCAGGAGTTTGTTTCGCTATCGGATGAATACAATTTGCTGGAAGAGAAATACAGAAGCCTGGTACGCGCAGCCAGAAGTGCTGCCGGCAAGCAGGTAGCGTTGGTTTACTATAGCAAAACAGACACAGGTTACCAGTATCGGCTGCAGGAACCAGATGCCAGTCAACCGGTAGTAGTCACCAGGCAAGAACTTGATCGTAGACTGTCCGCGCTGAAATCCCGTTTCCAAAGAGATTTATACACCAGAATCATTATGCCTGAAGACAGCAATCTGTCTCATGACGAGGCCTGGAGATTTACCCAGGAAATTCTGAAAAATTACGATTATTACTATCAGTCAGCTGAACAATAGAGGTAAGGACTTTACTATTTAATCTATTGATCGCTGGCGCCGGCAGCACCGCTACCAGAACCTCCAGTTATATCAGCCGCAAGATTATTATCGGGTTACAAACCTGCCAATGGTATAATTCTGCCCATGCAGTATAGTGAAAAATTTGAGGTGATCGTTATCGGCGGTGGCCATGCCGGGGTTGAAGCCGCGCTGGCCAGTGCGCGTACTGGTAGCCGCACCCTGTTGGTGACCCACAATATCGAAACCATTGGTCAAATGTCCTGCAATCCTGCTATTGGCGGCATTGGCAAGGGCCATATCGTTAAGGAGATAGATGCCCTTGGCGGCATAATGGCGCGGGCCATAGATCAGTCCGGAATCCATTTTCGAATCCTCAATTCCCGCAAAGGTCCGGCGGTTCAGGCTACGCGTGCCCAGGCAGATCGTGTGCTGTACAAGATGGCGATTCGCCGGGCGGTGGAATTTGAGCCCAATCTGACCCTGTTTCAGCAGTCGGTAGATGATATTTTGGTTGCGCAGGGTCAGGTCAAGGGGGTAAGAACCGGTATTGGGGTCAATTTTATGGCACCTACTGTGGTGCTCACTACCGGTACCTTCCTCAACGGTAAAATCCATATCGGGATGGACAATTCCCGGGGCGGGCGTGCCGGAGACCCACCATCATTGGCATTGGCGGAGCGATTGCGGGAACTGCCCCTTGAGGTAGATCGGTTAAAAACCGGGACGCCACCACGAATCGATGGCAAATCTGTTAACTATGCCGAATTACTGCCACAGCCAGGAGACCAGCCGACACCGGTATTCTCGTTCCTCGGCAGCGCCGCTGAGCATCCCGCCCAGGTCAATTGCCATATTACCCAAACCAATGCACGTACCCATGAAATTATCACCGCTGCACTGGATAGATCGCCAATTTATGGCGGCGTAATCGAAGGCACAGGCCCCCGTTATTGTCCGTCAATAGAGGACAAGGTGGTGCGCTTTGCCGACCGCAACAGCCACCAGATTTTTATTGAGCCTGAAGGGTTGAATACGACTGAGGTGTATCCAAATGGCATTTCCACCAGCTTGCCATTTGATATTCAGCAGGACATGGTGCGCAGTATCAAGGGATTTGAAAAAGCCAGGATCACCCGGCCCGGATATGCTATCGAATACGATTTTTTCGATCCACGCGGCCTCAGGCATAGCCTTGAAACCAAATGCATAGAAGGCCTGTATTTTGCTGGCCAGATAAACGGTACCACCGGATACGAAGAGGCCGCCGGGCAAGGTCTCATCGCCGGTCTGAATGCGGCTTTAAAAGTGCAGCAGAAGGCGCCGTGGACACCAAGTCGCAGCGAGGCCTATATCGGCGTAATGATTGATGATCTGGTTACCCTCGGTACCGGTGAGCCTTACCGGATGTTTACTTCGCGGGCAGAGTACCGGCTGCAACTGAGGGAAGACAACGCAGATCTTCGGCTAACAGCAACGGGTTTTCAGGTTGGCCTGGTAGATCAGCAAAGAATGCAGCACTTTGAACAAAAACGGAGGGCACTTGAAACCGAGCAGCAGCGCTTAAAACAGTGCTGGATCCGACCGCAAAAAATTGATTCTGAAAAAATTGAAGCAGTCCTGGGTCGCCCGCTGCTGCGTGAGACTACGGCGCTGGATTTGTTGTGTCGACCAGAAACCAGCTATGGTGCGATAGTTAAACTCGCCGGGCTGGAGCATCCCGTTGAGGATCCGGAAGTCATCAGGCAACTGGAGGTTCAGGCGCGATATGGTGGCTATATAAAACGTCAGATGGGTGAAGTCGAGCGCCAGAGAAAACAGGAAAACACAGCGATTCCGCAAACCGTTGACTATAGTACCGTAAAAGGGTTGTCCAACGAAGTAAAACAGAAGCTGACCAGCACCCGCCCCGAAACCGTGGGTCAGGCAGCCCGAATTCCCGGTGTCACACCGGCCGCGATTTCGTTGTTGCTGGTGTACCTTAAACGCCATCGGCAAGCCGCGTGATCCAACCGGGCTTTCCTGACTAAAGGGTTTTAAACGCCTCGCAGGGGTCGGTATAGTCGTGACGCTGGCTGAACCAGATCAGATCATGTGGCAGATCATATGTCTGGTCCATCCCGGTATTGCTCTCCAGGTACTCTGACAATGGCTGCGGATCCATTGCGATTTCCCACATTCCCACATTAAGCTGTCGTATGCCGGGCGAAAGAGCCGCCACCTGCTCGACCACACCGCGATTGTGTTCCACGTGCCCATTTCCCACCACCAACACCACCGGTCGACCGGGACTGGCCTCATACATCTGTACCACAGACTGCGCCATACGATGATTGCGCGCCAGCCAGGTCTGGTAGAGGTGGCTGAGAGAGGGTTCCTCTCCCCATCCGCAATGGGAATCTTTGAAGGTTTTAATCATGTATCGACGATAGGTCTCATCTGCAAATTCAGAATTTTTCAGCAAACCCTTCTCAACTCCGTTGAGGGATTCGATTCCGCCGCGACTGATCCTCAATGCCAGCCCCAGGGGCAGGTCTGCACCAAACACCTCCAGATTCTCCAGTTTTGCCAGTTCGATTAGCTGGAAATAGAATTGCCAGTCCCGGTCACTTCGATCCTGCCACCCAAGTTGCCTGCGTAGCATGGCCTGCGGATTTTCCTTTGCCGGTTTGTGTCCCATTGTGATGATTTGGGCCTTTGCATCGACATATTGCATCAGAAAAGCGGTCTGGCCTACATCGAAAAACTCGAAACCGAGAGCGGGTTTCACACCCCGTTTGGTTAACGCCTGCAATAGTTTCAACTGTTGAGCGTGATGCTGTACGTTGTCGTGTTTCTCTCCGAAATAGACCACGTCCGCCCCGGCCGCGCGGTCTACCATTGACGTAAAACTGATCGGTTGGCGGGTCACCGGGTCAATAATTTGCCCAATCAGAGAATCTTCACGTTTCGGCGGGGCTTCGGGTTGTTGCCGGGGAGCAGTGGTACAGCCAGTCAGAGTTAACAATAGCGCCAGGCATAACAGATTGGCAAAAATTCTCACCATGATTTTACGATATCGGGAAATCCTGGAATCCAGGCGCAGTTTCTGTTTAAGCATTTAAACATCCCTTTCTTTCCATGGTGTTATACCGCAGCCTCTTTTGCTTCCATTGGTCGACGATTAATTCGCAGACTTCGTTGCCCCAGTTCCTGTATCAGTTGTTCCATCGTTCCCCCTTTGCTGGCTAATGCAACCATCGTAAAATAGAGAAGATCTGCAGCTTCGTGGATAGCCGTTTCGGGTGTGTCGGCCTGGCCAAGTTCATTGGCTTCTTCGATCAGCTTGGCGGCTAAAAGCTGCGGATTCTCGAATAATTTTCGGGTGCCGGAGCCACGATCAGACGTAGTCATTTTTTGTTGCAGCAATCGCTCCAGTGCACCAAGATCAAAATCGTTGCCGAAGCAGCTGCGTTGGGGCAAATGACAAAATCCTTTGTTCTGCTGAACCGTCACCCGTAACGAATCGCGATCACAATCAAGGGAAACAGTTTTTAGCTGCTGAGTTGCCCCGGAGGTTTCACCTTTAATCCACAACTGGTCGCGTGAACGGGAAAAGTAGATGCCACGCCGGGTATCAATTGTCTGGGCGACAGATTCCCGAGTGCTCCACACCAGTCCCAGTACACTACCCAGTTCATCGCAGACGATGGTTGGCCATAGACGCCCATCAACGGGTTTGCGTAAACATGCAGCAACGGATGCACCAAGGGAAAGTTTGCCTGAGTACAGCGCCATTCCAATTTGTGCGTCGAGTCCCAATTGATCCAGCTCGCCAATTTCATCGGCAAAGGTAATTCCGCCTGCTGCGGTAATGGGCACGCCATTTGCAGTTTCATGCGCCTGACGTACCAACTCCATATCAAATCCCGCCATTCCTCCCTCATGCTCCACCTGGGTTAGCAGAAATCCACCGACAAAAGGGGCCAGCAAGGCAATCTGGTCTAACAGATTTGTTCCGGTTCGACTACGCCATCCATCAACCACAACCTCTCCGCGTAATGCATCCACAGCAGCAATCATACGTTCTCTGGGCAGGTTCCGGAAAAAATCCGGTGAAGCCCGGGTCCCGATAATCACCTTTGCTGCGCCTGCATCGAGCCACTCGGTGGCCGCATCCTGGCTGCGAATTCCGCCACCAACCCGAATTGAGGCATGCTTCGCCATCTTTTTGATGAGTGCCTTGTTTGAACCCTTACCGAGGGCTGCATCCAGATCAATGACAGCTACTTCACCAACCGGAGAAAATTGTTCGAGTCGCTCCATTGGATCGCCGCCATCGAGTGCAAAATCACGCCCCTGCCGCAGTTGTACGGCGCGGCCGTCCATGATGTCAATGCTTGGAATAATCATAGCCTTACCTCGAACCCCTGTTGACGTAAATAGTGTTTGATTGCATCTACCCGTTCTTCGTCAAAATGAAAAATGGATGCGGCCAGCACAGCATTTGCACCGGCGCGGAATGCGGCTGCCACATCATCACGATTACCGATTCCGCCCGAGGCGATGATGGGCAGTGAAACGGCCCCGGAAACTTGAGTCAGCAAGGCTTCATCGCATCCTTCGCGGGTCCCGTCCCGATCCCAGCTGGTTAACAGAATCTCGCCCGCACCCAGGGCCTCACCCTGCTGCGCCCACTGCACCGCATCCATGCCATCGCCCTCGCTTCCGGAGTGAGTTAACGCCTCCCATCCGTTGGCGGTACGACGAGCGTCGATGGAAAGCACAATACATTGACAGCCAAATTCTGTTGCCAACTCGCGTAAAAGTTCGGGTCTGCGAACAGCGGCAGTATTGACTCCGACCTTGTCAGCTCCGGCATTCAGTATTCGTCTTGCGTCTTCAATTGAACGCACACCGCCGCCAACCGTGAGCGGAATACTCAGCTCTGCCCGTATCCTGCGCACGGTATCCAGCTGATTGTCCCGTGCGCCGGGGGTGGCGCCAACATCCAGCACCACAATTTCATCGGCGCCCTGCTGTTCGTAGAATCCTGCACGTTCCGCCGGGTCTCCGCTATCCCTGAGATTTTGAAATTGAATGCCTTTGACCACTCGCCCGTCCCTGACATCGAGACAAGGGACAATGCGACAAATTTCCCCCTGTGCCGGTACAGATTTACTGACCACTCGCCGATCGTTATGCAGCCAGCGGTGTATCAGTTCAATGCCCGCGGCGCCGGATAATTCGGGGTGAAATTGACAGGCCAGGATACGGCCACGCTCCAGACCGGCGACGAACCGGTCACCATGGGTGGTCCAGGCCGCCGACCAGCCATCAGGCGCAGACTTGAGGCAATATGAATTTGCGTAGGCCACCACCGAAGCATCAAGCCAATGGCAGCTTTCATCGGGATCAATACTGTTCCACCCAAGCTGTGGAACGCGCACATTGGACGGCAGCTTTTGAAAATGCCCTGATATGATACCCAGGCCCCGAATCCCGGTGCACTCATCGCTCGAATCGGCAAGCATTTGCATGCCGAGACAAATTGCCAATAATGGCTTGTCGGTTGTGGCTTGTTCACAAATAGCCTCAGCGAGGCCGGTACTGCGCAATTTTGCAATTCCGGCACCAAATGCACCGACGCCGGGAACAACGATATGGGTTGCTTCGGCGAGTTGCTGAGGCTCGCTCGTAATAACCGTATCTGCGCCAGCTTTGCGTAATGCGGTATTGATGGATGCAAGATTGGCGACACCCGAATCAACGATTGCTACTTTCATTTCAGTTCAATGCCTGCAATGACCCCTTTGGTTGACGGCACGTCATCGTAACCTGATCGTGCCACCGCCTGACGCAGGGCTATTGCCACTGCTTTAAATGCTGCTTCAGAGCGGTGGTGATCGTTGTCGCCTTTTAACCCATCCAGATGCAGCGTAATTCTCGCGCTGGTCGCCAGAGACTGGAAAAAGTGTGGAATATTTTCGCAGGCAAGCTGGCCCAATCGTTCCCGTTTCAGACCCAGAGAAACGTCGGCATACGGCCTCCCAGAGATGTCTATCACAGCCCGAACCAGAGCCTCGTCAAGTGGCACACAGGCAGATGCGAAACGTTGAATGCCGGCGCAATCACCCAGTGACTGACCAAGGGCTGAACCCAGTGCCAGGGCACAATCTTCTGCGGTATGATGGTCATCGATTTCTATATCTCCCTGTGCGGCCAGAGTGAGATCGAAACGTGCATGGCGGGTCAATGCGGTCAACATGTGGTCGAGAAAGCCAATGCCGGTACTGATCTTCGCTTCACCGCTACCATCAAGATTGAGGGTTAGCTGAATACTGGTTTCGGACGTTTTCCGTTCTACGGTTGCGATTCGTTGCTTCATGTTATGTGCTCCTTATTGCTTCGCTCTTGTTCGATGTTCACGGGTGTTCCAAGTGCGCAATGGAGTGCGGCCATCAGTCGGTCGAAACTTTGCTGGTCCCCGGGTACCGTTATACGCAGATGGGTCTGAATTTCAGGCCGTTTGGCAAATCGGCGTACCAGTACACCCTGGTCAGCCAGCCTTTGCTGCACAGAATCCACCTGACCGGCAAAATCTGCGAAGACAAAGTTGCCCTGGGAATCGGTGGTCTCAAAACCCTGATTTACGAGGTAGGTGTTTAATATCGGGCGTAGTCTGAGCACACCGTTGATATGCTCCTGAAAGCCAGGGTCTTTACTCAGCAGCCTTCGTTCTGTTAATGCCAGTGACAATCCGGATACCGGATAAGGGCTACCCGCACTGGTCAGTATGCGAGCAGTGGATGCGCTGGTAACCGCATATCCGACCCGGCACCCGGCCAGACCCCAGGCCTTTGAAAAAGTGCGAATTACGATCAGATTGTCACATTCGAGCGCCATAGTGGTCAGATCCTGGTCAGCGTATTCTGCATAGACATGGTCGAGAACGACAACCGAGTTCCGGGCGACCTTTGCCAGGGTTGATAATTCCGTGGCGGTAATGGTCTGTCCAGTGGGGTTGTTGGGTGAAGTAATAAAGATGGCGCCCGTCGCCGGCGACACTTTGCGCGCGATTTCTTCCATTGGAAATTGATCTTTCCAGCGAACAGAGACAATACTGGCGCCTGCAATTTCTCCATAACGCCGCTGCATTTCGAATTCAGGCACCGGCAAAATCATCTCCTTGCCGGAACCAAGAAACGCGCGGCAACAACGATCGAGTGCATCATCAGCGCCGGCGGTCACCACCACCTGTTCTGCTGCCACTCCGACATGGCGTGCAATTGCGCTACGCAATGATTCATCATCCGGGTACTCACGGAGCAGTGAGATATCGGCAGCAGTGAGGGTGGAAAGTAACTGTTCGGGAGGCAGGCTGCCTTCGTTACTGTTCAGGCGTAATACCCCGGGATCAGTCGCGCGAGGCTTCTGGTAGGGGGTGGCAGGAATCTGGCTATTACTGGCAATCATAAGAATTCCCTGGTCAGCTGACGATCTGGGCAATATTGCTGACCACAATATCGGTGCCGCCAGATTCTTTTATTTGCGGGATCAGCAACGCCAGTTCACTGCGGGGTACCGCCGCCTTGATCGCGTATCCCTTGTTTCCAAATAGTGGAGATACGGTGACTTCACGCATGCAAGGAATCAGCTGTACGATTCCATCCAGTCGATCAGCGGATGCATTGACTTCGATCATCACGCGCTGCCTGGCTTCAAGGACACTCTTCAGTAACAAGGTGAAATTTTCGATCTGGCTGCGAAGGGACGGATTCTTCATCGCTGCCGGACTTGCATATAATCGAGTGGAAGATTCCATCAACGTATCGACAACAACAAGATCATTTGCCCGTAACGTCGAACCTGTTGAAGTATTGTCCACTACCATATCGGCATCTTCCGGGGGGAAAACTTCAGTGGCCCCATAGGAACGGACGAAGTCGCCATGAATGCCTTTGCGTGCAATCCAGTTGCGGGTTAATCGCTGATATTCCGATGCGATAATGATCTGCCTGTCAGGATATTGACCCGATTCATCCACCAGCGAATCCGGAGCTGCGGCAACAACCCGGACTCTGTCGAGCCCCGTATCCAGCAGTTCCACTACCTCGACTTCAAGTTCTGCAACCCAGTCTGCGCCGGCAAATCCCAGGTCCCGCCTGCCTAATGCCAACATCTCAATGATGTTTTGCGGTTTCATTGTCTTGACCTGGGTATTTTTCAGGGAAATTTCCGGCCGATAACCTCTTACCGTCGGAGTGATCGAGATGCCTGCGTCCCGGAGCAGTGTGTGGACACCGGCTTCCATTCGACCTTTGGGTAATGCGAGTTTAAGCCAGTTATCTGGCAAAGATTTTTGTATCATTTTCTGATCCTGGGTTTTGGGCCGGGTCTCTGTGGGTGGGCGTGATTCAAGCAAAAAAAACGCCGACCTCTGAAGGTCGGCGTTTTTAAAATTAGTTAAATCAAATTATAGCTAATGCGTACACCGACCTCTCGTGAAGAGATGATGATGGCGTCGAATTGAGCGTTGGTTCATGGGGCGGATTATAGGAGTTATTTCAGAGTAGAGTCAAGCCACGCGTGAATTGATCGAATATCAGTCTTGAGCGACCCGCAACCGCAACCGCAGTGTTGGTTGCTGAAACTGGTTGACCGTATAGGTGAGTGTCGGAATGTCAGGTATATTATGGCCCAGGGAAGAAAACAGGCGGTAGTAAAAGAAATAACAGTTGAAATGAATGCGCAAATAAAAAAGATCTCGCTAAATTTTGTTTTTGCCAGCGTGCTCAGTTTTGGTGTATTGCTCGTATTCTGGGTATTTGATGACTTTAAAATCTTTAATGGCGCCGAAGACAGGCTGACTGACCTGAAGATGTTGTTGCGCAATGAAAAAGTCGACGAGGTGCCTGTTGTCGTGATCTGGGTTGATGATGCTTCTGTGATGAATTATGGATTTCGCTCTCCAACACCCAGAAAATTACTGGCTGATTTAATCCAGGATCTTTCCAGCAAAGGACCCAAAGTGATTGCATTGGACTTTCTTTTCGACCGTGTGCATATGCCAGAGCAGGATGAGGCGCTGGTATCCTCTCTTGAGCAAGGCCTGGCTCCCATTATCATTACCTCTCCTGAGCTTGGGGAAAATCAGGATCTGGAAGAACATAACAAGAAAAACCTGATGGCTGCTTTGCAGCATTATCCCCTGGTGGGTTTTTCCGAAGTTAAAACCGGTTCGGGTGATATTGTAAGATGGCTGCGGGTCGCAAAATCAGACCAGGAATCGGGTTCTCTTGTTGCCCGTATTTATTCTGTTTTTAGCGGTTCGGAAATTACCACTGCAGCGCTTCCGGCTACCCGTCTCGCGCCCGGCTGGATCAGGTTGAATTTCTGGACCGAACCTTCGACACTGACTTCTCGTACGCCAGCATTTCAGAATTTTTCCGCCCAGGAAGTGGCTTATCTTCCGAAGCAGATATTTGAAGACAAAATTGTGCTCATCGGTTCTGGAATTGAGGACCTTGGGGATACCTTTCTTTCTCCTTTCAGTACCCGGAAAAACAACAACCGGGCTTTGCTCGGGGTAGAGATTCACGCCCTTGCTCTGGAAATGTTATTGCATCAGAGGTTCCTCCATTTGCTTCCTGTAACTACTTTGCATGTCGCGCTCTGGTGCGCATTGCTATTGATAATTATTGGCGCGCTACACCTTCGACCCATCGCTTCTGTGCCAGTTTTTTTATTGGTCATTTCCAGCTGGACGATGGTCAGTTTCTATTTATTTGACCGCAACGGGTTAATGATTCCTATGGTGGGGCCATGGTTGGTCTTATCGTGTACGTTCGTCCTTGCCCAGGCCGGGGCTATCTTTAAAGGCCAGAAGCAAAGCAGGTTTATTCGCTCAACATTCAAGCGCTACGTGAGTCCGGAGGTTGTGGAAACATTGCTGAAAAACCCGGAGGAGCTTGAGCTGGGTGGTGAATTACGACCAGTAACTGTAATATTTACTGATATCCAGGGTTTTACCTCAATTTCCGAAAAGCTCTCTCCCGCCAAGGTGGTAGAGCTGCTCAATGAATATCTTGAGGTGATGAATCATCCCATATTTGAACAACATGGAACCCTGGACAAGTATATCGG
>CAYOGN010000073.1:0-16205 GCA_964403545.1 uncultured Gammaproteobacteria bacterium
CTTTGTGATATCGGTGCTGATTGTACTGGTCGGGCTGATCGCCATTGTCGCCCTGCCGATTTCACAATATCCACAATTGACTCCACCCCAGGTAAACGTCAGTGCATTTTATCCGGGGGCAGATGCAGAAACCATCGCCGATACTGTTGCCGGCCCCCTTGAATCAAAAATAAACGGCGTGGAAGACATGATTTATATGTCCTCCAATAGCGCCAATGATGGCTCATACACGTTAACAGTCAGTTTCAACGTTGGTTCGGATGAAGATATCAATACGGTAAACGTACAAAATCGGGTTGCCCAGGCGACATCACAATTACCCGAAGAGGTGCGCCGACAGGGCGTCACTACAACCAAGCAGTCGACCAATATGTTGCTGGTAGTCAATCTGATTTCGCCGAACAGGACCTATGACTCTCTTTATCTGAACAACTATGCAAGCATCAATCTGACCGATTCACTGGCGCGTATCAGTGGTGTCGGTAAAGCATCCATCCTCGGAGTTCAGGATTACAGTATGCGCATCTGGTTACAGCCAGATCAGCTAACCAGCCTCGGGCTGACCGCAGATGATGTCAATGCAGCCATTCGGGAGCAGAATGTACAGGTTGCTGCGGGGAAACTGGGCGCATCTCCGGCGATTCCCGGCACCCAGTTTGAATACAATCTTAAAACACTGGGCCGGCTTAGCAGTCCGGAAGAATTTGGCAACATAATCATCCGGGTAGGTGAGAACGGAGCAACGGTTCGGGTACGTGATGTGGCCAGGGTCGAACTCGGTTCCAAAACCTACGATGCCCGAGGCGGATTCAACGGTCAACCGGCGGTGGTACTGGCAATATATCAGCTGCCCGAGGCCAACGCACTTGAAGTCGCAGATGAAGTGATTGCGGAAATGGAGCGATTGTCTGCGCAGTTTCCGGATGATCTGGAATATCGAATCGCCTATGACACTACACGCTTTGTCCGTGCTTCAATCAGGGAAGTCGTTACCACCTTACTGATCGCCGTACTCCTTGTGGTGCTGGTGGTGTTTGTATTTATTCAGGACTGGCGCTCAACGATTATTCCCTCTATCGCCATTCCGGTTTCATTAATTGGAACATTCGGTGGTTTACTGGCGTTGGGATACTCGCTGAATATGATCACCCTGTTCGGCCTCATACTGGCGATCGGTATCGTCGTCGACGACGCCATTATTGTGGTGGAAAATACCCAGCGACATATGGCCAATGGACTGGATCCAGTGGCAGCTACGCGGTTGGCAATGAAAGAAATTACGGGTGCCGTGGTCGCGACCACGCTGGTGTTGCTGGCGGTATTTGTTCCTTTGGCATTTATCCCTGGTCTGACCGGAGAACTGTACCGGCAGTTTGCGGTAACCATCTCCATCGCCGTATTTATATCCTCAATCAATGCGTTGACCTTAAGCCCCGCGCTTTGTGCGACTTTCCTGAAACCCGGCAGCACCGGTTTATCAGAGCGTGGATTCTTCGGCTGGTTCAATCGTGGATTTGACAAAACAACACTGCGCTATCAGGGCCTCATCGGGGGCTTATTAAAACGTAGCGGGCGAGTTATGATCCTGTTTGTCGGCATGGTTGTGGTCATGGTGTTTCTGTTTTTACGCCTCCCGGGTGGCTTTGTGCCACAAGAAGATCAGGGCGCATTTATGATTGATATCCAGCTTCCCCAGGGTGCTTCCATGGAACGTACCCAGGCGGTAATGGCAAATATTGAGGAGCTTGTTGCATCTACCCCGGGGGTTGCCGACTATATCTCTGTGGCAGGATTCAGTTTAATCAAGCAGGGCGTGGCATCCAACGCCGGCATGCTGATCCTGGTGCTGGATGACTGGGAACAACGGCAGTCTCCGGCGCTGGAGGAAGCAAATCTGGTAGCAGGTTTACGGGGCAAATTGTCTGCTTTCTCGTCGGCCAATATATTCCCCTTTCAGATGCCTTCAATTCCAGGCCTTGGAACCACCGGTGGATTTGAATATGTACTGCAATCGACCACCAGCGCCTCGGCACAAAATATGGCCGCTGTAATGGGTGGCCTGGTAGTTGCCGCCAATCAGGCACCAGAATTGAATGCCGTATTCAGCAGTTTCAGTGCTTCTCTGCCCCAGATCTATCTCGATATTGATCGGGAAAAAGCGAAAATTCTGGGCGTACCGCTGACCAATATTTTTAGCGCCCTGTCGAGCAATATGGGCAGTGCCTACGTCAACGATTTTAATAAATTCGGTAAAACCTTCCAGGTAAAAGTTCAGGCGGAAGCCGAAAACCGGAACAATATTGAAGATATCTACAATCTGTACGTGGAAAGTACAACCGGTGCCATGGTGCCATTGCGAACTTTACTGACCTCCAACACCCTGCTGGGGCCCGACGTCATCACGCGTTACAATATTTATCGTTCCATCGTCATCAACGGATCACCGGCACCCGGGTATAGTTCAGGGCAATCCATTCAGGCCATGACAAATGTGTCCGCTGACACACTACCGGATGGTTACACCTACTCATGGACGGGACAGGCCTATCAGGAGTTACTGGCAGGGGACCAGACTATCTATATTTTCTCACTGGCGCTGATTTTTGTATTTCTGTTTCTGGTCGCCCAATACGAAAGCTGGACAATTCCGGTTTCAGTGCTGATGTCGGTACCGCTGGCGATTCTCGGGGCGGCGCTGGCGCAGACCCTGGTAGGGTTACAGAACGATATTTATATGCAGGTAGGGATTGTATTGTTGATGGGCATGGCGACCAAGAATGCGATACTGATCGTCGAGTTTGCCAAGGAACTGAGGGAGGAGAAAAAGCTGAGTATCATTGATGCGTCCGTAGAAGCCGCCCACCTGAGATTCAGGGCGGTACTGATGACCGCATTTTCATTTATCCTCGGCGTACTTCCTCTGGTCATCGCGTCCGGCGCCGGTGCTGCCAGCAGGCGCTCACTCGGCACAGCGGTATTTGGTGGCATGGTCGCCGCGGCTATCTTGGTACCGATATTCGTGCCGGTATTTTTCAAAGTCATTCAGGCCATGCGGGAGAAATACCATGGAACGGAATCGAGCCCGGATCAAGGTGAAACCATTGAAACCCGGGAGACTCCATAACGTGACTTACTGCAGATTGCATCTCTGCTCAAGCACCTCTGATTGATCGTGAGTATGCAACTCCGGGGAGCACCCTGAAATTTTCGCCGCATTATCTGCATCGGCCAAAATCTGCTGAATGCCGCCAGGCTCCGGAGTGGTAAATCAATAAACTCTATGGCGATTCAGAAACGCCACCAGGGAGAGCATCACCGGAACTTCAACCAGCACACCAACCACAGTTGCCAACGCAGCACCGGAATGCAGGCCAAACAGGGATATCGCTACCGCAACCGCCAGTTCAAAGAAATTTGAAGCCCCGATCATGCAGGCTGGCGCGGCCACATCGTGCGATAGCTTTAATGCTCTGGCGGCATAGTAGGCGATAAAAAATATTCCATAGGTTTGCAAAATCAGAGGAATGGCAATGAGCACAATGGTTTGGGGCTGTTCGAGTATGACCTGGGCCTGAAAACCAAACAACAACACCACGGTTGCCAGCAAGCCCAGAATGGACCAGGGCTTCATGATTTGGATAAATCGATTCAGGCGCTGATGGTCGTTTTTGGAGTCCAGGTGCCTACGCGTAAGCACGCCTGCAATGAGTGGCAATACGACATACAACACCACCGAAAGAAATAGCGTCCCCCAGGGCACCTGAATATCGCTTACGCCGAGCAACAGGGCGGCGATTGGCGCGAAGGCAAAAATCATGATGATGTCGTTGACCGCAACCTGCGCCAGGGTATAGTTTGGATCTCCTTTTGTCAGCTGGCTCCATACGAAAACCATCGCTGTACAGGGTGCAACACCCAGCAATATCATACCGGCGATATACTCATTTGCAGATTGAGGATCCACCCAACTCACAAAGAATACGCGGAAGAATAGCCAGGCCATCACTGCCATCGTGAACGGCTTGATCAGCCAGTTTATCACCACGGTCAGGACCAGGCCTCGCGACCTTTTACCAATGTCTTTAACCGCAGAAAAATCAATCTGCACCATCATCGGGTAAATCATCACCCAGATAAATATGGCAACCACGAGATTGACGTGTGCCCATTCGAGCCCTGCAATCAGGCTGAACAATCCTGGAAACAGGTTGCCCAGCCACACGCCTGCGACGATGCACAAGCCAACCCATACTGAAAGATAACGCTCAAAAAGCCCCATTATTCACTCCTGTCTGATACCAAGATTAAAGATTACCAGAAATACCCACGTAAGCTGCTTTCAGCCTGTCGAGCGGTTTCCGGTACACAACGCGGATACGCCACATTTATTCGCATCAAACGAGACCCTTCGCGGCTAAACTTAATCGCTGGTATTTCTGTGCGATTTTTAAATTCAATTTTTCAACCCTTCGTCCAGTTCTACCTGGTATGCGGCAACCAGGGCGTTTGTCTCGTTAGCCATACCGACCACTGCGATCACTTCCCCCAGCATTTCTTCGGTCATTCCTTTGCTTCTGGCCTGGGCCGTGTGGCTATTGATACAGTAGTCACAACCATTGGACATACTTACTGCCATATAAATCATTTCCTTGGTTAGTGGATCAATGGTGCCGGGTGCCATCACTGATTTAAGACTATCCCAGGTTCGACGAAGAACAGCCGGATGGTTTGCGAGATATTTCCAGAAGTTATTAACATCTTCAACACCACGAAGTTCCTTGATTTCATCAAAGACTTTTTGTGACGCCACCGGTGCCTGTTGGTAATCGAGTGGAGTGATATGAGCCATAGTGATTCCTTTTGTAAAGTGGTTGGCAGGAAAATCCCGAAGTGTAAACTGAGTCCGTGATTTGATGCTAATGGTCATTGACATCGCAGAGATTCTTGCATGTTTTTTATAGTCATGATCAATTTATAAACTATAACTTTATGGTGTATTTTAGAATAATTATACGGTCTATTGACTAGGGTTTACGCTTTATGCTATATAAACTTGACCCTAAAAATACACACCACTATATGGAGAAAATGAAGATGAGAAAAACGATTCAGCAAATTTTGTTTTTTACAATCTCGCTTGGATTATCGGTGACGGCGTTTTCAGAAGGGCTTGATGAGATTCCGGCCGCCACCAGAGACAAAGTCTACAACCCGGATTTAACAGATCCGTCGCAACCACTGGAAGCGAGCATCTATAGAAACTGGAAAAGTGATCGCAAGCCGCCCTGGACTATAGGTTATGCCAGTTCTTATGCCGGCAACACCTGGCGCAAGGGAGCGATGGCCCGATTGCTGAGCGAAACGTTGCCAAAGTGGCAAGAGCTTGGTTTGGTGAAAGACATTATCGTCACCCAGTCTAATCTTAAAGATTCATTGCAGATTCAACAGATGCGTCAGTTAGTTGATCAGGGTGTTGATGCCATCATCATCTGTTGCTCAAATCCAACTGCATTGAATCAGACCATCAAGTATGCCTATGACAAAGGGGTACCAACTTTTTCTTTCACCGGCTACGTTACCTCCCCCTACGCAGTTAGCTCATCGGTAAACTATCATCAGGCTGGTTATGAGGTCGGACGCTGGATGGCTGAAGAAATCGGCGAGAAAGGCAATGTGCTCGTTATCGAAGGCATTCCCGGAACATCCGCATCAGACTCACAGAACAGCGGTGTACTGGATGGTCTGGCGCAATCTCCCGATATCAAGCTTGTAGGCAATATTGCCCATATGTGGACATCACAGGTGGCACAGGCAGAGCTTCAAAAATGGCTGGCGACGCACCCGCAACAACTCGACGGGATCGCAGTACAGTCTTCCGGTGAAACCGGAGTGCTGCAGGCGCTGCTACAGTCAGGCAGAGAAATTCCACCGATCTCTATTGGTGGTGAACTGGGTGCATTATGCTACTGGCGCAACAATCCTGAATATATAAGCGCTGCCATACAAACCTGGCCTCCCGGAGATGATATTGAGCTAGGCTGGAACATCATGATGCGAACCATGCAGGGCCAGGGTCCAAAAATTCAATCCATTCTGGTGCCAACCGTCGTTGCAAACTTTGACGATATCAAGGCGACACTTGATGAAAATTGTGATCGAAATTCAACTGACTGGTTACATGTTGGTATTGATGCCTGGGGTGGAACTGATTACCTGGATCAATTTTTCCTGAATCCTGCGAACCCGGAAGAATTCAAACCTTAAAACTGTGTTTACAGTGCCGGAGTAATGGATAGCGGAAACGGATCGGCACTAAAGGAACACCATGAAAGCACCTTCGGCGAAGTGTCGGAGGTGCTTTCTACGTTTCCGGGGGAACTCTATGTCAGAGATGTACACAAGGCATTTGATGTCACCAAAGCCTTAAACGGTTGCTCTTTTAGCGCAAACTTCGGAGAAATACACGCAATTGTTGGCGGCAATGGCTGTGGTAAGAGCACATTAGCCAAAGTTCTTTCCGGCGTCTTGCCAATGGACTCGGGCAAGCTTTCTATTCTGGGACATCATCCCACCTCCCCTTCCGAAGCACGCAAAATTGGTATAGCAACTGTTTTCCAGGAAATCATGATTGCTGATGAAGCTACTGTTGTAGAGAATCTGTTTGTTGGCGCTGACAGTTTTTGGACCAGGTCCATATCAGCCAGAGAAAAGTTTGAAAAAGCCCGTGCATTAATGCACGAGCTAACGGGTGAGGAGGTAGATCTGCTATTACCCGCGGGCGATTTACCCCTGAGCACTAAAGCCTGGATCACGATCGGTCGTGCCTTGTTGTGTGATCCAAAAGTTCTGATCCTTGACGAATCTTCTGCTGCACTTGATTTTGATTCCACCGAACGCCTGTTTATCAAAATGCGAGAGTTGCGTGACCAGGGCGTCGCAATCATTATTGTTACCCACCGCATCGCTGAACTGATCAGAATCAGTGATCGTGCCACCGTCATGCGTGACGGACGCGATGTCGGCGTACTGGAAAAAAGCGAAATCACCGAACAAAATCTGTTAAGTCTGATGACCGGCAGGAGTGAAACCGTGGGCACTTCTTCTGATCGAGCGCATAGAACTGCAAGTCGAAAGGTGGTGCTGAAAGCAGACAATTTGCGAGTATGGCCTCAAAGTGAGCGCCTCGATTTCAGTTTGCTGAAGGGTGAAATTGTTGGCATAACCGGCCTCGACGGTCACGGTCAGGACAATTTTGTACGGATTCTCGCTGGGATCGAAGCAGCAAGTGCGGGTTACCCTGAACTCAATGACAACGAATCCGGCGACTATGTTGCAATCAGAAATCTCGAAGAGGCAAAACGCCACGGTATTTCATTCGTATCCGGAGATCGCAAACGTGAAGGCATCCTGCCTAACCTCAGCATATTCGAGAACCTGTTGATTCCGCTGTATCCGGTTAGCTCAAAGGTGCCCGGAATACGGTTTATCGACTGGATCGGTTTATCGGACGTATTCGACTGGGAAGTCGAGCGATTATCCATAAAGACCGGTCACAGATCCAATCCCATCACTTCACTGAGTGGCGGCAATCAACAGAAAGTAATCATCGGTCGTTCTTTCGCATTGCATCCAAAAATACTGGTGTTGAATGATCCGGCCCGTGGTATCGATGTCGATACAAAACGAGACCTGTATAAACATTTACGCGAATTTGCCAGCGAAGGAAATTCTGTAGTTTACATGTCCAGTGAACTGGAAGAGTTTATTGGTTTCTGCTCCCGTGTGGCGGTATTTCGTAATGGCTGTATATTTAAAACCTTTGTTGATGCCGAAGTAGAGCCGGTAGGTATTCTGGAAGGTATGTTTGGCAGGATCAGTGATTCAGGATCGTCCATTCAGAATATTCAATCTGAAGCCGGTACCGACAATGACAGGCTAGCCACCACGAATCAAAACCCTTCTCCTTCCCCTGTAAAGCGAAGTAAAAACAAAACCGTTTCCACTCAACCGCAGGTATTGACCGCAAAAGACATTGGTAAAATCAGAGTTGTTGAATTTGATGACGATGTCCGGTCGCAGGAAACTGAAAGCAGTAAAATCAAAATTTCTTACTTTGACTAGCAACGATGCAACCCTCAACTGACATCAGACAAGTATGCGCTCAAAATACCGATTAGGCATCGATGCGGGCGGTACCTTTACCGACTTTGTGCTTGCGGATCGAGTGGCTGGCACCATCAAAATTTATAAAGCTTTGTCAACGCCCGGCAACCCGACCCAGGCCATCAAGGACGGATTGCAGCTCATTTCTGAAGATACATCCATCACCGCCAGGGATCTGGTTTCACAATGTGATTTGTGTATCAATGGCACCACGGTCGGACTCAATGCATTGATTCAACACAAAGGCGCAAAGGTCGGCCTGATCACCACCGCTGGTCACGAAGATTCCATTGAAATTCGATTGGGACATAAAGAAGACGGCTATCGATACGACCCTGAATATCCACCAGCGGTAATGTTGGCACCGCGATATCTGAGACACGGTATTCGCGAACGGGTAATTTCCAACGGTGAAATCAAAACCAAAATGGTGGAAAAAGATGTACGGGATGCCTGCCTGGCATTTCAGAGCGAGGGTGTTGAGGCGGTCGCAATTTCATTTATATGGTCGGTGCTGAACCCGGCCCACGAACTCCGGGCAGCTGAAATTGTTCGGGAAATGTTACCGGATGTTGTTCTGACTGTGGGGAGCGAACTGTATCCGCAAATTCGTGAATACACGCGAACCTCCACCGCGGTCACCAATGCCTATCTTGCGCCGACCATCAAATCCTATGTCGACGCCATAGACAATTATTTCAGTGAATTGGGTGCCGTCAATGCGGTCCGGTATTTTCAGTCAAACGGTGGTCTGGCCATCGGTCAGGCAATGACAGACAGATCAGTATATGCGATCAATTCTGGCCCTGCCTCGGCCCCCCAGGCAGCCCTTGCGGTATGTGAACCCTTTGATCACAAGAATGTGATCACCGTAGATATGGGTGGCACTTCGTTTGATATTACTCTGGCCCGGGACGGAACTACTAATCTCAACAAGAATATAGACTTTCTGCGCTATCGCATCGGTGTGCCGATGATCCAGGTGGAAACACTGGGTGCCGGAGGCGGTTCCATCGGCTGGATCGATGATATGGGGTTGTTACAAATGGGGCCACAAAGTGCAGGCTCCGACCCGGGCCCCGCCTGTTACGACCGTGGCGGCACAGAACCCACGGTATCCGACGCAAATCTGGTATTGGGATATTTAAATCCGATCGGCCTGATAGGCGGTCGTTTGCCGCTGAACTACGATAAATCTTACCGGGCTATCGAAGAAAAAATCGCACGCCCACTCAATATTTCGGTAGAAAAAGCTGCCCATGGCATGTTCACCATCGTTAATAATAATATGGTAAACGGTATACGTCGGGTATCCGTGGAGCGTGGATATGACCCCAGGGATTTCGTCCTGGTTGCCGCCGGTGGTGCCACCGGCGCACATATTACGGCGCTGGCAACCGATATGGGCATTGATACCGTCATAGCATCGAAACTGAGTTCCGGGCTTTGTGCATACGGACAGATAATCTCTGACGTCAAATATAACTATATGGCGACCATACCGGTGCGACTGGAAAGCAATGAAGCCTTTGACCGTATCAATACCCTGTTTCAGGAAATCGAAACCAGGGGCGTTGATCATCTGAAGTCAGATGGTTTTTCCGAATCAGACATCGATATCAAGCGCAGTATGGAAATGCGATATGTCGGACAGATTCACGAATGCACCGTAGATATCGAATCATTCAAGATAGACGCGCAAACTATTGCCCGGGTCAAGGATGCTTTTCATGACCGTCACGAGCAATTATTCACCTATTCCGAGCGAGACAATCCGGTTGAACTGGTGAATATTGAAAGCACCCTCTATGGCCGAGTGGAGCGTCCCAACCCGGCCGACCTTGGCAGTGGAGGAGCCGTTGAGAATGCGCTAAAGGGGCAACGCGACTTGATTTTTTCCGGCGACGGTAAAGCGACCAGCGTAGCCGTTTACGATGGTGCAGAAATTAGCGCCGGAAACCGGATTATCGGCCCGGCGGTTATTGAAGAAGAAACCGCAACAATTATTGTTCAGCCAGGCTGGCAAATTGAACTGCACAAGAGTGCCTCATACGTGATTACCAGGATACGTTAGCAATGTCACCAGTCGATCCAATTACATTATCCGTGGTTCGAGGTGTTCTCGAAACCACCCAGCGGGAGATGACACTGGCGCTGGAGAAAACCGGACGCTCCAGCGTTTTTAATCTCGCCCACGACTATTCCACAGCGATGTTCAACGCAACCCCGGAAATGATCATGCAAGGCCAGGACATTCCCATTCATCTGGGTTCTCTGATGCCGGCGATGAAGGCAGTAGCGGGTTATTTTGGCGACGATCTTCACGAAGGTGATTTGCTGCTGCACAATGATCCCGAGTACAAGGGCAGCCACATTATTGATATGTGTATGTACAAACCGGTCTTTTATCAGGGTGAACACATATTCTGGACCGTTTGCAAGGGACATCTGACCGATATCGGCGGACCGGTACCGGCGGGCTACAACCCGGATGCCAAGGAAATTTATGCCGAAGGATTACGTGTACCGCCTATTAAATTATGGGACAAAGGCAAACCCCGTAAGGATATCCTGAATATGCTGCTGACCAATATGCGCGCGCGGCGTGACCAGGAAGGTGATTTCAATGCATTGATTGGAGCATGTCAGGTTGGCGAACGAAACCTGGTCAATATGCTGGATAAATACGGCGTTGATCAGGTAAAGCTATGCATCGATGAACTGCTCTCCATGGCGGATCGTCACATGCGCTCGTTGATCAGAGAAGTCCCCGATGGCAACTATTCAGGTACCGCCATACTCGAAGATGCCGGACATGGTTTTGATGACATGGAAATTACCGCCCATCTGACCATTACCGGGGACGCCTGCAAGATAGATATCACCAGCCCGCCCCAGGTGCCCTATTTCATCAACTCCTATGAAGGCAATTCATATTCCGGTGTTTATCTGGGGGTCATGATGTTTGCCCAACTGCCGCCGCCCTACAATGAAGGCCTGTACCGATGTGTCACCGTGGACATGGGCGAAAAAGGCACATTATGCAATGCCGCGGAACCGGCGCCCCACGTCAATTGCACGACGACGCCAATGGAAACTCTCACCGATGCAGTGCGCCTGGCCTTCGAGCAGGCTGCACCGGCAAAAGTTTGCGCATCATGGGGACATACCAATGGTTGCAATATTGCCGGTTGGGATTCACGAACCGATGAGGAATACGTAACCATGGTACTGGCAACCCTTATTTCCGGTGCCGGGGCTACTCCCCAACAGGATGGCTGGCATGCCTGCGGGCCACAGTCCTGTTTTGGTGCATTGTCATCAGGTGATGTCGAATTACTCGAGCACGCCTATCCCATCATCATTCATCAATACAGTTTGATGACCGACTCCGGTGGCGCAGGAAAATTTCGCGGTGGATCGGGAACCTGCTGGGAAGTGGAACCCATTGATAAACCAATGACATTCGTGATGTTTGGTGAAGGCCGGCGCTTACCTGCATTGGGTGCGGCGGGAGCGCACTCAACGATGATTGATTCCAAAGTTGGCCGGGTAGAATTTACCCGTGGAGATGATGTAGAAATCGTTCGAAAAAATGTAATTGCCACCATTCAGCCGGGAGAAACAGCAACAAACAGGAATCCTGGCGGTGGCGGACATGGAGATCCGTTTGACCGCCCTGTAGAAAAAGTCGTTCGGGATATCAAAAACCGCCTTGTTTCCCTCAAGGGCGCACGGGAAGACTATGGCGTTGCGGTCAGGGATATAGATACCCTTGAGATCGATACCGCAGCAACCGCCACCCTGCGCGGCAATGTTCGAGTTGGTCAAAAAGTTCAATCACCGAATCAGGAAACTGATTTATCCAGGGGGAAACAAGTCGCCGAAAAAATTAACACTGCGAATGCAGAACCGAAATCGACAAAAAATTTCGGCTCACAGAAATCCGGCACTGAAAAAAGCCACAATTCAGGAGATAACACCGCCCTTTCACCATTAACCGGCGCCGATGTGGGGTTTATCAAAATCGTTGAATTTGACAAACAGAAATCCAAAGTCAGGAAAAAGACAAAAAATATGAAGATCCGCTACTTTTAGGCGACTGTGGTGCATTAATCAGGACGTATGATTCAAAGATATGAGCGCAATCAATAGTAATCAGCAAAACACGGCGGGGAGGTTGGTGGACGCCAGGCAATCCGGTTCCGGGTCCAATACCTACCTGCTGGTGCCAATGTTTATCTTTTTCATATTATTGATTTTCGCCGTCATTAGAGGACCCAATTTAATTTCCAGCGCAGGTATTGGCAGCGCCGTAATCGTCGTCGCGCCATTGATATTGGCGACTTACGCTTTAACAATGATCGTTATGGCAGGCCGTGCCGGAGTAGACCTTTCCATTGGTCCGCTCATTGGATTTATCAACGTCGGCATGATTCAATTATTTGCTGCAGGTTTTATGGACTCACCCATCGCATTTTTTCTCTATGCCATGGGTGTTGGCATTGCTTACCAGTTATTGCAGGGATTGATAATTATTTTTGTCCGGGTGCAACCAATTATTGTCTCATTGAGTGGTTACCTTACCCTGGTTGGCCTCAATCTTATCATCATGCGCCGCCCCGGCGGGGTAGCGCCGGACTGGATGTTTCCCTGGGGTAGTGGTACCACGATCTTCTCGGCAATGCTGGTGATTCTGGTGCTAGCGACGATCGGTTGGTACATCATTGCTCGGTCAGCATTTTTCGGCCACCTGCGATTAATGGGCTCCGATGAGCGTGCTGCCTATACCAGTGGCGTACCCATTAATCTGGTCCGTCTTGGCGCCCATGCAATCGGCGGTGTCTATGCCGGACTTGCAGCAATTGCATTTACCTCCCTGATCAGCTCCGGTGACCCGACCCAGGGTACGACCTATACCCTGATGGCAGTCACTGCGCTGGTACTGGGGGGTGCTAATCTCGCCGGTGGTCGAGGCAGTGCGTTTGGTTCACTCCTGGGCGCGTTGAATATTTATTTGATTACCTACGTACTTTCAACCTTCAATTTTGGCATGGTGCAGAGTTTTATCACCGATATGGCCTACGGGGTCATGTTGGTAGTTTCATTATTGATCAGCGTAGCGGTACCGCATATTCAAAAACGCATACGCAATCTTTCGCCGCTGGTATTCTTCGTCATTCTGGCGGTAATAGCCCTTGGTGTGATCACCCATACATCCATGGATCAAGTGCTGCAACCACTGGTTGGGGTGTCTTCGTCTTCTTTTGTCATCCTGTCCGATGGTGGCGTCGCGCAATCAGGCGCCGCCGCAGTCGGTACCTCCTATTCTGCCGGAACCTATATTCTTTTCATCCTTATCGGGGTGGTTGCAGTGGTATACGCATTCCGTATCCTGTTCAGGAATCCCGGTGCATCAATGATTACCTTTATGATCGTCATGGCCATTGCGGCCCTTGGATTGATTTTTAATCCTGATCCTGTGGTAGATCCCGGGGCAACAACGCCGGAACAGACGGTGGCTGGTGGACTGGATGCCTATGCACCGGCATTTTTTGCCCTTGAAAGGATTGATGGCATCAAAAATATGGAGCTGAGTGCAGGGGATACCACCAATCTGGTTTCCTATACTACCGATGCTGTTCTTGTGCTGATCGGGGTGGTGTTACTTGCTTCGCTGATCATTCTGGTAATGTTACCCCAGGTGACAGTCCGCACCAAACGAACTGCACTATTTTTGTTTGCCGCCGCAGTGGCATTGATTACGATCGGGGCTTTGTTCTTCGACGACTTCGAGCAGGGCTATTTGAGCAGCACGTTTTCCGGAGAAATTTATGCGGTAATTTTGGTGGGCGTCGGTTTATTTACCCTGACCGCGCCATTGGTACATAATAAGTTGAGGAATATCACCAACGTATTTATTGTGCTGATCGGAGTACTCGCTGTAATTTCAGTATATTTCTTTACCGATCCAGCGGATCCGGCCACCAAAACTGCCACAGCGCAAAATACAGTGAACTATGCTTCTCCCATATTCAATGTAACGGCAGAACCTACGCAACCAGTTACAGGTGAACTTCGTGGCCCTGTTCGGGTAAATGTTGACACACCTGGCATGGCTATCCATACCCAGTTGGCATACTGTGCTTTCATTATCGTATTGTTACATGTGTTTTTAACCCTGGCCATGGGTGAGGTCAGCTTTCGTAGTTTCTGGCGACTGTGGCAAATACCCGCCCTGGCGGTGTTGATATGGGGAAGTATGTTCTACGCTACCGGCGTTCCACTATGGCAAATCATTGCCATCATCGCTATTGCGATAATTTCTGCGCCCAATGTCATGCATATCATCAGCACCTATAAAATAAAACAGGGCCGCGATTTGTCGATCAGCCAATGGTCAGAGTCATGAACAGAGCGGCCTATTCATTTTATAAATGGCTGGGTTTCATCATCGCCGCAATTATTGCCGGGATCAGTGCCATTCTGGGGCGGGCCGATGATGTCCCTATGCAGCACATCGTATTCTATGCCGTAGCCATATTCGCCCTGATACTCTGGGGTTGGCATCATTGTTCGGTACGCTGGATATATCGTGCAGATGGAATCGCGATCAGCAACACCAAGTCCCGCAGTCAGCCTGGCAGCAGGTTCGAGCAACCAGTTGATGAACACCAACCAGGCTACCTTCGCACACTGATTTCAGGAAACAGGGGCGGTTCATGGGGTTTACTGGCATTGGTTATCGCATTCATTGCCAGCGCATTTGTTATCGATAATTTCTTTCAATGGCGTAATGTTATTTCGGTACTGGTATTTATTGCCTTCATCATCATTGCATTTGTCCTCAACAAAAGAATCAAAACCAACAAAAGTGCATTTATCGGTATCGTCGTACTCATCGGACTATTCGTCATCGGATCGCTGGTCGTTGAAGGCTTTCTGTCCACCCTGAACATCAAATCCATGCTCGTGTTTGCTTCCTTTCTCGGTCTCGCAAGTATTGGACAAACACTGGTCGCACTGCTCGGTGGGCTGGATTTATCCATACCATTTGTGATCGGCTCATCGAATATTGGTTTGATGTACTTATTTACCCTGGGCACACCACCATGGATCGCCTTTATCGCAATTCTGCTGATTGGTGCCGGCATTGGGTTTGTCAACGGCATGTTAAGTTTTCGCCTTCAGGGCCAGGCATTAATCCTGACCCTTGGTGTAGGCTTTGCCGTTTCAGGGGGCACCCAGATTCTCACCAGTATCGGCACCGCATTTGGTGGCAACGTATTTGGTGTGGTACCCAAATGGTTATCAAATATTGCCGCCATGAACGGAGTCTTCTTTGGACTCGATATTCCACCTGTGGTTATCATCTGGATCATCGCAGCAATTATCCTGGTGGTGGGAATGCGAAATACGGTATGGGGAAGAAATCTGTATGCCCTGGGTGGCAGTCGCACCTCTGCCAGTCGTTTGTCTATTTCGGAACGTGGTTACTGGGTTGCCATGTACAGCATAAGCGGGTGTGTTTCCGCGTTTACCGGTGCCCTGTTGCTGGGATGGAGTGGTGGCGGGTTTATTGGTGTCGGGGACCAGTATCTGTTTATGACCCTGGCGGCGGTGGTTATTGGTGGCACTTCCCTGCTCGGTGGCCGCGGTGGATATGGTTATACCGTTATCGGAGTGCTGGTGCTGCAGGTACTGACATCATTTCTGGTTGGAATAGGACTGGATTACGAAAGCCAGCAGTTTGTATTCGGATTGCTCATACTGCCAATGGTGGCGCTCTACGCGCGTTCACCACATATACGAACGCAGATATAAATTACCCGTTCAGAGGATCGAAACCCCGCAAATTGCGTTACGATTTTTTGTGAACTATACTCGTTCGGGACTATACAGTGGCCTACCTGATCTCCCGAAATGTTTCTGGACTACCTTGCATTATTTTTGCTGTTTTTTGTTGCGATCGTGTTGTTCTACGGTGTGATCGTGATTCATGATATCCCCTATGAGATTGCAGTTGAGCGCAATCACCCCCA
>CAYOGN010000074.1:0-7221 GCA_964403545.1 uncultured Gammaproteobacteria bacterium
CCCAGTAATAGCTAATTATAAGGCGGTAATCATTATGGTTGCCGCCTTATTATTTACTCGAGAACGATTTCGGGTTTATTCATCATAGTGCGAACAAACCAGTGAAAAGGGGCTGGCATTCCCGTACGGTACTGTGTCTGAGACCCGCTACATCATCAGCGGAAAAGAACATCATCAAAGGCTCATTGCCATGAACCCCGAGAATCAAGGTAACCGTTTCAAGTATAAGCGTACCTTTTGTTACCCAACGTATTTTCTCTAGCGCAATCAAGGGATACCTACAGTGATAAAGCACGCCTGCAAACAATATGAGATCAAAATGTCCCAGCACTTCGTGGCTGAAATCATGGACATTAATGCGATGGTGTTTAATTCTGCTGCCTGTTGCTTTTAGTACAAACTGGAATTTCTCTGGACCGGGAAAGCCACTGATGATTCTCAAATGCCGGGAAGCCAGATCATGCAAGTCCACGATCCCTATTCATACGATACAATTGTTGTAGCTTAGCGAGAGAGAGAATCTTATAACACAGAGACTGTCCCTGACTGGTTAGCGCAGCAACTACATAAAATTGGCGGATAAATTTTTCTGTCAGTATTTGAGTCAGGCATTGTCTCGCTGCAAATTAATGCTGCAAAATACGCTGATGAAATTACAATTTCACTTATTGCTATTTATGATGGTGTTTGAAGTTGCCTCTGCGCAAGCCCAGACGCCTCCGAGCCAGCCAATACTCAAAATTGAAACGGGTATGCATACGGCCCGTATTAACGATATACGAGTGGATGGTGCCAATCGCATTCTCGTGACGGCATCTGATGATGGCACCGCTCGAGCCTGGCGCTTACCGAATGGGGAACTTATCAATACCTTTCGCGTGCCCATTGTTCCTGGTCAACTTGGTGCAGTGAAAACTGCAGCTATCTCACCGGATGGATCTGTCGTGGCCCTCGGTGGCCACACGTTTAATCACATTATTTATCTGTTTGACGTCGAAAGCGGGCAAGGTATTCGCGTCATTAAGAATCTGCCTGATCACGTGGCATACATGGAATTTTCCCCGAACGGCAGATACCTGGTGGCAACCCTGGAGGGCGCCAACGGTATTCTTGTGTGGCGTACCGAAGACTACACGTTGTTCATTGCCGACAATAATTATCTGGACGCTACAATGCGTGCAGATTTTGACTCAACGGGCAGGTTGGTAACAACGTCTTATGACGATAACATTCGCTTATATAACCAACAATTTCAGTTGCAGAGGTGGTTTAAATTACCACCCGGTCAAAAACCAACTGGTGTTGCCTTTTCCCCTGACGGAAAAAAAATTGCAGTGGGCTATTCCGTCGCAACTGGCAGGACCCTCAAATACAAAATAGATGTTTTCGATGGTCTCACGCTCGATTACTTATTCTCCCCGAAAACAAAAATCTTCAGCCTGCTACCGGAAGTTGCCTGGTCTTCCGACGGCGAATTTCTTTATGCCGGGGGAGTTGGGGCTAAAGTTTCAACTTTATTCGGGGTCGCCACCAAAACAACTCGAAAACAACCAGTCAACTACCTGTATCGTTGGGGCGATAATGGAGAAGGAAAACGCCGGTCTGTGGCTTCAGAAGCAAAAAATGTTATTACGCGACTAGTGAGTTTGCACAATGGCGGCATTGGTTATGTTGCGATCGATCCTTTTATCGGAACGGTAAACGCATCCTTCAACATCAGTAAGAGCTCCCCGGCACCAAATTTCGCTACCATTGGTACCCGCCCCAAGTTTTCCGTGGATGGCAATACCGTACAATTTAACTATGACTGGGTGGGCAAACTACCGGCACGTTTTTCCCTGGACAAGCGATTTCTCAATCGTCGCACAGATAAGAAAATGGAGACAGCGCGATGGAGTTGTAAAGCCAGGGGTCTTAAAATCCAGATAAATCTGTTCGGTGACAAAGGCAGCCTGGCTTTCGATGGTTCGGCGACACTAAACGGGAACAATCTGGCAGATACCCGAGGTGCGACCGAGTGCAGTATTGCCCCGGACAAAAAAAGTTTTGCCATTGGGACCAATGATTTTCTTATTCTTTTTTCCAGGCAAGGAGAACAGATCTGGAAAACATCTTTTGGCAGTGCAGTTTACAATGCAACCATTATCAATAATCAATGGTTAGTAGCTGGACTGGCGGACGGTACAATTCGTTGGGTTCGATTAAAAGATGGTCGGGAAATAGTTGCTCTGTTTGCCCATACTGATCAAAGGCGCTGGGTGCTCTGGAGTACTTCGGGCCACTACGACTCATCGCCTGATGGAGACGAACTGTTAGGATGGCACTTGAATCGCGGTGAGGATGTCCCTGAATTCCTCCAGGCTTCGCAATTAAAACACCGAATGTACCGGCCGGATATCATTGATAATCTGATCCAGACTCGCGATATTGAAGCTGCGCTGGCGCTCGCACCGGATAGTGAATCCAGCCTCGAACAGCTTTCAAATCCTGGCAATCGTCCACCAGTGTTCTCAGTCGTATCACCTCAGGACGGAGACGAAGTGAATCAGGAGTCCATCCCTGTTGAGCTGGTTTTCAAAACTTCCACGGATCTGCCTCAATCCGTTGTTATCACGGTCAACGGACGCCAACTACCCATTTACCGACCAGCTGAATCCAAAAATACCGGACCTAACGGTTTGGCAAATTTTGATATTCCACTTGATGTCGGAGTCAACTTGATTGAAATTGTGGCGCAGAATCAAGTTGGTGAATCCAGTCAGAAGCTACTGGTTGAATATTCAGCCGAATCATCCAGCTCCACAGATACCAGGGGAACACTGTATTTACTCTCCGTGGGAGTCAATGATTATTCCAACCTGTCAGGCGATCTGGAATTTGCTGCCCCGGACGCAATTGATTTTCACGCGCTGCTGATAAAACAGTCCAGGTCATTATACCGGGAGGTCAAAAGTGTACTGCTGGCAGACGGCTATACCAGCCCTAGCCGAGTGAATATTGAAAATGCCCTGGAATTATTCACTAATGCTAAACCAAGAGACACCGTAATCCTGTTCCTTGCCGGGCACGGCGTCAATGAAAATAGCGAATACTATTTTTTGCCCACTGAAACCACCATTGACGATGAGGAAAAACTTGTAAAAACCACGGTGGTCAACTGGCGGACCCTGCAACGGGCACTCGTCAATAGCGCAGGTCGCCGCATTCTGCTTGTAGATACCTGTCATGCCGGTAACGCATTCAATCAGCGTCTGGTGAAGGACAGCTCTGACGCCAATATTGTCGTGTTTACATCCACAGACCGGGTAACACTGGCACAGGAACGCAAAGATCTCGGTCACGGCGTATTTACCTACGCGATTCTCCAGGGCCTGATGGGAAAGGCAGATCTTACTCCGGATCATTTGATCAAAATCAAAGAACTGGATAGCTATGTTTCCGACGCCGTAGTATCCATTACTGCCGGGGAACAACTACCTGTGTTATTTGTATCCGATGGCTTCAGAAACTTTACATTTGCAAAATTTCCCTGAAACTCTCCAAGGGTCGATTCTCCTCCAGCCGTAGTAATCTATCAAATTCATAACCCTGCCTTTTAAATCCGGTAGAGCGGGCAAAATATCTTTGGGTCGAAATATGACCGTCAGTTAAACGACATTCCGCTGTACGATACCTGCAAACTTTTTCCTATAGGCGATTGAGAAACATTACGAAATAGTGGATCAAATATCCCGTGCTAGTCATTTTGTAATAATTGCAACACTTTTGCAGGATGGGCTGCGGCACTCGGCACTTTACGCCAATGCTTTTTCACTTTTCCATCAGGCCCAATCCATACGGTAGAACGAATGATGCCGATTAATTTTTTCCCATACATCATTTTTTCACCATAAGCGGCATATTGTGTCATCATTTTTTTATCCGGATCAGATAAAAGCGTCAATGGCAGGTTATATTTTTCAATAAACTTGATGTGAGACGCCGCATCATCCGGGGAAACACCAAGAACAATTGCACCAGTTTTGGTGATATCAGACCACAGGTCGCGAAACCCGCAAGCTTGTTTGGTGCAACCCGGCGTATCATCCTTCGGGTAAAAATAAATAATTACATCGCTGCCTGTATAATCACTCAGGGAAACAGTGTTACCGTTTTGGTCTTTCAGTGAGAATGAGGGGGCGGATTTGCCTTCTTCGATGGCCATAAGTTCTCCGGGAAATATTAAAAGAATCCCTGATCAATTCGTGATTGAACAAGCTATGATTCAACAATGGATTTGGTAGATTCAAAATCTGCGACCCCTATGGTAATCGATTTAAAGTTTTTTACCAGACACCTGGATAAAAAAATCTCGCTGAGGCAGATAAAATGATTCAACAGTTTCTTCTCGGTGCGCAATACGCATTCAGTGGTTTTTCACTGATCAGTAAAAAAGGCATTCGACAATTTGTAATCATTCCATTGTTGATTAATACAGGTGTGTTTTCTGTGGCGGTCTGGTTGGCAATGTCTCAGTTCGATGCGCTGATGATTCAATTGTCTGGTTGGCTTCCCGTTTGGTTATCCTGGATCCAATGGTTGCTTTGGCCCTTGTTTGCTTTATTGATTTTAATCGCGGTGTACTACACCTTTACCATCGTTGCGAATTTTCTGGCCTCCCCTTTCAATTCCCTGCTGGCTGAGCGTGTCGAACAAAAGTTAAGTAACGAAGTCATGCCTGAGTTTCAGGGCTATCGGGCATTTATCGGCACCATCGCAAAAACCCTGTTAAGTGAATTCAGAAAGGTATTGTATCTGCTTAAATGGTTGCCGGTCATACTGATCATTAGTGTTATACCGCTGGTAAATTTTATTGCACCCTTTGCCTGGGCTATTTTTGGTGCCTGGATGCTATCGTTGCAATACACTGATTATCCGATGGGTAATCATGAACTCTTTATCAAGCAGGAATTAAGCCTGCTGCGAAAGAACAGGAGCGCTGCACTGGGTTTTGGTGGCATGCTGACGATCATGATGATAATCCCTATAGTCAACTTTTTTGTGATGCCGGTCGGGGTAGCAGGTGCAACCGTATTTTGGGTGAAACAACTATCGCAACCACAGGCAACTGGTCAGGGAACCTGATTTATAAGGCAACTTGACTACCTGCCTGTCAACTTTGCCAGGCTCGAGCACAGCAGTTTTTTAAACCGGTTTGACGAATGACCTTTTAGAAATCGAATATGATGCCCTGGGCCAGCGGCAGCTCACGTGAGTAGTTGATGGGTTTGGTTTGACGACGCATATACCCTTTGCATCCATCAGAGCCGGACTCGCGCCGGGGCGCGGGGACACTGCGCCGCTTCAGGATATTGTCACGCTACAATGGTGCAATATCTGGAACACGGATTAAACAGATTGAGAAGACCTCCACCGGGTAAAGCTGGTCCATCCCAGGGCATAGCCCAGAATCAGGACTGAAACCGCCGCATAAAATAATGACCCGTGATCGGATTTACCATTGTGAAGCACTTCAATTCCGAGAGGAGTAGCGAGATGAAAGAATACTGCGCCAGTCATAATGGCGCCTGCCAGCATGCCACCGATAGCGTGAAAACCATACCGGGCTGGAACATCATCAACCAGATTAATTTTTTTGAGAACAAATAGTAGTGCTGGAAATAGCAAAATAATGGAAGCTATTAACTCCATCAACCCGACTCCGTAGGAGCCATACTCGATAAATAGCTGCCCTGCGGTGTTTCCTAGCACCCCTTTCATCCAGGTTCCAATAGTGTCAAATATATGTACCGTATCCGGATGTCTGCTGAATTTGTATGGCAAAGAGGACAGGAATACCTTTACCATCCAGATCACTGCGCACCAGCTGGCGATGGCAATCAGTTTGTCTTTAATTGCGTTAGATTGCATCTACGTTAGATTGCATCTAAATGTCCTCCACCAGGGGATCAGAACGGGAAGTATTTGAAATAGCTGATTCTGTCACAATACCCCCGGCCAGTTTTTGTCTGCCTCTATAATGAGCGCCTCCTTATCCGCCAGCCACTTGTCTAGAATATCAGTGTCATAGTTAAGGTAGAGTTTGCCGTTATGTATTGTCCACAACTCCGGGTCTCCACTTGCGGTTTCATTTTGCGCCACTGCCCAGGCACAATAACCACCATACTGTGGCGCATATATTTCCGGGTCCGCGAGAAAACTGCGTAAGTTTTCCTTATTTTTGAATTGCCAGGTTGCACCTTTATAATCGGTACGGAAGCCTGGATTTCCTTTCACAGCTTTGTTGTCCACAAAATAGGCAACCGCATCGTAACCGGAAACTGCCAGATCACTGAAGAACGCAGTAAATATTTCAGACGAAGCACGGACTGACGTACTACCAAGTATAAGCAGAGCAACAATGGCTATAAATTTAACGAGTGATTTTTGTATTAACAATGGTTCCAATTTTTTGATCCTGTAACACTGATCCTGAATACCACGGTGATGATCGTATTCCGGGTTATGACTGAAAGCTCGCTATTTGGTTCAAAACATTTGCACCACCGGAAATAACTACTATCCCATGCCCCGGAAACTGAAAATTCAATAGTACCTGACCCACTTTACACTTTATTTCAGGGAAAAATAGTAAATATTTCCCAGTGCCACTCGCGCATACTCGTTTCTCTGTTCAGTAGTACCCTTTGGATTACGGTAAACGGGACCACAATCATCTCGCCCCAGCAAGTTGCCGGGGAACCTGACACAGAACAGATCTTTATCTATCCAGGCTTCCCCTGTGAGCATTGAGTAGCTGTTACGAAAGGCGACCTGGTTGTGGGGATTCCATACTGTTCCCGCCAGCATTACACTGGACAATTCGCCCTACTGGTATGGTTACCCCCATACCGATGCGGATCGAATTAATAATCCAGCCTGGACCGAGGTGGCGCTAAAACAGATCCGCCCCGGCGCGAAAGCCCCGGCGGTGCTCATGTTACACGGATGTAGCGGACTCGCCCGCGGCCCTGCGCCACTTCGCTTGTTATTGATCAAAATGGGTTATGGCGTATTTGAACCGGACAGTTTTGCCCGTCCCGGGCGCACTTGCAGCAAGGATCCCCTTTCCCTTTCCAAGCGTGAGGAAGAAGTGGCTTATGCATTGGGACTGATAGAACAGTTACCGTGGGTCGATCCCGGCCGGATTATATTGATGGGTGTCAGTCAGGGGGGAGCGGT
>CAYOGN010000075.1:0-30618 GCA_964403545.1 uncultured Gammaproteobacteria bacterium
CTGATTTCTCAACAGGTGCTTCATAACAGGACGCTAAAAAAGATGTTCGAAGTCCATCCCGAACATCGATTTTCTGGAATTTTCCCGGTCAATCAAAGCAGATTTCAAATTCGTCAGATTACGAAGATAACCCGTCAGCTCTTGCATCGCTTTGGCTTCTTTCTGGATAGACTGTATCCACTGCCTGAGTTTTTTAGCGCGGCCGTTACGGGTTGCAGCATATAGTGACTCATACACCATGGCATGGACAGGTGACTGCGCAATACATTGGTAATATTTCTCCTCCAGGTCTTCTTCCTGTCGCTCTAACATTTGGGTTATCCGCTCCAGATCCGCGCTGCCGATATCAAGCTCCCCGTCACCGACGTGTTCAGCGTAAAGACTGATCATGGTAACCACATCCTGGTTTTTACGTGCCTGCAACAGTGCGGTCATCGCCTCATGCCTGGATTGATAATTTTCATGGTTAGAATCGCGATCAGGATGCAAAACGCGCGCCGTGCGCCGAAACAATTTCTGCAGCCACTGTCTGTCTATTTGAATTTCTTCCTCCGTTGGACCATCGAGATCCCATGGATCATTCGCAAAATCTTCCAGTTCTTCAAATTCATCAAAATCTTCGAATAATTTTCCTGTTGCGCCTCGGAGTTGCTCCTCTGTTTGATCAATAATTCCATCGACATCAGCAAAGCCAAACATATCGACATTTGGACTATTCTGCGCAGCCCGGGCTTTTGATCTTAAAGAATCCACATATTTATCAATTCGATCACCGAAAGGATCCTGGTCGTTTTCAAACCCGGCCTCGGATTCAGTCTGCGCATAGATTTCATCCATCTCCTGTTCCATGATTCGATGCTGTTCTTTCATCTCATCCAGGCTCATGCCATTCAAAGCGGCAACGGTGGTATCGTAGCGGAGAATGAGTTGCTCAGCCCTGGATCCATCCAATGTTCCTGCATCATCAATTAGCTCGCAAATCCAACTACACAGCTCTCTGCGTTGCCACTGGGGCAAACTTTTCCGGGATAACAGGACGATCAACCGCTCAGTCAGCTCAATAATCCCGGGCAGCACTTTATCCATTTGAACCGGCAAGACATTTTTTTGGTATACCTGAATTAATTTATCCAGATCCGCCTCCAATTTTTCATTTCGCAGACGTTTTTTATTTAGCCTTCGCCAGAGCTGGTTTAGAACCTTCTGTTGCTTATTGTTGCTGGTTTTGGTCGAAAGGACAATTTCCATTTTAGAGGAGTTTTATCTAAGTCTTCTGCTTCAATTAAAGAAAGCGGGGTCAGTTACCCGGAGTCCCGACTGCTGATTATAGCAACCCGGGTTAATGGATTCAGTACCGACGGAGTCACCGCGTAGTTACCGGGCCCACCGATGAAGTTGCCAAACGTGTGCGTACCCAGGCACCTACGGCAATGATGATAGCGGCTCCAAATACTACCGGCCAGGTCAGTCCTGTATAATCAGATGCAATTCCCATACCGAGCGCACCGATGGCCGGAGCACCTCTCAAGATCAGCCCATAAATACTGACTACTCGTCCGCGCATTTCTCCATCCACCGCCAGTTGAATGTAGACCTGGGTAGAAATACCGGTAACAGCCATCGTACCCCCTACAACTAAAAGAAGTGGAACTGCAATCCAGAAACTATGGGCGAATGAAAATAGCGCGGCTGAAATTGCCAAAACTATCGAAGCAACAAGTGTCACCAGCTTCACTGAAATCGAGCCTCCCCGACCACTTATCCAGACACCCCCGATGACAGCCCCAATACCGACGGATGAAGTCAGAATGGCAAGCCCTTCTGCACCGCTTGCAAAATGTATAGCGGCAAAGCCAGGTAGCAGCTCGGTTATTGGCCGCGCCCCAATACCTGTTGCAAAAAGAAGAATCAGGAGTGTAAAAATTCCTTCATGAGATACCGTGTAACGGAATCCATTTCGAAGGTCTGCCAACAATCTGGTATTTTTTCGTTCGCCGGAATTGTTCGAGTCTAACCGGATTCGTGAAAGAGCTGCAATGAAGATCACGTAGCTAAGGGCATTGGCGGCAAAAGCGGCGGCAACTCCAAAATTTACGATCGTAATACCAGCAACTGCTGGACCAATGAAACGTGCAAGATTAAAAATTACTGAATTGGTCGCCACCGCCATGGGCAGGTCTTCCCGGGGAACAAGTGCGGGGTAGAAGGAAATTCGCGCCGGTTGATTAAAGGCCGCTACAGTTCCCAGAAAAATACTTAACCATAATAATATCCATATTGTGAGGGTGCCGCTGATCAAGAGAAAAAACAAGGTAATTGCCTGCACCATCGCCAGATACTGGCCCGCTTTCAGTATGCCTAATCGGCTCCAGCGGTCAGCCATTGCGCCACCGACAGGACCGAAAATAACGGTGGGGAATAAATCAGCAAAGATGATTGCCCCAAGCCAGGCACCCGATCCGGTCATTTCCCAGGCGAGCCACCCTGTTGCAATGCGTTGCATCCACAGACCAATCAGAGAAATCGAATTTCCAATGGCATAGATACGGTAGTTATAATGGCGAAATATATGCAACATACCAGTGAGAATTGAATGCTCTCAAAACACTGCAAGGTGCCTTGTGTGATTCGAGCGAGTGAACGATGAAAGATTGGGGCGTCCAGTCTATCACCCGGGAGAGAAAACTTTATATGCTGAAGGCTGCACACAAAACCAAACCCTGCTTGTACATGGCCCCTTAAAGCGATTACTCCTCGGAACAGTTTGAGGCGGATTAAATCTCACCCGTTTAGTGAGACGCCACAGGAGAATACCATGTCGGTTATACGTTTTTTTGTCTCTGTTCACCTGCTTATAATCTTCTACGAGCTGGCTGCAATGGAAATCGCAGGATAGAATCATTAGGATTCGCCCAGATTCCTCTGTTACAGTGGGCGCAATCTATATATGGTTTGACAACCAGACCCAACGCTTAACCAACTTCAAACGGAGACCCGATTCATGGCCAAATTTCCTTCTCGCGCAGATGTTGTCATCATTGGACAAGGCGGTATCGTCGGCGCATCAATTGTGCACCATCTGATTGAAAAGGGATGGGAAAATATTGTCGGCATCGACAAATCGTCAATTCCTACCGATATCGGGTCGACCTCCCATGCATCGGATTTCTGTTATATGACCGCCCATGACAATTTGACCTGTTACACCACCAGGTACAGTGTGGAGTTTTTCGACAAAATGGGTCACTACAGCCGAGTCGGCGGTCTCGAAGTTGCACGCCACGATGATGACGAACGAATGGAGGAGCTCAAGCGCAAGGTAGGATCCGGCAAGGCCTTCGGAACCAATGTCCGCATGATCGATGCAAAGGAGACCAGGGAAAAATTTCCGCTGCTGGAAGAAGACATGATCCAGGGTGCCATGTGGGATCCGGATGCAGGACTGGTTGTACCACGGTCCCAGACAGTGGCTGGCATTCTGGTAGAGCAGGCGGTGGCAACGGGCAAACTACAGGCCATTGCAAATACTTCCGCCACCGGTCTCGAGATCGAGAATGGCCAAATTAAAGGTGTACACACCAGTCGGGGAACTATTGAAACCAGTACCGTTGTGGTGAGTGCAGGCTTGTGGGGGCGCCTCATCGCGGAAATGGCTGGTGAAGATCTGCCGATCATGCCAGTAGACCACCCATTGTGTTTTTTCGGCCCCTACAATGAATTCGAGGGCACCGGCAAGGATATTGGCTATCCACTGCTGCGGGATCAGGGGAACTCCGCCTATTTGCGAGATACCGGCGACCCCACCACACCGGAGGGAGGCCAGATTGAATGGGGTTATTACGAAGAGAAGGATCCGCGGCTGGTACATCCAAAGGATCTGCTGGAGAAGGACGAGGCCCGTCTGTCACCTTCCCAGCGTGATCTCGACATCGAACAGATTATGGAACCGCTCGAACGCGCAATCGAGCTAACACCGATCCTCGGAGAACTGGGGTGGGATGAAAAGCGCTCCTTCAATGGTCTGCTACAGGTCACCGCAGACGGTGGACCTTCTATCGGCGAATCACCGGATATCCGCGGCCTCTGGTACGCCGAATCGGTATGGGTCAAGGACGCCCCTGGTATCGGTAAAATTCTGGCAGAAATGATGACCGATGGTGTTACCGAAATGGATATCCACAGTATCGATGTGGCCCGCTATTACCCGATCCAGAAGACGCCTTCCTATATCCACGATCGATGCTACGAAACCGCGTTCAAGATATACAACCCGTCGGTCCATAGCCGTGAACCCTATTCCAAGGGACGGAATCTTCGTCGCAGCCCCTTCTGGTCGCGAGAGCAGGAACTCGGTGGCTATTTCATGGAACTGGCCGGTTGGGAGCGCGCCCATGGGTACGCTGCCAACGAACACCTGCTGGAAAAATATGCTGATCAGGTGCCGGTGCGAAAAAATGAATGGGATAACCGCCACTTCTGGCGGGTATCCAACGCCGAGCATCTTGCCATGTCTGAAAATGCCGGCATGATCAACCTGTCGCATTTTGCGGTTTACGATGTCACTGGCGCCGATGCAGAAACGCTGATGGAGTACGTCTGTGTGGCCAAAGTAGGGGGCGATACCGCAATCGGCAAGGGTATATACACCCACTTCCTGGATCACCTCGGTGGTATACGTGCCGATCTTACGGTCATTCGACTGGCCACAGACAGATACCGCGTAATTGATGGCGCCGATGCGGGCCACCGGGACTATATCTGGTTAAAGCGCATGGCGGAAGATCGGGACTGGAATGTATACATCGAAGACCGCAGCGATCATCTTGCCTGCCTTGGATTATGGGGGCCTGACGCACGCAAAATACTACAGGCAGTTGCCGATAAACCGGAACAACTGGAAGCTGGTAGTTTTGGTTTTGCAACCACCAGGAACATCACCCTGAAAGGCATTCCGGTACTGGCGTTTCGGATTTCCTACGTGGGTGAGCAGGGCTGGGAACTACACGTACCGTTCAGCTACGGACTGTCATTGTGGGATTTGATCTTTGAACAGGGGGCAACACCGGTCGGCGTGGAGACCTATGCCAACTCGCGACGCCTGGAGAAAAGTCTGCGGCTGCAGAACGCAGATCTGTTAACCGAGTACAACCTTATTGAGGCGGATCTCGCCCGGCCCAGAGTCAAGGAAGCAGAGTTTCACGGCAAAGCTGCCTATGTCACCCAACGAGCGCGCACCCATCAACCCGCCTACCTGTGCACCATGACCATGACGGATAACGTGGATGCCAAAGGTGTCGCCCGCTATCCCGTTGGACAGTGGCCCATTCTTGACCCGGTGACCAATGAAGTGCTGATCGATGAGACAGGAAGACGTTCTTATATCACCAGTATCGCCTATGGCCCTTCCGTGGGGAAGAATATCGCCCTTGGCTATCTGCCGCGGAATTATGCCGAGGAAGGGCGCGAACTGATCATGGAGTATTTCGGAGAACAATTTCCACTCAAGGTCGAAGCAGTGGGATGCAAGGCACTCTACGATCCAGCTAATACGCTGCCAAAGACTTGATCCCCATTTGTCGATTCGCCCCAATTCAATTCGGTTCAGAATATAGATTGAACGTACAACAAAATTATTTCGATGTGTGGTCGATACGCTAACCATGTAAAGCAAATGGGCCAGTGGGCTGAATTGTTGCAAGATTGGCCGCAAGATGCCGACATTGGCTACAACATCGCACCTACCCAAATAATCCCGTCCTTTACTGCGGAACGAGGACAGGCCCTATCGGGCCGAGCCCCGTCTGGCCGAGCCGCGTCAGGCCGAGCCATGCGCTGGGGCATAATACCTTCCTGGTCCAGAGAGCCCAATTCGAAATATGCTACTTTTAATGCGCGGGCGGAATCGGTAGCTGATAAACCCGCCTTCCGCAATGCCTGGAATAAATCACAAACCTGTCTGATCCCTGCTATTGGCTACTACGAATGGAAAGGCACCAAAGGGCAGAAACAACCCTGGTTTATTCATGTTGCTAACGGTGAACCACTGGTGATGGCAGGGTTATGGGAGGTGTGGCAAAAGGGTGACCAGTCACTCTATTCCTGCACCATTATTACCCGGCCTTCTCATGGCAAGCTGGCTGCAGTACATACCCGTATGCCGCTGATGCTGGAGTTCGATCAGGCTGAGCAATGGTTAAATGACGGCGTGGTGGTTTTTGATGAACTGGTAAAACCGCAAAATATTGAAAGGCTGGCGTTTCATCCCGTTAGCAAAGCGGTTAACAAATCCACCCATGAAGGCGAGCAACTGATTGATCCCATCGCAACAATGGAAGATTAAAACTATGGAATAAACAAATGGGAAGCTGACTGCTGTATTTGGATGGATAGGCAATAAATTTCATCGTAATTAAGCATCCCTGTTCCATTCCATTGGGTCCGTTGTAATTGAGAACACCCCCCGGTTTCAATCGAATGCTGGTGAAGTTCTACGACATAGTTCCCATTTCGAGAATTACCTTCAATGGGAACCCTCCGTCATAAACCTTCTGACATCAATGGTCTCAATCTGATCATCGGAAAGTTTAAAGATCAGGTGTTGTTGATGCTCCAGTTGCCCTGCTTCCTGATTGGGTAGACCCAGATACTTACCGCGTATGACGCGACTGACGACGCTGTGGGTTACTGCAATAATTGTTTTGTCTGCAGGTAAATCATTGAACCAGTGTTCAACTTTTACCTCCACATCAGCATAACACTCACCATTTGGTACTGTGTAATCCCATTTATTGTTTTCCCGAGCCTGTAGTTGCCCCGGATACCGTTGTTCAATTTCGTCATTGGTCAACCCGGACCATTCTCCATAGTTGAATTCTATTATCCTTGGGTCATACCGGATATGAGGTTCAGGGATGTCGAGCGCATCGATTAAATAGCAGGCAGTCACTCGGGTACGCCCAAGAGGGCTGGCGAACAACTTCACATTGCCCTGCTCGATATCAGCCCCGGCAATCTGCTGACCTATAACAGTGGCAAAGGCGCTCGCCTGGGCGCGACCAGTCCTGGTCAGTGGGGAATCATCCAGCCCCTGTTTGCGAAGCTGTGCATTCCATTCGGTTTCGCCGTGACGGAGAAGGTAAATCATGTCATCAGGAGTAGGTTTTGCTTACTTTAAATCGGCTAATTTTCTTTATCAAAAATTTCCTCAAGGGAAAGACCAGTGAGTTTTTTTATCACCGACATGACATACCACATAATACCAAGCAACATAATCATGGATGGAATCGCGATGACCGGATAGCTCATGATCGTCATCTTTCCCAGTTCTTCATTGAATGCTACCGTACCTGCATCACTTGTCACAATCATTTTCGCCAACAGGAAATTCATGATTGCGGAAAAAACGAATGTTCCCGCGAGGCAATGGTTGGCGAATTTCAGTTTCCGATCGAATGCATCTTCCATGCCGCTATCGGCAAGCCGGTGTTGAATCTTTTCGGTGGCCATGATGAGAGGATTAAAGATCAGCTTTCTGACCAATGGTGAACGGGTAAAACCGGTGATAATCACTGCCAGGCCGATGATTGCAGGTATAGCTGCCTCTTTGATTGCCAGCCACTTGACATCAAGTTTCAGCAACCCAATACCGCCGGTCAGAAGTACGCTAACCAGACCAAGGATCGCGATATAGTTGACTTTGTGATTCCTGACCAGATCATAACCACCGTATAGAATTGGAAATGCCAGCGCCAGCAACAGGGCATTTACCGTGCCCAGTCGGTCGGCAGAACTGAGCTTCATCAGGATAACCGAAGGGATGACGACGTTGACCAGAATTTCGATCAATGGCGAAGGTTTTTTATGGGGTGTTGACATTACTGTTTATTGACAAGGATTTTAAATTGCATCCTGTAAAGAAAATTGCTGGCATAGTGCCGCTACCTGCTGACGATGAGAATCAAGTACTTGCTCAACACCACCCGCCTGACAGGCTTCAATGGTGGCGGCGATGATATTGCCAAGCTGTATCATTTGCAATTGGCTAAAGCCACGCGTGGTAATCGCTGCCACACCCAACCTGAGTCCCATCCACTCCGATGGTCGCGTGACATCAAAAGGTATGGGGTTTTTGTTTGAAGTAATGTTAATCCGGGCCAGCGCATCCTGCACTTGTTGGCCAGTTAAACCGCTCCCGGATAAATCCAGCAACAGGAGATGGGTATCGGACCCGCCGCTGACCAGATTCACCCCCTGTTGAACCAGACATTGTGCAAGGGTTTTAGAATTTTCTACAATCTGCCTGGCATAAGACTGGAACTCGGATTGTGAAGCTTCACCGAGACACACTGCCTTGGCCGCAATCACATTGGTATGCAGGCTACCCTGGACACCGGGGAATATTGCAGCCTGTAGTTTTTTGGCCCAGATATTATCCCGACTCAGGATAACGCCACCACGGGGGCCTCGCAGGGTTTTGGTAGTGGTACAGGTGACAATATCGGCCCAGGGAAGCGGGCTCGGGTGAGCACCGCCGGCAACCAGACCCGCGATATGGGCCATATCCACCAACAGCAGCGCGCCGGCAGCATCCGCTATTTCCCGCATTCGGGGGAAATCAAACTGTCTTGGGTACGCAGAGCCACCAGCTATCAATAATGCAGGCTTCAGATTTACCGCCTGATCAAATAATTTGTCATAGTCGATCAATCCGTTATGTTTCTCAACCCCATAGTGATGGGCTTCAAACCAGCGTCCGGATAAATTCGGTAGTGCACCGTGACTAAGATGCCCGCCAGCCGCAAGATCCAGGCTAAGCACCTTGTCACCCGGTTTCAGGGCAGCAAAAAATACTGCCTGATTCGCCTGCGTACCCGAGTGCGGCTGAACATTGACATACTCGCAGCCGAAAAGCGCCCGGGCCCGATCGATGGCCGCCTGCTCGATAATATCGGCAAATTCCGCACCACCATGGAAACGCATACCCGGATACCCTTCCAGCGTCTTGTTGGTAATCTGATGACCCAATGCCGCCAGCACCCCTTCGCTAACAATATTTTCTGATGCGATCAGTTCAATCTGATTTTGCTGCCGTTTGCGCTCTTCCTTGAGGGCATTAAAAATCAGTGGATCTAACGCTGTAATTTTCGCTGACATTTGGTTGGGAAGGGAACAGAGAATTCGGCAGAAAGCCAGATAGGCGTATTTAACCTTTTTCGTCTGTCAATCTCAAGTCGGTTCAGGCACTGAGGTGATAAGGCACAAATTTGCAAATTAAATTATGCCTATAGTCGAAGTCGCCAATACTATTCAACTTTAGCCAGGCGAGCCTCGAGGTCGGGCGGTCAGAACAGTGGAGCAATCCAATTCTTGCGTGCGTCAATACACCATCATTTAGCCCGCCGATGGCAGAAACATTGAGCTGGAAACAGTGGCGCTAGCACTGGGTCGCTCTGGTTCGGGCTCAGCCCCCAGCGGATCCAAACAACTGGCGCAGGTCTTCTTCGGTGAGCGGCGCGGTAGATTCTCTGGATTTGCTTAGAGTCTGCTCTGCCAGTAACCGTTTACGTTGCTGCATTTCTAATATTTTGCTCTCGACGGTATTCTCTGTGACCAGTTTATAGACGAATACCGGTTTGTCCTGACCGATGCGGTGGGAGCGGTCGGTGGCCTGATCCTCCACCGCTGGGTTCCACCATGGGTCATAGTGGATCACGGTATCCGCGCTGGTCAAGTTCAATCCGGTTCCGCCCGCTTTCAGGCTGATCAAAAAAATGGGAACCTCGTTGGCCTGGAATCGCTGGATGGGGGTTTCCCTGTCCCTGGTGCTACCGGTTAATTTGACATAGTTGATCTTTAATTTCTTTAATTCCGATTCGATGACCGACAGCATGCTGGTAAATTGAGAAAACAGCAAAATTCTTCGACCTTCTTCCACCAGTTCCGGTAGCATGCCCAACAGCATTTCCAGCTTCGCCGAATCCTTCACGCCTTTGGCTGCATTGAGTTTGAGCAAGCCGGGATGGCAGCATACCTGGCGCAGTTTAAGCAATGCATCGAGGATCATGATGTGACTGCGGGCTACCCCTTTGCTGGCGATTTCCTTGCGCACTTTCTTGTCCATCATCAGGCGGATGGTTTCATACAGGTCCCGCTGCGCGCCCGATAATGCAACGCTTTGCAGGATTTCGGTTTTGGCGGGTAATTCTCCGGCCACCAGGTCCTTGGTTCGCCGCAACAGGACCGGCGCGATACGTTTCTGCAATGCCGCGCCACGTTGATGATCCTGCAATTTCTCGATGGGCTTTCGGTACTGCTGGTTAAAGTACTTTTCATCGCCCAGGAACCCCGGCATCAGGAAGTGAAACTGGGACCATAATTCGCCCAGATGATTCTCCATTGGTGTCCCGGTAAGGCAAAGCCGATGGGCCGAACGGACTTGTTGCAGAACGATGGCGGCCTTGGTTTTATGATTCTTGATCTTCTGGGATTCATCGAGAACCAGGTAGTGGTAATCATGGGCCGACAGTATTTCCGCATCGCGAACAACTAAGGCATAGCTAGTCAATACAATATCGTGTTGATCAATCTGCGCGAAATGCTGGTGACGCTCTGCGCCATGCAAAACCAATAGGGAAAGCGTGGGGGCGAACCCGGCGGTTTCATTGCGCCAGTTGCTCATGAGGCTGGTTGGCGCGACGATAAGGCTGGGCTTATCGAGTCGACCGTGCTGTTTCTCGACACAAAAATGGGCAAGGGTCTGAACGGTCTTGCCTAATCCCATGTCGTCGGCCAGAATGCCGCCAAGCTGAAACTGGCGCATAAACTGCAACCAGTCGACGCCATGTTGCTGGTAGTCCCGCAGTGTTCCGGAGAAACTTTTTGGGACGTCAATGGCGCTAATGCCGCGGAATTGGTTGATCTGCTCGGTCAGATTTTCCAGTTGTTTACCACCACGCCATGCCCAGTTTTGATCAGAAATGGAAAGCAGTCGCAATTCCTGGGCAGTGCTTAGCTGGAGTCTACCGTCGCTCAGCGTGGTTTCCTGGTCAAACAGTTCTACAAAGGTTTCCAGTAGCGGTATCAGGCGATCATTTGGTAGCAGAATATGTCGCCCTTTTCCAATCTCCACAGGTTGCTTACCCTGGGGATTTTTCTGTAACATTTCCAATGAATCGGTGAACCGCCTGCCCTTGAAGCTGCTGAGCAATATGGGCAGCAACTGAATTTTATTGCCCGCTACCTCGATGCCCAGGGCGAGATCGAACCACCCGGTATTTTCGCCATATTCGATGTCTGCATGCCATTGATCCACTTCGTCGAAGGTCAAATCAAAGTCATCTTCAACGAAGATCAACCAACCATTTTTTTCCAGCCGCTTAACGCCAACTTCGAGGAATTCATACCAGTCGACAGAGTGTTCAAAACCAAAATAACCGGGAACGGGTACCTTGCCCAGGAAAAACTCCGATAAATCGGCAACCGCATACTCTGTAACCAGGAGGTCGATGATTTTTTGCTCATAATCGAAATCCCTGGTGCAACGCTCGAGCGTCCCGTCTTTAAACCGGCTGACCACCTGATCGGTGCCGGGTACCGCCAATGGCTCCATGTCATTGTATTGGACAAATAAACTGATCGAATAGGCGCGATCACACGGTTCGCCCTGAGAATCTCGCGCGATGCCCAGCTTCAGGATCGGGTGAATCGTCTCGATATCGATGTCATGGGTATGGATTGCAGCGGGCGCCGGAATGTCGGATTTTTCCAGGGAATCACGTTGCGCGTCCGTAATTTCAAGACTCTGACCGGCTTCCACCGGGGGCGCCCCGATCAATCGGAATATTTGCCTGGATTCCATCGTGGTCTGAATCGGAAACACTTTTAATCCTTGATGGGTGAGACCCATGAGAGGGTTGACGTCAAAAACATGATGAATCACGCTACCCGCGGTAAACCGCAGGTTTTGCACCCCGGACGGATCGAGTAGCCATTGAAACGTCCCCTCCCGCGGATCATCCGGGCTGAGCATTTTTCCCTCGCGATAATCCCCCAGATAGAATCGGTTAGTGGACAACATCTGCTCCAGCGCGATGGTGCCAATCCGCCCCGACAAACGAATGCCATCGTGTAAAAAGCCAACCCGGTTTATCTGGTCTCGTGCGCACACCTGTAATGCATAGATTATTTCACTGTCTCCGGGGGCAAGGAAGCGCTCCCCGCCCTGGATATTAAACAACTGAACCTGGCTCGGTTGAGCCTGGGACAGTTCTCCAGATTTCAGTTTGCGTGTTTTAACCGATTTAATGCTCAGCCGGTTCTGTGGCAGGTTGAAATGGGAAACGTGTAATTCAAACACCAGGACTTGATTGGAAGCAGCGGAGGATTGAACGGTTGTTGGTTCGGTCAGGGAACTTGTTGTCTGCGCGAGCCAATTGGAAAATGAACCGCCAGGCGACTGCTTTTGCGCGGCCTTGCGACCAGGCGCAAGCTGCTCTTCCACTGAAAACACGACCGCAGCCACATGTTTGCAGTTAAATCCCATGGGGCAACTGCAATCCCCCTCAATACTGAATTCATCCCACGAATCCATATCGGAATCCAGGTACAGATAGATGTTCTGTTCGTAGGGTGCGTAATTAGTGCCGTCGACCAACGCGGAAATTTCAGCGCCGAACTGGTCTTCATGCACTTTCACGTCATGGACCCTGCCTGAATTGTAGTAGGATTTGCCGCGGGTTATTTCGTTGGGAGTGAAAAAAGTCTGTAAGACAGGTAGGGGAAAAGGCACAGCAATATAGGGGGCTATCTCGGACTGCCGGAGTATAGCGCCAGGACACCCGTTCAAACAGCCCGCGGGTTAATTTTTAAGCCTGGACCTGATCGGTGCCGGGAATCAATTGAAACGTCGCTAGCCAAACCGGACGCCCATGCGCGATCCACTGTAATGCTCCGAATGTGAGGCTTGAGCGGTCCCATAACATTTTCCAGTATCTCAACCACCCGCGCGGTCAGGGCCTGGTCGTCGATTAACCGTTCCAGCAACAGGTCGGTCATGTCTGAAATCAATAACAACAGAATCCGACGCGCTCTGATCAGGCTCGACTGCATCGTAAGGGAGGCATTGGATGCGTCGAATGCAAACTGGGTTTCATGATGATTCTGCCTGACGATAGTAAGTATCCAGACACTGTGATGCGCCGGGTTATCGATCTCTCCGGTAATGAAGACGTAGTTCAGTGCAAGGGCGAGAAATATAGAAAGTATTTTAAAGATATCTCTGATGAACCTTCTGAGATATGCAGCCTTATACAGGGGCTACTAATTCATCCTTTCTGGATTGAAAGATATGGCTCTTGTGGGATGCCCCGCTACGCAGGCCACCCAACAGTCGGGCGTTAGATGGTAAGGTTCAGATCCATATCTATCGAGTCGGAGGCAATAAACAATGACAAATGAATCACATGAAGTCACCGTTGAATTTTTAGAGGCGTTTGCGGATGCCTGGAATCGTCATGATGTGGATGATCTCATGTCATTTATGACTGATGATTGTGTCTTTGAATCCTCAGGAGGAGAAGACTTTTGTGGTTCACGTTATGAGGGTGCGGAAGCAGTACGGAAGGGATACTCTAAATCTTGGGAAAATTTCCCAGATGCCCAGTGGAACAATGCTCACCATTTCGTGCAAGGAGACCGAGGTGTCTCTGAATGGATATTCACGGGCACGAATGCTGATGGCAAAAGATCAGAAGTTGCGGGCTGCGATATTTTCACGTTCCGATATGGAAAAATTCTTGTCAAAAATTCGTATCGAAAGAATCGGCCTCTAATATAAATGCAGCATTTCGGAATTAATTTGCCAACAAAGTGCATGCAGTCGGATCACCAAATCGCTAAGCTGAAGTTACAATTAGGTCGTAAGCGCGCTATATGCCATCGATGAAGACGAGATAATTATTGTTGCCGTAGCTCATCAAAAGAGAGAACCAGGATTCGCGGAAAAACAGATAACGTGAATGCAACGCACCGATGTATCTCAGCGAGAAAATCGGGCGCTGATTCAGACGTCATACGTTCCAGTCTTATATTTTGGGAGCATATTTTTGTGTAGTATTCGTGAAATTTCTACCAAATCTTGGGCGCCTACTCTATAAAAAATTATGTGGCTTCCTTGTGGTATTAGACGGTAGCCAGGTCTAACTTGATCGCAAGCAGTACCAATATATGGGTTGTCCGAGATTTGATGGAAGCATTCGTCCAATTGTAATAGGTAGGTATTTCGCTGGGAACATCCCCATCTTTTTTCAGTAAAAACACCAATTTTCTTTAAATCATTTTTTGCTTTAGTAGTAAGTTTAAACAGTGGCATTAGTGACTTTCATTGTCGAGTTCAGAAATAAGTTCGTCATAAGAATAATCAGCAAAGCCGCTGTTCTCCCCTTCAATGAGCAACTGGCGTAGCGTTTCTAACTTAGTCGCGTTGTCTTCCAGCAACCTTAGTCCAGCTCTAACGACTTCGCTTGCAGAGCCGTACCGTCCGAGGGTAAGCTGAGTTGATATGAACTCATCAAAATGAGAGCCTAATGTCATGCTAGTGTTTTTACTCATGAGTTTCATCCATTGTATAGTACCAAATATGGGTATATTATGGTATGAAACACCTATCAAAGCAATGCAGCTGACATTCAAAAGCGTCGAGATTTATGCGAAACCAAAATACACGCCACTTTCGCCTGTCTCTGAGTCGGGTTAGGCAGCACTTTGAGATGACAATCTACCAGATAGTAACCTTGCTCGGTGGTAGATAATATTAGCAGGTGGCCACATGGGCACAGTTGCTGCCGTTCGTGTCTCACATCGCCAAACGGATTGGCCGATATCTGGAACGACAAGGCCTTCTGGAGCGGGATGCCGATCATTGCTATCTCAACGCAAACACAGTTGAAGATGCGCAAGACCCGATGCATCAATTACATGGGTCTTCGACCACTTACCAGATCGCAGTAGGCCCACGACAGGGAAGCAAGGTATTTACCCTGCAAACGATGCCCGCAAGCGAGCACCCCAACAGAGTACTCAACCCTGAGCTGAGGTCGCTGTTCTGGTACCCATTAGACTAACCTTCATTGTAATAACTACGGAATCAGCACCGTGCATCCAGTGGTGGCACGGGACTCCAGTGCATCATGGGCTTTGGCTGCATCTTCGAGGGCGAAAGTCTGGTTGACCGCGATATTGATCCGGCCAGTACCGATCATATCAAATAACGTCCTTGACGCATTTTCCAGCCAGCTACGGTCGGCGACAAAGTGGAATAGCGTCGGTCTGGTCAAATGGAGTGAACCCACTGCAAGATCGGAAATTTTGAAATCTGTGGCCGGGCCGGACGACTGACCGAATGCCACCATGGTGCCGAATTTTTTCAAACAGTCACGCGAACCGGGCCAGGTATCATGGCCAACACTGTCATACACGACATCCACCATATTACCCTCAGTAAAGGCCTTAACCCCAGCCAGGAAATCATCGGTCTTATAGTTAATAACATCGACATATCCATTCTTCATCGCCAGCGCACATTTTTCATTGGTGCCGGCAGTGCCGATTGCGGTTGCTCCCTTGACCGCCAGCCATTGTCCGGCAATAAGCCCAACACCGCCTGCGGCAGCATGGAACAGGACGGTATGCCCGGCTTCTACTTTGAAGCTATTGTGTAACAGATAATAGCAGGTCAGGCCCTTGAGCATACAGGCGGCGGCAGTGATATCGTCTACATTATCCGGCAAATGGACAACATGGGAGACATTGATGTTGCGGTGAGTACTGTAAGCACCGTTAGGAATAGTGTAAACAACCCGGTCACCTTCGTTAAATTCTGTTACACCGGCTCCGACTGCTTCGATTACGCCAGCGGCCTCACACCCCAGCACCAGATTTTTATCTACCGGCCAGGGATAAACTCCACTACGGATATAGACATCGATAAAGTTAACTCCGATCGCATTGTGTTTGATCAGCACTTCACCGGTGTCGGGCGCTGATGGTTCAAACTTGTGCTTTACCAGATTACCAGATCCACCGGGCTCGGTGGCGTGAATTGCATAGGCCATATGATTGATCTTTGTAATGAATATATTTAAGCTGCTATTAGACCATATTGACCCGAAGAGGAATACTCACTAATTACGATGAATCCTGATTAACCATTTGTCACCCCTGTTTTTGATATAGATCAACGGCTTTGACCAAACTTCAGTACATCCTGTACATGGGGCTCTACTTTGGATGAATAATTGGACGTGAATGTATTCCGATATGAATTTTCAGGCGCAAATTAGCGATACTCACTCAATGCGCGTGCAAATAAAAAAAGACCTTGATATTCGGCTGGGTGCAATTCCTGACACATCCATTGTGGATTCGAAAGACACCGGAACATCAACCTTGCTCGGCCGGGATTTCCCCGGCACCAGGTTTGAGGTGGTCACCGAAACCGGAACTTCGATTCGGGCTGGAGAGCCCGTTCTGCGTCACAAGCGTCAGCCCGATATTCTGTTTACCTCGCCTGTCAGCGGCAAAGTTTCGGCAGTGCGTCGCGGGGCAAAGCGAGCACTGAGTTCACTTCAGATCACCAGTGATCACCAGCAAGACACCATCAAGTTCAATATTCCGGCAAAGCCTACCGGCGAAGATATCCGGCGGTTAATGTTGCAATCCGGACTATGGACAACGCTCAGGTGCAGACCTTTCGGGCAGATTCCCGATCCCGGGCAGAACCCGGAAGCACTACTGATTACCGCCATTGACACCCAGCCGTTGGCTCCAGATCCCGCTGCCGTCATCGCCAAATTTCCTGATGAGTTTTCTCTCGGTTTGACCATGATCGGTGAGGTAGTGGATGCGCCGTTGTATCTGTGCAAATCACCCCACAGCAGATTTCATTTGGATGACGGTAACCGTGCCCTGATTGCAGAGTTTGACGGTCCGCACCCTGCCGGCCTTCCCGGGACACATATACACACTCTTTGTCCAATCGATTTTAGCGACGTCCAGGCGTGGCATCTGAATTATCAGGATGTCATTTCACTGGGTCACCTGATCCATAGCGGCAGGCCCTGGTATAACCGGATCGTGTCTCTGGTCGGCCCGGCAGTGAAAAAACCACGCCTGATGACAGTGCCACTTGGTGCCGGCACTGGAGATATCATTGCGGGTGAACTCATTGACGGCGCGGTTCAAATCATCTCCGGCTCTGTTCTGAACGGCCACAACGCTACAGGTGATGAAGCCTGCCTCGGGCAGCGACATCACCAGATTACCGTGATCCCGGAGACGCCGCCGATTCAGCGCTCATTGTGGTCCGGATTTTGGCCTGAATCCATATATAGTCTGTGGCAACCTGAACCTGCGCCCGAAAACGGGTCGTGGCCACTCATTCCAACTACCGATCTCGATGCGGTGTCACCGCCTGGCATATTGGCAGCCCCCCTGTTACGCGCATTGCTGGTGGGTGATGTTGAGCGGGCACGCGACCTCGGTGCGCTTGAGTTGGTGGAGGAAGATCTGGCATTGCTCAGTTACCTGTCTTCCGCCAATACCGACTATGGTCCGCTGCTACGGAATATACTGGATCAGTTGCACAAGGAGACCCAGGCCCGTGGATAGAGCACTGCGCGAAGGGTTCGCGCCACCTGTTCGCACTGTCAATGGATTTGCCCGGATCCGCGCACTGCGCCTGATTGCATTGGTGCCGGTACTGATCGCCGCAATTATAAATACGGGTTACCAGTATTTACTGGCCCTTGATACCAATCTGTCTGATGTAGATGGTGGCCAGAGTGCCGGTGATTGGCGAGACGGGGTTGTTCAGTTTTTTAACATTGGCCCTGTCGAACCCGGTATCTATGACATCGTAATGGCAGGCCTGATCCATGTACTGCCGGTGTTCGCCATGGCATTACTGGTAGGCGGCGTCTGGGAACGTATTTTTGCCGTTGTTCGCAATCGTCGCTTCGATACCGGCTTTATCTACACCGCACTCCTGTTTATCCTGTTAATGCCACCGGGGGTATCCTTCTTTCATATTGCCTTCGGCATGTCCTTTGCGATCGTGATCGCCAGTGCAATTTTTGGCGGTGAAGGCAGGACATTCTTGAGCCCCGCTCTGGTAGGGGTCGCGGTGGTTCAAATTTCGTTCCCCAGTGCACTCACCAGTCATCCATTGTGGACAGGCATTCAAGGCTTTGCCGGCACTAAAAATCTGTTGATTTACCATGAAAAAGGGATGGATGGCCTGACGTGGGCTGGTGTTGATCAGGTTGGCGCATTCCTTGGCAATACCCAGGGGTTGATGGGGGCGACTTCGGTGCTTGCCGTAATGATTGGTGGCGCGATTCTGATTTATGCTCATATTGCGTCCTGGCGTCTGCTCGTGGGCCAGCTGGCCGGGGTAGTTCTGATGGCAACGATTTGTAATTTTATCGGCGGAGGGATCCTGGATTTGCCATGGTACTGGCATGTTTTACTAGGTAGTTTTGCTTTCGGTGCTGTTTTTCTCGCTACCGACCCTTCCAGTTCGGCCGCCACCAATGGCGGACGCTGGATCCATGGCGTTCTGCTGGGTACCCTGGTGGTATTGGTTCGGGTGGCCAATCCTTCACATCCGGATAGCGTAATTCCCGTCCTGTTATTGGGCTCAATACTGGCACCGCTTATTGATCACATTGTGATCTGGTTCAATATTCGTCGAAGGGCTCTGGGTCGTGGTTAATAACAACATATCGGAAAGCCCGACAAAGGCGCTACAAATCGCCCTCGGGGTCGCCCTGGTGTGTGCGCTACTGGTGTCGTTGACGGCAGTTTCCCTGCGACCCCACTATATTGCCAACCTTGAAGCCGAGCGCATGTCGAGGTTGGGATCAATTTTACAATCTTTGGGGGAAATAACGGCGAACCTGGAACCTCAGGATATCGAAGCACGTGTGGTAAACCTCGACAGTGGTATTTATTCAACCACCATCGATGCCAACACCTACGATGCGCGCAAAGCGGTGAACGATCCCAATCAAAGTGTTGTCATTCCACCTGATCTGGACCTTGCCGGGATCAAGCGCCGGGCCATGCATTCGGTGGTTTACCTGATTCGCGACGAGAATGGTGATATTGTCGTTTTGATCCTGCCGGTTCGGGGCGTAGGCTATCAGTCAGCGCTCTATGGATATCTGGCACTTTCAGCAGATACCACGGAAATCCTCGGACTGAAATTTTATGAGCAGGGGGAAACGCCGGGGCTTGGCAGCCGCATCCAGGATCCGGCATGGGAAGCATTGTGGCCGGGTGTACAGGCCTTCGATGAAGCCGGGGCGGTCAGTATTCATGTTGGCAGCGGCGGCGACCGAGCCAGTCGGGTGGATGGTATTTCCGGCGCCACCCGAACCAGCATAGGGGTTGATCGACTGATTCGGTTCTGGTTAGGTGAATCCGGTTTTGGCCCGTACCTCGACCAGGTGCGTGAGGGCAAAGGATAGAGCACCCGGATGATGACGACAAAATACTGGAAAATTCTCGGCACACCGCTAGTGGGCGAGAATCCTCTCACCTTACAAATTCTTGGCATTTGCTCGGCGCTTGCCGTTACCACTTCTCTTGATACAGCACTGGTCATGACCATCGCGGTTACCTGTGTGCTGGCATTTTCAGGTGCAGCGATAAGCCTGGTACGCAACCAGCTACCGCGCTCTGTTCGCATTATTGTGCAGATCACCATCATCGCCTCACTGGTGATCATCGTCGATCTCATTCTGAAGGCGTATTTCTTTGAGATCGGCAAGCGCCTGTCGGTGTTTGTAGGACTCATCGTTACCAACTGCATTGTATTGGGCCGGGCCCAGGGCTTTGCCATGCGCAACGGAATAGTAGACAGCATCCTGGACGGTATTGGTAATGGTCTTGGCTATGGCCTGATTCTCATGGTGGTGGGTGCCATTCGTGAACTTTTCGGTCGTGGCAGCCTGTTCGGGCTGCAAATCCTGTCCCCCGTGTCCCAGGGGGGTGGCTTCGAACCATTGCATATCATGCTGCTGCCACCAAGCGCATTCTTCATTATTGCCGGCATTATCTGGTACATCCGGCGCAAGCACCCGGAACAGGTAGAGAAACCGGATTTCCCGGTGCAGGTGCGAATCAGATCCGAACAAAGCGGATCTGATCAAACTGACCCTGTGCAAACGACAAGTAACCGCACTGGAGAAAGTGGTTCATGAACGGTTTGCTCGATATTTTTCTCCAATCCGTATTTGTCGAGAATCTGGCGCTATCATTTTTCCTTGGTATGTGCACTTTCCTCGCGGTGTCAAAACGCGTTGAGACCGCCTTTGGTGTGGGGCTTGCCATGACCGCGGTGCAGACAGTGACCGTCCCCATCAACAATTTAATCTATGTCTACCTGCTGGCCCCGGGTGCGCTGGTATGGGTCGGGCTCGAGCAAATTGATCTTTCTTTTTTAAGCTTGATTGCCTTTATCGGCGTGGTTGCTGCCATGGTGCAGGTGCTGGAAATGACGCTCGAATTTCATGTGCCAAAATTGCACCGGGCATTAGGCATATTCTTGCCATTGATTACGGTTAACTGTGCCATCCTGGGCGGCAGTCTGTTTATGGTAGAGCGTTCCTATACATTGCTGGAGAGTATTGTCTATGGTTTTGGTACCGGTACTGGCTGGATGCTGGCAATCGTCATGTTGGCCGCCATTCGTGAACGGCTGAAGTATTCAGACATCCCTGCCGGACTACAGGGACTTGGCATTACCTTTGCAATTGTAGGCCTGATGTCTCTGGGGTTCATGGGGCTTGCAGGGTTGGGAGGGCCAGGATAGTCGATGCTTGAAATTATTCTCGGGGTTGTGTCTTTTACCGCTATCGTACTGGTATTGGCGTTATTTGTTCTCGCTGCAAGACGGTTACTTGTGCCATCCGGCGAATGCGTCATCGGGATCAACGGAACCAGATCGGTTACTGCATCCATCGGCCAGCGACTGATCGACGTCCTCACTACTGCCGGGATAAATCTCCCCACCGCCTGTGGTGGCATCGGCACTTGCGGTCTGTGTAAAGCCAGTGTCAGCGGAGGCGGAGGCGAAGCCGGGCCACAGGAACTTGCACTTTTATCGAGAGCAGAAACAATCAGAGGGATCAGACTGGCCTGTCAGGTACCAGTATTGAGCGCCATGAATGTGGAGGTGGATGAGGTCTATTTCGGAGTAAAAACCTGGCAGTGCACGGTCAGTAACGTGCGTCAGGTCGCTACATTAATCAGTGAAATAGAGCTTGGTTTACCTGCGGAGGAGCAAACCGATTTTCGTCCGGGAAGCTTCGTCCAGGTGACATGCCCACCCTATCAACTGGACTATTCACAACTCGAGATCGAACCGGCATACCGCGATGTCTGGGACAAATCCAGGCTATGGTCACTAAAGGCGTCCAATAACAAGCCTGTGACGCGGGCCTATTCTGTGGCAAATAAACCAGGGGATAACAGGTTTATCAATCTGAACGTGCGTATCGCACTGCCGCCGCCGCATAGCAAAGGCATTCCTCCCGGAGTGGTATCCAGTTGGTTGTTTTCGCTAACACCAGGGGACAAAGTGGAAGTAACCGGCCCCTACGGCCTCTTTTTTGTCGAACAAACAGACAAGGAGGCGATATTTATTGGCGGTGGTGTGGGTATGGCACCGCTATATGCCCAGATTCTCGATTTGCTCATCACCCGGCAATCCGGACGCAAGATCAGTTACTGGTATGGTGCGCGTTCGAAACGTGAACTTTACTATGACGATGAATTTGAGCAACTTCAGAGCGAATACGAAAATTTCAGCTGGCATGTCGCATTGTCCGAGCCGGAAGGGAAGGATAAATGGCAAGGAAATACCGGATTTATTCACAACGTGATTTTTAATGAATACCTGACTTCCCATGCCGCACCGGAGGATTGTGAATATTACCTGTGTGGACCGCCCCTGATGGTCAAGGCAGTGCTGGCAATGCTGGACGATCTCGGTGTTGACGCCGATGACATTCATTATGATGACTTTGGTGGTGGTTAATCAATGGAGATAAATTTTAAAAGGCGAAGAATATTGCAGATGGCGGGGGCGCTGACCCTTTCGCCTGTCTTGCCCACATGGAGCAGGGCGGAGGTGCCTCTTCTTTCCGGACGGACAATGGGCACGTGGTACAAAATACAACTTCATCGGGTACCGGACGGGCTGTACTTGCCCAAATTAAAGCACCGGATCGAAAAGGTACTGGAGACCACCGATCGATTGATGTCGACCTATCGAAGCACCAGTGAACTTAGCCGGTTCAACGCTTCCATGAGCACGAACTGGCAACCGGTATCAACCGGCACATCGCGGGTAATTGACGGAGCACTAGGTCTGTACAAGGAAAGTAGCGGCGCTTTCAATCCAGCTACCGGCCCACTGGTAGATTATTGGGGTTTCGGAGTCAATCCAAAGATTGTACCCGATGCCAGCTTATTGCCACCGAAAGCACTGCTATCCAGAGTGCAGGATGCCGGCATTGAACTGAAGTCAGGGCAAATTCGAAAGCGACACCCCCGGGCGGCGCTCGACCTCAATGCCATTGCAAAAGGTGACGCCATCGATGGCGTGGCTCGACTGATGGAGCAGTTCGGTGTTTTCAATTATCTGATTGAAATTGGCGGCGAGATTCGAACTGGCGGTACAGGTCCGGGAGACACCAACTGGCGTGTTGGCCTGGAAAACCCGGCAGGTAAAATTCTTGCAACCGCTGACCTGCATGGACAGGCAATTGCGACATCCGGTGACTACATCCATTTCTTCACTCAAAATGGAAAAAGATACTCTCACCTTATCGACCCGAGGCTGGGCAAACCGGTCGATCACGATCTGAGTCTGGTGAGTGTTGTCGCAGCCAGCGCCATGGAAGCCGATGCCTGGGCGACCGCACTGCTGGTAATGGGCCTTGAGGAAGGGGTTCAATATGCACAGGAAAACAGATTGGCGGCATTATTTCTCCAACGCACAGAAAATACCTGGAAGCCCATCCTGACACCGGCAATTGAGCAATTCAATATTGCGTATATTTAGCGAGCATTGTCAATGATCACGGTCCTGTTTACCATGGCAATATTTTTACTGGCGGTACTCGGACTCGGCGTCGGTGTAATGTTAAATCGTAGTCCGATAAAAGGTAGTTGTGGTGGTTGCGCAGCCTGTTTATACAAGAAGGTCCAAACAATGAGGAATGAATCATGAGTAACTTACCCGAAGTTGACAACTACATGACCAGGGTGTTGTATACATTTTTACCTTCGGACAATATTCACTCTGCCGCGAAAACGCTTCTGGAGAAACATATATCTGGCGGGCCGGTTGTCGATGAAGACGGAAAACTGGTCGGCGTGTTATCCAAGAAGGATTGCCTGAATGTCGTTTATGCTGCAAGCTATCATCAGGACTGGGGCGGCAGAGTGGACGAATACATGAACAGTGACGTACGCACCATTGAATCCGGAACCGATATTATAGCCGCTGCTGATTTGTTTATTCAGTCGGCCTACCGACGCTTTCCGGTGCTGGCAAACGGCCACATGATAGGACAGATAAGTCGTCACGATATTCTGCGGGCTCTGTATGATCAGTGGCCTGAAGTTGAGTGAAGATTTTTTGACTGGCAACTACTTTAATCTGGGTGGCTACAGTCGCCCCGTCACCACTTCGTCCAAACAGGCACAGATCTGGTTCGATCGCGGGCTAAACTGGTGTTATGGATTCAACCAGGAAGAAGCCGTTCGTTGCTTTAAACAGGCCATAGAGCTCGACCCGAAATGCGCCATGGGTTACTGGGGCGTGGCCTACGCTGCTGGCCCGTTTTACAATAAACCCTGGGATTTGTATGGGGAGCAAGAGCGCGTGGATGCGGCAAAATTCTGTTATCAATATAGCCGCCAGGCATTTCAACTTAAGGACAAGGTTTCATTGGTGGAACAGAGAATCATTGAAGCGCTTTGTCGAAAACATCCCGCAGACCACGGCAACCTGGAAACAGAGATGCCTCGATGGTCAAGAGACTACGCGGCTGCCATGCGCAGAGTGCTGACAGATTTTTCTGATGATCTTGATATTATATGCCTCACCGCAGAGGCATTAATGAACCTGACACCCTGGAAACTCTGGGATTTAAAAAATGCAGTTCCTGCCACCGATGCGTATACCGAAGAATCTATAGAAATACTGCAACATGGTGTCGATCTGATTGAACAACAACGATTGCAGCAACATCCTGGTATCAGCCATTTTTATATTCACTTGCTCGAAATGTCGCCGACGCCAGAAAGAGCACTACCTTTGGCCGACAAGCTACGGGATCTTTGCCCCGATAGCGGCCACCTGTTACATATGGCAAGCCATATCGATGCCCTGTGCGGCCAATGGCAACAGGCGGTACGGGCAAATACCCGGGCAATCAGGGCCGATCTTGACTACATCAAACTACGGGGGGCGGGTGAATTTTATATGATATCGGCGTTACACAATTATCACTTCAAGATGTATGCGGCGATGTTCCTCGGTCAGTTCGAGGCGGCCTTGTCGGCGGCAGACGGACTCTGTTCATTGATCACCGATGACATGTTGCAAATTGAAGAGCGATATCTTGCTTCTACACTGGAAGGATATCATTCCTCACGTATTCACGTACTGGTACGATTTGGTCGTTGGCAGGATATTGTCGGGCAACCGTTACCGGACAATCAGGCGCTTTATCCGGTTACGACAATTTTACAGATTTACGCCAAAACTATCGCCTATGCGGCGCTCGGTGATATTGCGTCAGCAAGAAAATATAAAACCCGGTTCGAAACATTATATTCCGCCGTACCTGACTGGCATATCATGTTGAACAATCCTACTCGCAGTATTCTTGCGGTTGCAAAAACGATGATGAATGGTGAGCTCGAATACCACGCTGGTAATCACGATCTCGGCTATAAATTTTTGCGTTGCGCCACCGAACTCTATGATCAACTAGAGTATTCGGAACCGTGGCCGTGGATGCACCCACCCAGACATGCACTGGGTGCTTTATTGCTGGAACAGGGCCATGTCAATGAAGCCACAGGGCACTATGAAGATGACCTCGGGATAAATAACAAGTTACCACGCTGCGTTCAGCATCGGGATAACATCTGGTCACTACACGGTTATCACGAATGCTTGCAACGGCTGGGTCGAGATGAGGAAGCTGATTCTTTGAAACCCCGGTTGAAAGCAGCAATGGAACTATCTGATATCGGTGTTACTTCGTCCTGTTGCTGTCGAAAGCAAACTAGTAGTCCAACACACAAAAAGTGATGGGTTCAGCGAGCCGAGCAGCCATTGGCCGCAAGGAAAATGTCACTGCACAAGACAATCAGGGCGACCCGATGCCATTGCCGTGATGGTGGCACTGACAAACAGTTCTCCATCGATATCATGCTTTATGTGATTGGCATCCTGGCGAATGCTGGTTTCAATGGATCTTGCCCCGGCTGAAGCCGCCATTTCGGTGGCATCAAATACCGCCAGCTCACGAGCCTTATCGAGTGCCTTCTCCAGATTCTCAAATTTCATCGGCTGATCTTTGTGAAACAGGTAGTAAATCCCGAATTCTGGCTGGGTCACCGTTATATGAGAAACCTGAACCACAGCGCCCATTACTGCACCAATGGCGTTGGCAGTATCGGCATTTTGCGGTAAATGCAGTTCGACATTCAGCTTCCGCGCCACCTGTGGAAAATAGTCTGCCGCCGGACCGCCAACCGCGACAATGGGATGATCGGTGGCAAATTGTAAATTAAACAGGGGCTTTATCTGATCTGCTTCACCTTTGTCGAGCACAATATCGGCAAGTATCCGGGTCAGGTTGAGGGATTTTGAATCCTTCAGTTTGCCATGCTGGTTAAGGCCTGCCTCAATCAATTTCTGGCAAATATCGTGGATGACCATATCGAATACTTGCTGACTTGGGGCAATTGCATCACCAATTTCCCAGCTGCCACAGCCATATAAGTGCCGCATCTGGCGACCCCATATTTTAGCCGCAAGTTCTGCTGCAGATTGGTTCCAGTGGTCGCTCAACCCAAGAACATGGGTTGCATCAGAAGGTGTGAACCCGCTATAAATAACCAGACTCAGGCGTTCCATTCTTGCCAGTGCGCGCAACATCGGACGATTGGTATCGGCCAGAGAGTCAAGTTCAACTGGGCCTTTTTCGAGCAGTTGCCATACTTCGTTTTCCAACGCTCCCAGCTGGGCAAGCACCACCTCATTGTATTGCAGACGCAAGGCAAATCTATTGTTGCGTGGATTGGGTGCAGCATTTAACTGGCGCTCAAGCTTTGCGACCACAGTAGGAAACTGGTGGGCCAACAAACTCACCGGAACCACCCTCCGTTGAGACATGGTCAGCTTGCCCTTGAACCGAACTTCACTGTCACCGCCAAGGCCGATGGAAAAAACCCGAATGGCCTCCACCATAGGTTGCCAGTCACCAATACGTGCACCGTCCGCACACAGCTCTGGCTGTCCGTTAGTAACGATTGCAATGTCAGTGGTGGTGCCTCCCATGTCGACAACGATTGCTTCTTTCTGGTTACTTAGTGCGCAGGCACCAATGACACTGGCAGCCGGGCCGGACAATACGGTTGTCACCGGTTGCAATAATGCGGTCTGCGCGTTTACCAGGGAGCCATCTCCCTTCACGATCATCAGGGGTGCATTAATTTGTTGCTGGTTCAAAATTTGTTTTACCGAATTGATCAGCGACTGAATATATGGAATCATTCTTGCATTGAGTGCAGCCGTAAGGGCACGCCTCGGAGCGCCCAGAGAAGAGGCCAGTTCGTGGCCGCAGGCCACTGGCTTTCCTGTTAACTCAAGGACGAGCGCCCGAAGCGCCAACTCATGGGAACTGTTACGGATGCCAAACATCGCCGAGATGGCGAAAGCTGAAACACGATCCTGTTGCGCCAGGATGATCTTGCTTGCCCGTGAGAGATCCAGTGGCAATAGCTCATGACCTGTGGCCGAATGCCCGCCATCAAGGATATTGATAAACTCTCTGTCGATGATCTCTTCCAGTCCACTTTTCTCAATCTGCTGATCACTGTAACCTGGCAGCAGGACTGAAACCGGTGCACCTCGTCCCTCGACAACGGAGTTCGTAGAAAGTGTTGTAGAGAGAGCAACCAGATTCACCTGCGGCAACATCTCCGCTGGCAGACTGGTGATCGCATTGCTGATACCGATAGTCAGATCATACGCCGTGGTCAGGCTTTTATTTTTCGCGATGACTTTCTGATTGGCATCAACAATAACCGCATCAGTGTAAGTACCGCCGGTATCAATACCCAGCTGATAGACCATAGTTGCTCATATTAAATGGCTAAAAGACGGGGAATTCTATAGCAAAACTGATCAATTCCGTAGCTGAATCGGGGTAGTTTTGCAGATAAAATCTCAACCAAATCGCGGTTTCAGAGAATGATAAAACTTCTCCATATGAAAAGCAGCATGATCTGGATGGTATCGGTATTCAAATCCTTCCGGGCAGGCTAACCTTGATTGACAGCCATTGCGATGGCAAGAGGCCTGTGGATTGGCGGCAAGAAAATTAAAACATTTCTCTACATCATAGCCACGGTCACTGAAGGCATTCACCGGGCAGTTGTCGAGGCAAGGTTTGTCCCGGCATCGATGACAGGCATTGCGTTCTTTGTCACCCGGTTCAATATTTATCTGTTGAGCAGGCAATAGCGGTATTGCGATGGCAAATCGATAAGCATGCCAGAGCCCGTAAACAGGATGCAGCAACATTCCAAGAGCAGACGATTCCAGGTTTTCTGCCTTTTTGGCCCAGCGAAGAAAAGGCTGATAAGGGGGGCCTCCAAATGGAAACAATGCCATACCACCCCATTCAACGGCCAGCTTTTTGCCAATTCGCGCACTCCATCGATCCAAAGGATCTGGCTCGCCATCCTTAAATTCCGGAGAACCGGAAAAGACAGGCCATATTGAAGATCCTGCGTTGCCAAACAGTAACAATATCCGGGCTTCGTGCGCGTCGGGCAAAGGCGGCACGTCGTCGTCCGGCTCGACCATGAATCTACCGCGAAGCACCAGACCAAATTCCATTGCCTCTTCCTGATATCGCCCGATATTCAGCTTGTTCACTGGAACTCCTGTTGTTGGTATTTGACCAAATCAGCGAGGGTTTGCTGTTGTAGCCAGTCAATAAATGCCTGCATCGCGATACTTGGAACCCGAGCCTTTGGAAACACAATATAATACGAAAAATCGGAAGGCTGGGAAATATTGAATGGTTTCACCAACAACCCCCTGGCGAGGTCATCCTTAACCAGCTGACTGCGAGCCAGAGCGACCCCGTCGGCTTCAATGGCCGACTGTACCGCCATGGCTGAATCGGTGTAAATGGGCCCCTTGTCCGGATCGACGCCTCTGGCATTGGCAACCAGCAACCATTTACGCCAGTCACCATGCCCTTCGTCATGCAACAATATATGATGGCGCAAATCCGATGGAGAATGCAGCGGGTGAGGGCCCTCCATAATGCGTGGACTGCACACCGGATAAATATTCTCGTCCATCAGATGAATGCAGGTAAGCCCGGGGTAATTTCCGGAACCATAACGAATCGCCAGATCGATATCTTCGGTCTGGAAATTTGTCAGTCCACGAGAAGGCGCCAAACGAAAATCAAGATCCGGGTTATTTTTTAAAAACAGGCCAAGACGGGGCACCAGCCAGCGCGATGCAAAGGAAGGTAACAGGGTCACCGTCAGGGTCTGGTCGGCACTCCCCGCCTTGACCTGCTTTAGCCCCTGATCCAGCAACTCAAACATCTGGTCAACATACGGCAGAAACCGCTTGCCTGGATCTGACAACACAAGACTCCGGTTGCCCCTGACAAACAACATCACCCCAAGGTGTTCTTCAAGGGATTTGATCTGATGGCTAATGGCCGCCTGGGTTACGTTAAGTTCCTCTGCCGCAAACGTAAATGACAGGCAATGGGCAGCCGTTCGAAAGCAGCGCAACGATCCTAAAGGAGGAATTCTCTGATTCAATTCGGATAAGTAATTCTAATTTGAAATATGAAATTTCATCGTTTGTAATGCTAATCTTATACCCTTAGAGTACCCGAACTTAGTAGAGAGATACAACATTTCTCGACAATCAACCAACGACGGAGGCCATTATGTCAAATTATCTGAATTCATGTAAAGAATTAAACCCATTGAGCCAGATTTCCGATCAGGTAGCTCGCGGTTGGTGGCAGAGCAACCCTGGATCAAGCTCGTTAACCACCGTCTTGACAACATGGAGCCAGCGGTATCGACAGCGCAAGGATTTGACTACGCTGCCGAACCGGTTGTTGAAGGATATCGGTATTACCCAGGAGCAGGCAATGCTGGAAGCAAAGAAACCGTTCTGGACTGAATAATTCTGAATTTAATCGAGACCCTTTGACTAGCTAAAAGCCGGTCTGAGGGTCTCAGCGATACGCAAGGCTTAAAATATTCCTTTAAAGAACTGACCCCCCGGACCTTTTGCCAAATCAGGCTCTGGGTAAAGTAACACCCGTCTGCCCCTGATATTTTCCGCCGCGGTCTCGATAAGAAATTTCGCATTCCTCGTCAGATTCGAAAAACAGTACTTGCGCTATGCCTTCGTTGGCATAAATTTTGGCAGGTAATGTTGTCGTATTGGAAAACTCCAGAGTCACATACCCTTCCCATTCAGGCTCGAAGGGGGTCACATTGACAATAATTCCGCAGCGGGCATAAGTACTCTTGCCAAGACAAATGGTCAGGACATTACGCGGGATGCGGAAGTACTCAATGGTACGGGCAAGGGCAAAAGAGTTGGGCGGAATGATGCAAACGTCGCCGGTAAAATCCACAAAGCTGTTTTGGTCAAACGCTTTGGGATCCACAATGGCGGAATTGATATTGGTAAATATCTTGAATTCGTTAGAGCAACGAATATCATAGCCATAGCTCGAAGTTCCATAGGAAATTACCTTGTTACCATCGTGCTCACGTACCTGATCCGGTTCGAATGGTTCTATCATAGCGGTGGATTCCGCCATCCGGCGAATCCAGCGATCAGATTTAATTGCCATCAGGAAATCTCAATCTGCCAGCTCTGGTCAATTTTGCTGAATAACAATATTAGGAAACTTTGCACTGAAATCTTTCTTTCTCAGAGCGAGCCTGGCTGCCGCATTGCGTGCAATGGTTTTGTAGATACTGGTAATTTTGCCGTCCGGGTCTGCTACCACACTGGGTTTGCCGCTATCGGCCCCCTCACGAATGGCGCGATCCAGGGGTACATTGCCAAGCAGATCGGAACCATAATCATCCGCCATGGCCTGACCACCGCCGGTGCCAAATATATGTTCCTCATGACCACAGTTACTACAGATATGGGTGCTCATATTCTCCACCACCCCGAGCACCGGAATCTCTACCTTTTCAAACATCTTATAGGCTTTACGTGCATCCAGCAAAGCAATG
>CAYOGN010000076.1:0-12884 GCA_964403545.1 uncultured Gammaproteobacteria bacterium
GCTGCATATGGGGCATGTGCGTAACTACACCATCGGCGATGTAATCAGCCGTTATCAGCGCATGCTGGGGAAAAATGTTCTGCAGCCCATGGGCTGGGATGCCTTCGGCCTGCCAGCTGAAAATGCGGCAATTCAGCACAAGATGCCGCCCGCGAAATGGACCTACGAAAACATTGCCTATATGAAAGGCCAGCTCAAGCGCCTCGGATTTGCCTACGACTGGAATCGGGAACTGGCAACCTGCAAACCTGAGTATTATCGCTGGGAACAATGGTTCTTCAATCGTTTGCTCGAGAAAGGGCTGGCCTATAAAAAAATGGCGGTGGTCAACTGGGATCCGGTGGAACAGACCGTGCTTGCCAATGAACAAGTGGAAAATGGTCGTGGCTGGCGCTCTGGAGCGCTGGTAGAGCGCCGGGAAATTCCCCAGTGGTTTATAAAAATTACCGACTATGCAGAGGAACTGCTCCAGGAAATCGATAATCTTGAAGGATGGCCGGAAGCGGTTAAAACCATGCAGCGCAACTGGATTGGTCGATCCGAAGGGGTAGATTTCAGTTTTGAGATCGAAGGCGAAGATCCATTATGGGTCTATACCACCCGCCCCGATACCATTATGGGCGTCACCTTTATTTCAGTGGCCGCAGAGCACCCGCTGGCGCTTAAGGCCGCCCGGTCCAGTGCCGCTATTGCTGCCTTTGTCGAGCAGTGCAAGAATACCAATATCGCCGAGGCGGAAATGGAGTCGATGGAGAAAAAGGGTATCCCCCTTGGTATTTCTGCGATTCATCCTGTCAGTGGCGAGAAAATTCAAATCTGGGCGGCGAATTTTGTTCTTATGGGCTATGGAACCGGCGCCGTCATGGCAGTGCCAGCCCATGATGAGCGAGACTGGGAGTTCGCGAACGGGCACAATATTGAAATCCGTCCGGTGATCAGGTGGCCCGAGGGGGAGCAGCAGGATTATCAACAGGGCTCACTGACCACAAAGGAAGGCGTCGTTTTCAATTCCGGGCAATTTGATGGTCTTGATTTCAAGCAAGCCTTTAATGCTATCGCCGACTATTTGGAAAACAAGGGCATTGGCAAGCGCACGGTCAACTACAGGTTACGGGACTGGGGGGTCTCGCGGCAGCGCTATTGGGGATGCCCCATTCCTGTTGTCTATGATGAGGAAGGTGGGGTTCATGGGGTATCTGACCAGGATTTACCGGTCATATTGCCTGAAGATGTTGCGTTTTCCGGCGTACGTTCACCGATCAAGGAGGACCCGAATTTTTACCAATCCCATATGCCAGGATCGGATGCACCCGCCACCCGGGAAACCGATACCTTCGATACTTTCTTCGAATCTTCCTGGTATTACGCCCGCTATTGCTGCCCCGGCGCCGATAACGCAATGCTGGATGAACGCGCTAACTACTGGCTGCCGGTAGACCAGTACGTCGGTGGAATTGAGCACGCAGTGTTACACCTGTTATACGCCCGATTCTTTCACAAACTGATGCGGGACGCTGGCCTGGTTGACAGTGACGAACCCTTTACCCGTTTGCTGACTCAGGGAATGGTGCTGAAAGATGGCAGTAAAATGTCTAAATCTAAGGGTAATACTGTTGACCCCCAATCACTGATTGATCGATTTGGTGCGGATACGGTGCGCCTGTTCACAATGTTTGCCTCGCCCCCGGATCAGGCCCTTGAGTGGAATGACGATGCCGTGGCCGGTGGTCATCGTTTCCTCAAACGCTGGTGGCATCTGGTGCAAAAAAACAAGGGCATCGTCGCCAACCACAAGGATAAACTTGATACAGCCGACTGGTCTGAAACCCTGACCGATAAAGCGGCGCTGAATCTTCGCAGAACAGCCCACACCCTGCTCGACAAGGCGTTACGGGACTATGACAAACTGCAATATAACACCGTCATTGCCAGCATGATGGAACTGCTCAATGCACTCGATAAATTTGACCCCGTCGCCAACGAAAATGCTGGTCTGGTATTTCGCGAAAGTCTGGTCATCCTGAATAAACTGCTGGCACCCATTACACCCCATATTGCCCATGAGCTATGGCATCACCTGGGACAGCCGGGAGAAGTGATTGACGCCAGTTGGCCCCGGGTCGATAGCGCCGCACTGGTCAGTGAAACTATCACCCTGGCAATACAGGTAAACGGCAAGCGACGCAGTGAAATCGAAATCGCGGCAGGCAGCAACAAAAATCAGATTGAAGCTGCGGCCCTGGGCGATAAAAAGGTGCAGAATCACATCGCCGACAAGGAAATCAGGAAGATAATTGTGGTTCCCGGCAGGCTGGTGAATATTGTCCTGTAGGATCTATAATAAGGCACTCTACACAGAACTTAATTAGAAGGAAATTCTTGATGACCAGACGCCTGCTCCTGATTCTTGCCAGCTTTTCGATATTATCCGGTTGCGGGTTCGCCTTGCGCGGGAATGTGACCATACCTGAGTCTCTCAGCACCATGGCGGTGGTCGGCAATGATCTCGGTTTCGTCGATGAGCTGAAAGATGCCCTGGACAAGGTCGGGGTAAACGTCACTGCCAAGGACGATAAAACCGCAGCGATACTGGACCTCGGAAAGACGGAGTATGAGCGCGAAGTGCGAACAACCGATTCTGATGGTCGGGCAACTGCATATACGCTACGTTACAACGTTGGCTACAATGTCGTAAGCGGCGCGGGAGAGGCACTACAGATCAACCAGAACCTGACACAAACCCGGGTACTCGAATTTGATCCGTTGCTGGCGCTTCAGGCCCAGGAGGAAGAGGATTTTCTGAAGGAAGACATGCGGGAAGAAATTGTGTTACAAATTCTTCGCCGGCTAAGTCGCATCTGACTTGTAAAATCTCCGGGCGGACATGAACATCATCTTTGCGGGTTAGCTACACTTCTTTTAGCGGGCACCTGAACCAGGGATTGGGGTCTCTGTATCTGCTGTTTGGTGACGAAATACTGCTACTCGAAGAAGCGCTTGATCAATTACGCCAGGTCGCTCGCGGCGAAGGATTCAATGAACGAATGCGCTATGGCGTCGACAAAGGAGAAAGAGGTTTTGACTGGAATCAAGCACTCCCCAGAGAGCAATCGATGTCGTTATTCTCTGACAAAAAAATAATCGAACTACGTATCCCTACTGGCAAGCCGGGTATTGAGGGCGCTGCGGCATTGGCTGAATACGCAAACGCACCACAGTCTGCCGATACTATTCTAGTCGTCATTTCAGGAGCAATCGATAAAAGAGCCCAGGGCAGCAAGTGGTTTAAAGCCTTTGAATCCCGTGGAATCACTACCGAATGCCCGCTGATCGGGTCGCAACGCCTGCCTGGCTGGATAGGTCAACGGATGAAAGCAAAGGGCCTCGGGTTTGATCAGGGCGTAACCGGGCAGCTGGCATATTTTGTCGAGGGTAACCTGCTCGCCGCGGCCCAGGAAATTGATTTGCTGGCGCTACTCGCTAAAGACAAAAAGGTCACCGAAGAGCTGGTCCAAAGTACTATTGCCGACCATGCCCGGTTCAGTATTTATACTTTTTCCGATGCCTGTCTCACCGGCTCAACCCAGCGCCTGATCCGTATTCTGCAAAGCCTCAAACAGGGACAAATTGAGCCTATTCTGATTCTCTGGTCCCTTACCCGGGAAACCCGCACTTTGTGTCAGCTCGCAGCGATCAGCGATCGGGGCGGCAACCCCCGGTCCGAGTTCCAGCGCCTCGGTGTCTGGAGCAGTCGTGCCGGACTAATAAGTGCGGCGCTGAGTCGTCTTTCCCTCGGCCAATGCAGAAAAATATTACGTCGCCTGGCGTATGCCGATCTGCAGCTAAAAGGTCGGGCACCAGTCCAGCGTAAGGACATGTGGGAAGAAATTGAAAGTATCGGGCTGGAATATTGCGGAGTATCCATCCCCTGAGGTTCCGAAACAGTCTCCAGGAGAACTCGTCACCCGAACCCGCCTACTGATCCACCCGAAACCGTCTCGTCGGCAAACCACGGTAACGAGACCATTGCAAAAGCTTCCCAGACGCGATCAGGATCTCGGTATTTTTTTACCCGGTAATGGTACCGGTCGAGGCCTATGGTGTGGCGGGCGATAGTGCTCACCTCGGTAATGATAATATGGATAGGGTACGGGCAGTGATCCGACACCAGGCTGCACTATAACGGTGGTGCTGTCGGCTGCACGCTCTGCCTCCAGTTTTGCTGCCTCGGCACGGGCCTGGGCTGCCTTGTCAGCGTCCTCCCGGATTTTTTTCAGGCGCTCCTGGGCTGCTTTGGTATCTTCTTCGGAGGGTGGCGGTTGCACCTCAATTTTTTCTGCTGTCTGGCTGCCATCCGGCGGCTCTGCCGAGTAAGTAACATTACCATCTTCATCAACAATCTTATAGATTTCCTCGGCAAAAGCAAAAGAAGAGCCGACCATTACCAGCAACAATATCGCCCTGGAAAGGCGCTGACTAATGCCTGATCGACCCATTCCCGATCACCACGTATTTCTGGCTGGTCAAACCTTCCAGACCTACCGGCCCCCTGACATGCAGCTTGTTGGTGCTGATACCAATCTCGGCACCAAGGCCATACTCGAAGCCATCAGCAAACTGGGTCGATGCATTTAACATCACTGAGCTCGAATCTACCTGCCGCAAGAATCGCTCCCCGGCAGCTTTGTTTTCCGTAACAATGGAATCCGTATGGTGAGAACCGTAATGATTGATATGATCGATTGCCTGATCAACGCCGTCTACTACCCGAATCGATAAAATCCCGTCCAGATATTCAGTTGCCCAATCCTGTTCCGTAGCAGGAATCATTTGCGAAATAAGCTTTCGGCTCTTTTCGCATCCACGCAATTCAATTCCCTCGTCAGCAAATTGGCTGGCAAGGGCAGGCAGGACGGTTGCCGCCATGGACTCGGCGACCAGCAAGGTTTCCATCGCACCACAAACACCAAACCTTCGCGCCTTGGCATTGAAGGCCACCCTGATCGCCTTGTCCGGATCGGCATCATCATCGATATAAACATGACAAATACCGTCAAGATGTTTGATCACGGGAACGGTCGCTTCCTTGCTCACGCGCTCGATCAGGTTCTTGCCACCACGGGGAATAATGATATCGACAAATTCGTCGGCAGTAATCAATGCACCCACTACCGCTCTATCGGTGGTTTCAATAACCTGTACGCAATCTTCGGAAAGGTCAGTCGCAATGAGCCCGGCCCGGATGCAGCGGGCAATGGCAAGATTGGAGTTGATGGCCTCAGAGCCACCGCGAAGTATCACCGCATTGCCTGCCTTGAGACAAAGCACCGCGGCATCGATGGTAACGTTTGGTCTGGATTCGTAAATAATGCCGATCACACCAATGGGCACTCGCATCTTGCCTACCTTGATTCCGCTGGGCTGTTCATTGAATGATGTCATCTCTCCCACCGGGTCCGCGAGGCCGGCCACCTGTCTGCAGCCTGCGGCCATGGCAGCTATGCGTTCCGGATTGAGTTCCAGCCGATCAAGCAACGCGGCAGTGAGTTGAACCTCCCTGCCGTGGGCCATATCGACCGCATTGGCCTCCAATATCGCCTCTCGATCCTGTTCGATCTGATCCGCAATCCCATGCAGCGCACGGTTTTTCAGATCGGTGGGCGTATTGCTAATTTCCACCGCAGCGGATCTTGCCCGACGGCCAATGGATTCCATATAGCCCGCAGCATCGATTTGTTTGATTTCTGTTTGATTGGCCATTGGGCTGGCCGCGCCGGATTTCATGTCGCAATTACCATGCATCTAAAATGGCAAGTTTAAAAGAATTCGGCCAGATTATCGATAAGTGTAGGTGCGAAAAGGAAACCCATCAATAACACCGCGCACTGGCTGACGAAGAAACGGTGATTGTTTGGAGTGACTAGCCCCAGGGACGAGCGCGGGATGGGCCAGGGATGGCCCACGGAATGGAGAATAGCCGCCGTTTCTTCGTCAGCGGCACCCCTGTAAAAAATATGGCTTGCGCTGGGTTTATTGAAAATCTTCCGATATAGAATTCTAATGATGCTCAGTATCCGCCTGCTGCAATAATTCAGAGATTTTTTCGCGCGCCTCTTCAATCCCCTGTTTTTTCAGTGAGGAAAACAACTGGACTGAAGTTCCTGGCTGATCATTCATCTGATTGCGCACCAGCTGTAATATGTTTGACGCCTTGCCGCGACCAAATTTGTCTGCCTTGGTGAGCAGAATATGGACAAACAGGTTTGTTTCCCAACACGACTGGAGCATGGACACATCCAGATCCGTCAATGGGCGCCTGATATCCATGGGCAAAATCAGCCCCACCAGACTTTCCCGGGTAGCGATGTAATCACTGACAAATTCACTCCAGTGCTGACGCAAATGCTCCGGCGCTTTGGCATAGCCGTATCCGGGCAAATCTACCAAACGGTAGTCCTCAGTCAATTCAAAGAAATTGATTTGCTGGGTTCGACCAGGGGTTTTACTGGTCTTGGCCAGGCTTCCCTGATTGGTAATCGCGTTAATCGCACTGGATTTTCCGACATTGGAGCGACCGGCAAACGCGACTTCAGTCCCCTGATTGGGCGGCAACTGCTCCGGAAGATGTGCACTCAGAATGTATCGGGCTTTGGTAAAGTCAATCACAGCAGGGGTTTTTAGGGTTAATTGTTGATATAATTCCCGCTCAATTTTACGCCTTACCTCCGGTTTCCGGGGGGATTATTTTAGTGAGGTTACTGGTCACCGTTGGCCAGGCCCATCTCAGGTTTTAAAAAATGACTCGATACTTATTGATGCTGGCGGGATTTGTATTGCTCGCACCCTCCATGTTATATGCACAAAGCGGCGACGCGGAAGCTGGAAAAGCCAAAGCCGCTGCATGCGGCGCCTGCCATGGCCAAAATGGTGTAGGCACCACCGCTGAATTCCCCAACCTGGCAGGCCAGGTTCCAGGATATATTGCCACTCAGTTAGCCCTGTTCAAGGACGGTGCCACAGGGGTTGAAGGCGGTCGGGTCAATGCCCTGATGGCGGGCATGGTGGCAACACTTGAGGCGCAGGATATGGCAGATATCGATGCTTATTTCAGTTCCATGCCGGCACACCAGGGATCTATCACTCCGGAGTTGGAAGCCACTGCAATTGCCGGTATGGCGGTTTACCGTGGCGGTTATGCCGAATACAGCATTCCCGCCTGCATCAGTTGTCATGGCCCTACCGGCGGCGGTATCGCGCCGGCATTTCCACGTCTTGCCGGACAGTCCATCAAGTATCTTACTGATTCGTTGTTGGCGTTCAAATCTGGCACCCGGACCAACGAGATGATGAATCACATCGCATTTCCCCTGTCAGTGCAACAGATTGAAGAACTGGCGACCTATATTTCAGGACTGAAGTAAGGTCTCGCTTATTTCACTTCCACTTTTCCAACTTCAGCGACATTTTCCACGTCACTGGAAACGGGGCACGTTGGCCGTTCAGATTTTCGGCTTATTGCTCAGTTACAGGAAATAGTTACAGACATTCAGGTATGGCAACGCCGTTTTGCCTGCAGGCGGCAATCACGGTACTGCGTAGCAGGCAGGCGATGGTCATCGGTCCAACACCGCCGGGAACCGGCGTAATCGCACCTGCCGTATTGCTGGCATCGGCGAAATCCACATCCCCCACCAGACGGGTTTTACCTTCTTCGGTCTCAATCCGGTTGATGCCTACATCGATAACCACGGCACCGGGCTTTATCCAGTCTCCTTTGATCAGCTGAGGCACCCCTACTGCTGCCACCAGAATATCCGCCTGACGACAAACCGCCGGCAAGTCCCGGGTCCGGGAATGGGCTATGGTGACTGTGCAATGTTCCTTCAATAACAGCATGGCGACAGGCTTGCCGACAATATTGGAACGTCCGACAATCACCGCGTTTTTTCCTGTCAGATCACCAAACTGTTCCTTGAGCAACATCACACAGCCCGTTGGGGTGCAGGGTACCAGCGATTCTTCACCAACGGATAGCTTGCCGACATTTTCGATATGAAAACCGTCCACATCCTTGTCCACGTTAATCGCATTGATGACCTTGTTTTCATCAATATGCTTTGGCAATGGCAATTGCACCAGAATACCGTTGACCGCCGGATCATTGTTCAATTGGTCGATCAAGCCAAGCAAATCAGCCTCACTGGTATCCGCAGGTAACTTATGCTCCACCGAGCCCATCCCCGCCTCAATAGTCTGCTTGCCCTTGTTGCGCACATATACCTGACTCGCTGGATCTTCACCGACCAGGACCACCACCAGTCCGGGTTTAAGATTATGGTTGACTACCAGCTCAGATACCGCTTGTCCCACTCGCTCGCGTAGTTTTGCAGCAAACGCCTTGCCATCAATTACAGTTGCCATACAGTCTCACCGTGGATTCAATAAAGCTCCGGATTCTACCGGAATACCGGGTCATGTATGGCCACCAAACGCACAAGGATTTAAGCAATGCGACGGGTGCTCTATAATCGAACCGCATCAACCGTCAAAATAATCAAATTTACCGAAATGTCACAACAATCTATCGCCCTGCTTTTTCCCGGACAGGGTTCACAATACCCTGGTATCGGCAAGGATCTCCATGCGGCGTACCCGGTCGTGGCTGAAACCTATGAACAGGCCAGCGAAGCACTCGGTTATGACATTGCCAAACTGTCGTTTTCTGATCCCAAAGGTGAAATAAATCTGACCCGGTTTACCCAGCCCGTATTATTGGCCCACTCCATCGCCTGCCACAGAGTATTCAACCAGCTAAGCAACAACGCAATCGCCCCTGCAATGGCCGCTGGCCACAGTCTCGGAGAATATTCTGCGCTGGTTGCATCGGGTGCACTGAGCTTCGAGCTCGGGTTACAGCTGGTCAAGCAACGCGGTGAGCTGATGGGAGAGTTTGGTGAGGGAGAAATGGAAGCATTGATGCTCGATCTTGAATCCGCTACCGCGCTCGCCGAGCAACATTACTGCGGTATCGCGGCCTGTAATTTACCAGAGCAGAATGTTGTCGGAGGAAAACCCGCAGATCTCGACGCGCTGGTGACCACCATGGCAGAAAAATTTCCGCGAAAGCGCAGCGCCCGGCTCAAAACTGAAGGCGCATTCCATACCTACTATATGGTGGAAGCTGCGCGCCGGTTTCGCGGTGTCCTCGAACAGGCAGCGTTTTCGTCTCCAGGGTTCTGCGTGCTGTCCAATTTTACCGGCGGCGTACACGACGACCATACCGATTCAATCCGGTCGCGACTGTTTATGCAATTATTCAATCCGGTGTTGTGGCACAAGAACCTGGTAACCGCCGGGGAACTGGGGGCCGGGATCATGATCGAATTTGGCGGCGGCCTCGGCAAAGGTGAAACTGCCGCCGACAAACGGCCCAACCTTGAGAGTATCGTCAAAAAGACATTTCGCGGCAGTGAATCACCCCCTGCATATTATGCGGTGATCAATGCGCAGTCGCTGGAAGAAACCGTTGCGGCACTGGTTTGATTACACTGATTGAATCATTAGCGCCTGATGATCGCGTTTTAAGGGAGTTTAATGGGGTGCCTTTTCAGAATACCTTTATCCCTTAGCCTCTATCCCTGGTGCAACACCCGGACATGCTCGGTGACTGATGCGGCCAGTGCGTCGAGGTCATAACCCCCTTCGAGTACCGATACCAACCGACCATGGCAATATTTGTCGGCAACTTCCATTACTGCCCTGGTCATCCAGCAATAGCTATCCGTGGTCAAATTCATGGCACCCAGGGGGTCTGCCTGGTGGGCGTCGAAACCTGCGGAAACCAGAACAAAATCCGGATTGAAGTTACTGACTTTTGGCAGGATAATTTCATCGAATGCCTGGCGATAGTGGTCGTCGCCCATACCCGCACTCATCGGGCAATTCAGCGTGGTGCCTTCTCCCGCATCAATGCCGGTTTCCGATTTGGCACCGGAGCCCGGGTAGAAAGGATACTGGTGAAGGCTGACAAACATAACACTGGGATCGTGTTCAAACGTATGCTGGGTCCCATTGCCATGATGCACATCCCAATCAAGAATCAGGACCCGTTCTATTCCATGGTGCTGCTGCAGATAACGGGCGGCGATGGCGATGCTGTTGAACAGGCAGAACCCCATGGCGACATCACGTTCTGCATGGTGGCCCGGCGGACGCACCAGGGCAAACCCGTTATCAACCTGTTTTGCCATCACCTGATCAACCACCGCCAGCAGGCTACCGGTTGCATGTCGGGCAACATCACAGGACGCCGAGGATACCGCCACGTCAGGGGTATCGATCCAGGGTTCCCCGGTATCGCAAGCTTCCTTGATTCTTTTGGCGTAACCCGAACCATGCACCAACTCGATCCACTTTGGTTCAACAGCTACAGGACTCACCTGGGATAGTTCACGATACCAGTCCCGGGTCGAAATCATGTCCTGAATGGCTACTAACCTCGCGCTCCGTTCAGGATGCCCGATGCCGGTGTCGTGAGTTAAAAACAGCGGATCGTGGATGAATGCAGTATTCATTGACGGATATTCAAAAAATATACCAGAAGTTTCTCGAAGATTGGACCTGAGTCAGGCATGTTACAGGCCAATACTATCACGCCCACACGAGTATAGAACTTCGGGTTAAAACCCGGATTCCTTACGACGGCATTCCAATATGTGTATTTTCCTTACCCTGATGCGAATTCACAAACAGCACTGACTACCATGATTTAGGAGGATGGAAATCTGCTATTTTCCGTGATAAGGTGAATTGCAATGGCATCAGCAACCAGGGGGAAGCGGATGACGGTAAAGCAGGCAAATCAAATCCAACCATCCACTTTAAAAAATATGCAGACATTTCGAATGCGACCCATGGAGGTGGCGGATGCGGACATTATCGCGAGTTGGTATCAGCAAATAGAAGATGTCTCTATATTTGACCGGCATATTCCGGCACCCATTAATCAGGCAGAAGCAACCGCACTGGTAAAAAGCCTGCTGGCAGACCAGGAAAAAGAGAAGTGCTGCTGGTTAATGGCCGAGACCGTGGATGGTACTGCCGTTGGAATGACAGCTCTTGAGCAAATCAATATGCTGCACGGCAATGCGATTCTGCCTTTATTTATTGCTGAGCCATGGCGTCGTACCGGGCTCGGGATTCGGATGCTGTGCATGATGATTGATCTGGCATTCAAACAATTTCGCCTGCATCGGGTGGCAACGGTTTATCGGGCTGATAATGTTGCTACCGATGCCCTGGTCCGTCGTCTTGACTTCACTCAGGAAGGAATTTCCAGGCAATCCTGGTTCAGCCATGGGCAGTATTTTGATCTCAATAATGTCAGCATACTTATAGATGAATGGGAGCAGACAAGGTTAAAATTACGCGCTGAACTTAATCCATCGGTGACCATTGAACTGGGGCCCAGGCCTTCTGAAATCTGGTCCTGGCCGGGATCGGTGTAACCCATGCAAAAGATAAAGTGGCAGCTACTTCATATTGCTACTCCGGCACTCAGGCATTGATGAATGCAGGCCGTCCAATGATCACTAGTTAGTATATGACCGACTCACACGACAGTAACGAGCAACACCCCAGACGCCTCCGCGCAATTATGTTTGCCGATGTGGTTGGGTATTCTCGTATGATGGCCAGGGACGAAGTGGACACCTCTACCCGAATCAGTAACCTGATGGCCAAGTTCGAAAAACTTGGTGTCGCCCATAAAGGAGAATTGGCCCAGGCACGGGGCGATGGCTTGTTTTTTCTGTTTGATAGTGTTGTCGATGCTGTCCGCCTCGCTAACGAAGTGCAAAAACAGGCGAAAGAGGAAAGCAAGTCCTTGCCCGATGAGAAAAAAGTCATGTTGCGTATCGGTGTTCATATGGGAGATGTCATGTGGGTAACGAATCAATATGTCGGAGACAGCGTCAACATCGCTTCCCGTATAGAAAGCAAGGCGAAATCGGGTAGTGTTTGTATTTCCGGTGCAGTCTACGAACAGGTCAAGCACAAGCTGAACCTTGGCTTTGAGTATATGGGCCACCTGGAACTTAAAAATATTCCTGATCCGGTTGATATCTACCAGATCTCCAATGACACAGTGGAAGTACTGATGTCGGCCAGTCCGCGGCCAAGAGACATAGTAGATCAATCTGCGCCGATGGAAAATCAAATTGGCAGTAAACCCATTATTGCCGTGTTGCCATTCACCAATGTTGACGGCAATGGCCAAGATGACTTTTTTGCCGACGGCGTCACTGAGGATTTGATTACCAACCTGTCCCGCTTTCACGCCCTTGCTATCATTTCACGCAATTCGACGTTTGTTTACAAAAATCGTGAAATACCCTCCAGTCAGGTGCGCGAAGAGTTGGGGGCGCACTATATTGTTACCGGGTCAATCCGGCAATCCGGGATCCGACTCAGGTTAACGGTAGAACTTTCGGACAGCAAAACCAGTGTGCCCGTCTGGCGTGAACGGTATAACCGCCAGGTGGATGATATTTTCGATCTGCAAGATGAAATCACCGATCTGATTTCCTCGGCGGTCGCGATCCAGACCCAGTCTGCCGACAAGGCACTCAGTCGGATTCAGGTGCCCGCACTCATTGAAACTTATTCTCTCGTATTGCAGGGGCAGCAAAAAATTTTTAAATATAACCGGGAACAGAATATCCAGGCCCGGGAAATGTACCAGGCCGCCCTTGAAAATGAATCCGATTACGGTCGGGCTATGGCCGCCCTCTCCCGCACCCATAACCTGGACTGGCGCTATTCATGGACTGAACGCCCCGAGCTTGCGTTGGAGAAGGCGCATGAACTGGCCCAGGAGTCGGTAT
>CAYOGN010000077.1:0-10457 GCA_964403545.1 uncultured Gammaproteobacteria bacterium
GGCCATCACTTTGCCCTTTACGGTCACCATTATTTTGACCATTGTTCTGACCCCAGGGGTCACGGTTATTACCACCAGATCCTGGCTGATTCCAAGGCATTGAGATGTTTCCTATGAGAGAGAGAGATTAAAATGATTGTACCGTATTTGGGGGCAGCCTGGTGAGCTTCAAGTGAGAACCGACAAACTGTTTAAGGCAAATTGAACCACTACAGCCGTTGCTTCAGTTTTCGGGCAAGCGTATTTCGTCCCAGACCAAGTAATTCCGCAGCATTTTGTTTGTGACCGCGGGTGTGTTCCATTGCCGCCTGGATCAAAACCGACTCAAATTTCGCATTGAGACTTTGCAACAACCTTTTTTCACCGCATTGAAGTTTTTCCTTTACGGTCAAACCGAGCGATGTTTCCCAGCTATTGTCGGTTTTCTCCTGATTTGTAATTTCAGCAGGCAGATCTGCCAACTGGATGATATTGCTGGGCGCCAACACCGACAGTCTTCTCACCAGGTTTTCCAGTTCCCGTACGTTACCGGGCCAATAATACTGCTGCAATGCGGTCACTGCTTCCGGGGCACATTGCTTTGGTTCAGCGCCGATCTCAATGGCCGCCCGGGAAAGAAAGTGATTGACTAATACAGGTATGTCCACTTTTCTTTCCCGTAATGACGGCGTATTCACAGAGATCACATTTAACCGATGAAATAAATCGTTGCGGAACGCGCCAGAGGCTACCAGTGACTCCAGATTCTGATTTGTCGCCGCGATAACCCGCACTGAAACCCGCACTTCCTGCCGTCCACCGACCCGATAGAAACGCCCTTCTGACAATACGCGCAACAGCCTGGTTTGCAGATTGGGCGGCATATCCCCGATCTCATCAAGAAAAAGAGTGCCACCATCAGCCTGTTCGAAGCGACCTATATGCCTGTCATGAGCACCTGTGAACGCCCCTTTTTCATGGCCAAACAGTTCTGACTCCAGCAATTCCGCTGGAATTGCTGCGGTGTTAATAGCCACCAGTGGTCGCTGTGCACGCGGACTATTGCGGTAAATTGCTTCTGCCACCAACTCCTTGCCAGTGCCGGATTCCCCCCTGATCAGAATATTCATTTGTGACGATGACAGGCGACCAATAATACGAAACACCTCCTGCATGGCAACACTTTCTCCAAGCATCTGATGACTACTGACCAATGGCGCAGAGGCCGGGACCAGATCTTCACCATGTTCCGTGGCCCGCTCCACCAGCGATACCATGTCCTTGATATCAAATGGCTTGGTAAGGTATTCGAAGGCACCGTATTTATAGGCATCTACTGCACTATCGAGATCGCCGAAAGCAGTCATGATAATGACTGGTATGCCCGGGGCCGTTTGCTCCAGTTTCTCGATTAATTCAAAACCGCTCATGCCGTCCATTCTGATATCTGATAACAATGCGTCTGGCCTTGCCATCCGGTTATCGTCAAGCTCGGACAACGCTGCTTCTGCATCCGGAAAAAGTTTTACCTTAAAATTTGCCCGGGTCAGCGCCTTCTCCAGCACCCAGGAGATCGAACTGTCATCATCCACTACCCAAACTGTTTTATTTTCCATGGTCATGAATCAATGTAATTCTACCGAATTTGTCGGCAGGTGATCCCCGGTTTTGGAAAATACGGGAAGGAACAGTCGAAATGTGGTCTCACCCGGATTGCAGTGGAAATCGATGGCGCCGCCGTGCTGGGCGATGATTTCCGCAGTAATTGGAAGACCTAATCCTGTACCGCCCGATTTACTGGTAACCATAGGATCAAAAATTCGTGATGCCAATTGCCCATCGACACCTTCTCCATTGTCAATAATATCCACCCGTACCACCTGCATCTTGTGACCATCCAGCGAATGATGATCGATGCGCGTGCGTAACAAAATTTTCCCTGCTATCCCTGTTGAAGCAATGGCTTCCACCGCGTTTCCAATGACGTTGATCAAAGCCTGGACCAACAGTTCTGCGTTCCCCCGGACGGCGGGCAGACTGGGATCATAATCCTGGATAACGGTATAAGCCGGATCACTATCGGCTAACATCAATTGCCTTACGTGTTCAATCACACTATGTATATTCACTGACTGGTCCAGATCAACCATGGTTTGTGCCTGCATCCTGTTCACCAGATTTGTCAAACGATCTGCCTCCTGAATAATGACCCGTGTATAGTCATGCAGTTCTTCACTTTCTATCTCGTCAGCAAGCAGTTGTGCTGCCCCCCTGATTCCGCCAAGGGGATTTCGAATTTCATGGGCCAGACCACGTATCACTGCCTGATTGGATTGCTGACGCTTTACAAATTCGTTGTCTCGGGCAAATTTACTCATGGCTTCTGTTGTATTCAGTTCCAGCAACAGCATTTCGTTGCTGTCAAGATCAACCCGGTTGATGGTGCAATCTACCTGCAGGTTATTACTTGACGAAGATAGCGATAGCTGATGGTTACGCAGGCGGATCTCTCCCGGATTGGCCAGTACTTTATTGCAGGTGCCCAGTAACTGGTCATTGTCAGGCAACAGGTTCGACATTGGCAAACCAATGACGCGATTAACGCTGGCATTGATCATCACTTCAGCTGACTCATTCATGTATTGAATACACAATGCGGTATCCAGCAATATGATGCCGGTTGTCTGACTTTGAAGGATGTGAGCAAAATCCATACGGTTTGTCTATGCACCATAATGGTGCATTGGTAGTGAAAAAAAATGCCCCCGGACCGGAGGCATTTTTGTTGGAATCAGTTTTATCTAAATTGACCTCAATTTAAACACTGTAGTACATATCAAATTCAACGGGATGGGTTGCCATTCGAAGGCGATTGACTTCCTGCATCTTCAATTCGATATAGGCGTCAATGGACTCGTTGCTGAATACGCCACCCGCAAGCAGAAACTCACGGTCGTTATCGAGTGCTTCCAACGCCATATCCAGGCTGTGACAAACCGTTGGAATCATCTTCTCTTCCTCCGGTGGCAGATCATATAAATCCTTGTCACCGGGATCGCCAGGATGAATTTTATTCTGGATTCCGTCGAGGCCCGCCATCAGCATGGCAGAAAAAGCAAGATAGGGGTTTGCAGTGGAATCCGGGAACCGAATCTCAATTCTGCGACCTTTTGGATTAGCTACATAAGGAATTCTGCACGATGCCGACCGGTTTCGTGAAGAATAGGCCAACAGTACCGGGGCCTCAAAACCAGGCACCAGTCGTTTATAACTATTGGTACTGGCATTGGCAAAAGCATTGATCGCACGGGCGTGTTTGAAGATGCCGCCGATATAATACAAGGCGGTTTCACTCAGACCGCCATACTGATCACCGGCAAACATATTTTCCCCGGCTTTGAAAATGGACTGATGCACATGCATACCGCTGCCGTTATCACCCACCAGTGGTTTGGGCATAAAGGTGGCCGTCAATCCGTGGGCATGAGCTACGTTATGCACCACGTATTTGAATATCTGCACTTCATCAGATTTCTTCACCAGGGTATTAAACCGGCAGCCGATTTCAGCCTGGCCTGCGGTTCCCACTTCATGGTGATGCACTTCAACCGGCACCCCCATGTCCTCCATGGTCAAACACATCATGGAGCGTACATCAGACTGACTGTCCACCGGTGGAACCGGAAAGTAGCCTCCCTTAACGCTGGGACGGTGTCCACTGTTACCATCCTCATAGTCTTTACCGGAATTCCACGCCGCTTCGGTGGAATCCACCTCATAAAAAGCGTGACCGGTATCATCGCCCCAATTGACCGAGTCAAAAAGAAAGAACTCGTTCTCCGGACCAAAATAAGCTGTATCGCCGATACCGGTGGAAGCCAGATAAGCTTCTGCACGCTTGGCAATTGATCGTGGATCACAATCATAGCCCTGCATATCTGACGGTTCGATGACATCGCAGCGGATATTGTACGTAACGTCCTGGGCAAAGGGATCCCGTACGGCAGTTTCCGGCACTGGCATCAGAATCATGTCTGATTCGTTTATCCCTTTCCAGCCTTCGATGGAAGATCCATCGAACATCTTGCCTTCCTCAAACAAATCCTCGTCCTCGACGGTAACGGGAATGGTAATATGCTGTTCCTTACCTTTGGTATCAGTAAAACGAAGATCAACGAACTTGGCGTCGTTGTCTTTCAGTAATTTCATAACTTGCGCAGACATTTTTTAACCTCTTGGGATCATCTGTTGACATTTAAATACCGGGGTATCCGGATGCTCACATGTAGCAATTCATATGCCAACTTTTATGAGCCAATAAAAACAATACGTTAGCCATTCACTCTGGTTGTCGTTGACTAGATGTGCACTATTTTAACGCATATAACCCATAATTTGCACTAATTTAGTGCAAATATATTGAGATCAGGCCATAGAACGCCTGCTCCAGATCAAAATACGATTATTTGCCGGCATCGGGATATCGTCGATTAAATACAGCCCGTTTTCCCTGGCGAGCGTAACCAGGTCGGCATCATCCCTGAGCCCCATTTCAGGATTCGTTCGTCTCAATGATCCATCAAACTGCTGATTGCTCTCACTGGTAAATGCACCGTTGCGATTAAATGGGCCATATTGCACAAATGCACCCTCTCGGATACAGATACCAACACCCTTAAACATTGCCGTTACCGCCGGCCACGACATGATATGAGCAGTATTGGCGGTAAACACACTATCAACCTGCAACGATGTCCAGTCAAACGAAAGTGTCTCCAGCGCAATAGCACTACGAATATTAGGCAAACCCGCCAGCGCGACCCGCTGGTTGATGGTTGCGTGATAATCGGGTTGATCTGCGCATTGCCATATCACGCCTGGCAGATTTTCAGCGAAGTAAACAGCGTGCTGCCCGGTACCTGACCCAATTTCCAGTACTGCCTGACCAGCCATGAACCAGTTTTCAATCACCTCAAGAATGGGTTCCCTGTTATTTTCACTGGCCTTGCTAAATGGCAAATTCATTATCGTGAATCCTCTTCAGTTTTGTTGAAACTCTGGTTATCTGGAAGCACCATCTGTTCACCCCGGGCAAAAGCACAAACATCAGAATTTGCCTGCATTCGATCGATCAGGCCCAGTGCCACCAATGATAGCCCTCCGGAGACAAATATTGCTCCCAGCGCTGCACCTGATTTAATAAATCCTTTTGCATCCGCTTCAATCTCGGGCTTGGACAGGGTCCCTCCTACTCTCACCATCTTGGCAATAGACGAAGCACTGATACCAAATCCTTTACGGGGCTTGGGTGTCACTACAAAGTTCAGTGACTCTTCCGGAAAAGTAATTGTGCCACTTCCAAGCAGAGTCACGTTGTTGGTTTTCATCGCCAGCCCATCGCGGGTTTTCGCTTTGCCATCGGAAATATCCAGACGAATTGCCCCACATTCAACTTCAACCAGTGTATTTTGCTGGATAAACGGATTGATAGATGAAATCAGATTGGTCACAATATCACCACCCACCGCATCGAGCACCTTATACTGAATCTTTGATTGATTGATATCCAGTTCAATGACCCCGCTTCCTTTCTCCAGCAGGCTACCGGGGGAGTTGCCAGGACCAGCCAGATTCAGCCTCGCATCAATAGTCCCTCCAAGAAATAATTCATGATCAGCAAGGGCCTGGATAGATTCCACCGGAAACCTGGTTGCTCTGATTTCAATGGTACCAATACCTTCAGCGGAAACCGACATACGACCATCCAACTCACCGCTTGCAGCCATTCCGCCAAATACGCCGGATACCGAGCCCTGATCGGAGTTAATCACTGAATGCATGTCCGAGAGCTGAACCGAATGATTGATAAATGACTTCGCCTGCACCTTGATTGTGCCGTCAATCCGACTCATCCAGTCAGGGAACAGGGGCTCCTTGGTAAATAGTTGATGTTGTTTTTCTGCCTCGACAAATAAAGATTTCAGATCAAGAAAATCTGAACTGGATACCACATTAATCCTCGACCGACCCTCACTATCTGATTGCAGGTTGAGTTCGGCATGAATATCACTGTCGCCTACCTGATAGTCCCCTGTGATCGTAATCTTACCCATATCTAGTTTCAGATCCAAATCTGCGTCCACCGCAATTCCTGACTGAACCAGGTCAGTCACAGGCAACAATGCAGCCAACTCGGGTGCCTTTAGTGCCAGGCCCAATTTCTCAATACGTAACGGGGCCAACTGGTCGATACCACCGGTAAGATGCAATTCAGACTGAAGACCAAATAGAGAAGCGTCAATGTTTTCTATACGAGGTTTATCACCATCCAGATATACTTCAAGTCGACCGTCAACTCTGTCGATCTTTGGCAGTTCGAACGATTCGCCAATTGATGCCTGGTTCTCGAAATCTCCTGTCAGGTTAACCGTGAAATGCCCTGCAAGTGGCGCCAGCGTGGCGACGTTTCCGGCAATATCGAGATTGCCACCCGGCCAGTCACCATTCAATCTGAAGTTCGATATTGACCACTCCCTGCTATTTTCAGATTGGATCTGAAAAGCAGAATTTACAACCGGAATTTCCTCGCTCATTTCCTTGAAGGTTGATAGTGAAGGAAATAATGCCAGCACATCTCCGGTGGATGCCTCCAAAGTAACTGTCAAATCGGCGTTGAGTTCGCCACCCAGGTTATTCAGTGCACCCGTCATAACCATTGAATGGTCCTTCCGATCTGTGAGAACCATAATCTGACGTATATGCCAGGCATTATTTATGTCCCCGGTCAATATTCCATTAAACCGTGCCGGGCCAATCTGTGGCAATTGAACGCCATAGGACTGGCCCACCAATGGGACATCGTCAATTTCTCCCGTTAACAACAGTGACAACGATTCTGGACGGGATAAATCGGCAAACTCACCGACCCCGTGCAAGGTCACACCTGCGTTTGTTGCAGTGAGTTCTGAAATGTTGACACGGTAGATCTTGTTTTCAACCAGCAAACTACCCGTCACGTTTACCTGATCCAGTTGCAGCGGCAATTTGTAGTCTTCATCAGCGGTAAATTCAGGCCTGGTTACGCCGATGAAACTGATTTCCCCCCATTGCTCAGAACCAATATTGCGCAAATATCCACTGCCCGAGAAATCTGCCAGTGTTCCGTTGCTGGCAACAAGAATATCCGCCAGAGAATACCCTTCGGCATTTTTAAGTAACGCCGCTGTAGCTTCAATTTTTCCTACCTGCGGAACAGACCTGTTGAGTAGCATTCCAAACTTCGCAAGGTTGGTAATTTCCATTGTCAGTGGTAGAGGTTGATTCCAGACACCATCTTCCCGGATTATATTTCCAGATGTTCTGAGGCTGGCAGAATCCGTTGACAATGACAAAGATTCAAGCATCAATTCAAGTTTGTCTGACTGTCCTTGAATTTGTGCCTTGATCAAGGCATGAGGCCTGATTACGGAGGAGAGCCCCAATGACAACACTGTCAGATCCATTTCATTGTCAGCATGAATAGACAGATCTATCTCAGCGAGCTTTGACAGTTTGTCTACCTTGCCCGCCACCTCCATCGGAATGCCGTGGAGTGAAAAACCCCCGTGAATCTCGGCAAGCTCCATGGTACTCGCGGTCCCAGGCTGAATCAGTCTGGCGTAGGCGTTAATTTGGCGAGCATCTATTGGTTGACTCAAAAACAGTGTTGACAGATACCGCAACCTGTCTATGTTTACGTTCAGTGCGACATCCAGACCACGCCAGCCCAATACGTCATCAATCCATCCCTCAGCTTCCAGTACATTGACAGCTGCAATTCTGGCTCTGATGGACGCCCGGGATGGGATACGATCAAACCAGGATCGCAAGGTGCCAATAGAACCCTGGAATGACAATGCCGTTTGTTCCACACTGCCAAATGCCTCAATTGCCATCGGTGCGTTGTGGCCAGAATTTGTCAGGGTCACGGTGTCGAGCAATATTTCCCAGTCTCGCTTCGGGTGAAGGTATCGAATTACACTGTCTTTTATATCAACCTGTTGCAAATCCAGCCACGCAGGGAGTGGCACAGGTTTTACCGGTCCACTACTGAATTTATCGATTTCAACCAGGTTAAACTGATTCTCATTCCTCTGCTCAATCCATAACTCGGCACCAAGTAAAGCGATTCGGTTGACTGAAATCTTGCCACCAAACAATTCGAGCAATGAAATATCTATTTCAATCCGTTCCGCCGTAAAAGCCGAAGCATGCTGTGCCCAGTCTGCGTTATCGTATCGCACATCGTTGGCAAATATGGTGAGATCAATTCCCGGCCGGATTCCCAGTCTTCCATCAATCGACAGGTTTCGTCCGGTTGCCTTGAATACGGCATCGTCCAGCGATTTCTTGATCTCTTTCTGCTCAAGCAATATTGAGCCTGCGAGGGGCACTATGAAGGCGATTAACAACCCGGCCAGAAGTAATTCAACAGTCCATTTAATCAGGGTTTTCACAGGTCTTGTGGCTCAGGATTTCGACAGTGTAGTGTATTCGACTTGATTCAAAGTGGCGGTCACTTAAGATAAAATCCCTCTATGGAAACTTTCCCCGAACGTATTAAAATTTTGCATCACTCCAGTACTCCACTCAGCCACCCCGCAGATGATTCAGCGGATTTCGGGCTGACCAGGTCGATAAAGCGAAACTCCTCTTTGCAAAAGCTGCACAAGCGGCTGCGACGAAATGTTGGCCGAGCCATTGAAGATTATCATATGATCGAGCAGGGCGATCGAATCATGGTATGTCTTTCCGGGGGCAAGGATTCGTATACCATGCTCGAAATATTACTGGAGTTGCAGAAAAAAGCCCCGGTCAGTTTCAGCCTTGTTGCGATTAATATGGACCAGAAACAGCCAGGGTTTCCTGAACATATTTTGCCTGATTACCTCACCGCCAAAGGTATTCCTTTCGATATTATTCACAAAGATACCTACACCGTGGTGAAACGGGTAATCCCCGAAGGCAAGACCATGTGTGGCTTGTGTTCGCGTCTTCGGCGTGGCAACCTCTATGGGTATGCGGAGAAACACGGATTTAATAAAATTGCCCTCGGCCACCATCAGGACGATATCGTTGAAACCCTGTTTTTGAATATGTTTAACGGTGGCAAACTCGGTGCAATGCCTCCAAAATTACGCAGCGACGATGGCAAGAATACTGTCATTCGCCCCCTCGCCTATTGCACAGAAAAAGACATCGAAACTTTTGCTGAAGCCAGAAATTTCCCCATTATCCCCTGCTCATTGTGCGGTTCTCAGGAACATCTCCAGCGTCAACAAATCAAGCAGATGATTGCACAATGGCGCCACTATCCCGGACGCGTACAGAATATTTTTCGGGCGATCTGTAATGTCGCCCCCTCGCAACTGGCTGATACCAGTTTGTTCGATTTCGACAATTTCGTGCGTATTGCAGAAAGCGACAGTTCCCACCAAACCTCTGGCCTGGGCGAAGAAGCCGTAGGCAATAGAGCGGCGGACAATCACGCCGGGGACAACCGGGCCCCAGGTAGCTGGATTCACAACGATCCGCGATAAACGATGCACTTCTGATGTTTCGGTGAATCGGAGGTTGAGTTCAGGTTATTATCGGATTTCTATCTAAAAAAGAGTCTTAACATGTTCAGTGCCGTAAAAAATAATCTCCGTATCTCCTACAGAGGCCGAAACAGATGTACAAAATAATTACAGTTATTGCAGCACTGGGATTGTCCAGCACTGTTTCGGCAGCCCAAATCGTTTATCCCGCTAACGGACAGTCTACCGAGCAGCAAAAAATGGATGAAGAAGAATGTAGTACCTGGGCGATGGAAAATAGCGGCTATGATCCATCCGAATCACCGCCAGCGACAGAGACAAATTCCGATCCATCCGGACCCTCCGGGGCAAGATTAAGAGGCGCGGCCAAAGGTGCATTGATTGGTGAGATCGCCGATGAGGATACCGGAGATGCTGCAGCTATTGGCGCTGTTCTGGGCGGGTCCCGGGAAAGAAGAGCAAACCGAAAATCCAGTCAACAGGCACAAACTACCACAGATTCATCACAGAATACTGGCCAGACTACCTATGACAAAGCGCGCGCAGCCTGCCTGGAAGGCAAGGGTTATTCAGTAAAGTAAGTAGCGCTGGAGCCAGACCCTATCCGGCAATATTCGCAACATGTTTTCGAATTAAATAAATCCGTCCCGGGTTTTTCGGGTTTCCAGGTTTCTGGAGAAAAAATTGGGACACGGCAGTGACGACGTAGTAACTGAGAGCGCCCTAAGGTCTGTTAAGGTAAACTCACCCCGTATAACACCATGAAGATCATGACAAAAGCCACATACAAGATAGTCCTGCTCGCCTTGATACTCGCTCCAGGCTTGCCCGCAATGGCTGCGGATAAACCGAAATTGATCCTTCAGATAACAGTGGATCAGTTTCGCGGGGACTTGCCAA
>CAYOGN010000078.1:0-7742 GCA_964403545.1 uncultured Gammaproteobacteria bacterium
ATATATACTTATGCCAGAACATCTTACCCGCTGCTTATAGGGTTTCTGAACCTTTTTACACACATCTTTCTTCCCCTTCCCCCTGATGACTGAGAGGCAAACACCTATGGCTAAAAAAAAGAAAGCAACTTCGGCAAAGAAAAAGGCTACTTCTAAAAAAGTAGATTCTAAAGCGACCAAGAAAAAAGCAACGAAGAAAAAGGCGACAAAGAAAAAAGATACCAAGAAAAAAGAAGTAAGAAAATCATCAAAGAAAAAGGCAACGAAGAAGAAAGCTACTAAGAAGAAAGCTACCAAGAAAAAAGCAACCAAAAAGAAGGCCACTAAAAAGAAGGCTACCAAGAAAAACGCAACCAAAAAGAAGGCTACTAAAAAGAAAGCCACTAAAAAGAAGGCTACCAAGAAAAAAGCAACCAAAAAGAAGGCTACTAAAAAGAAAGCCACTAAAAAGAAAGCTGCCAAGAAAAAGGCAACCAAAAAGAAAGCCACTAAAAAGAAAGCTGCCAAGAAAAAGGCAACCAAAAAGAAAGCAACCAGGAAAAAGGTTACAAAAAAAAAATAGCCTGAGTAAAAGGGCGGGGATGAAAATACCGCTGCCTTTCAAGAAAAACTGAAAGACCAAAAGCCCCGGTTCGCCGGGGCTTTACTTTGTCACCCTCCTATATACGACATCTCGACCTTTTGTGAATTGGATTCTGTAGTCACCTGATCTCCAGATAAAGATCTCGATTCCGAATACCGATCATCTCTTTGAACCCATATCTGTTCGATTTTTTGCCCAATCACATCATCGCTATAGCCAGCTCGCAATAGACTATGCAGATTGAACCCGGAGGTAGCAAACAGGCAGGTAAACAGTTCACCCACTGCCGATAACCGTGCACGAGCACAACCACCGCAAAAAGGCTGGCTTATTGAAGCAATCACGCCGATTTCCCCGGCACCATCGAGATAGCGCCACCGCTTTGCCACCTCTCCATGATAATTGGCCTCCATCGGCTGCAAGGGAAACGTATCGTGAATCACATTTACAATCTCCCTGGCAGTAAATACCTTATCCATACTCCAATGGTTGTGGTTACCCACATCCATAAATTCTATAAAACGAAGAATAACCCCTGAGTTTCTGAACCGCTTCACCATGGGCAGTATATCCGTGTGATTCACACCCTTTTGCACCACCATATTCACTTTTACTGCTTCGAATCCTGCTTCCATTGCGTGATCTATTCCTCTAAGGACGTTATCCAGAGGCGAATTGATTTCATTGATCTGCTGGTAGATATCTTTATCCAGAGCATCGAGACTGATATTAACCCTGTTAAGCCCCGAATTTCGTAGCAGTTTCGCCCGCTCCATGGTTAACAACGAAGCATTGGTGGTCAGCGCAATATCACGAATACCGTGAACGCTCGCGAGCATGGATATCAGGTGCTCAATGTCCTTTCTCAACAATGGCTCGCCACCCGTCAACCTTAACTTGGTAACTCCAAAGCCGGAAAACAGGTTAACCAATCGTTGAATTTCCTCATAGCTCAGAAGCTGCTTTTTCCGCAGGAATTTATACCCCCGACCAAAAACATCCTTGGGCATACAATAGCCACAGCGAAAATTACAACGATCCGTAACCGAAATTCGAAGATCCCGCAATGGCCTTTTTTGGCGATCCAGAATGGCAGTGGCTGGTAGTGACATAAGCTGAATTGTACGCCTATCCGCCCTGAATCGCAGGCCATACGGAAACAGTATCACCATCGGACAAAGGGTTTTCGCGATTTTCCGCGGCGACAAACTCCCCGTTCACCATGACCACCTGAATTACGTCCCTTGGAATTTTGTAATAATCGATCAAACCATGGCAGGAAAATTCTCCTGGCAGATCGAGACTGATGCTATTGCCATTTGCGGTGGCTGGCAGATAGGCCATCAGGCTGGAAAACAGCTTCAACTTGAGTTCCAATCTAGTACTCCTTCAATGGGATAATTGCGAATTCCATCGGCATTACCCCCCTCCCTTGTGAAGATATTTTTTAAACCGATCCATAAACTGATCAAATTGCGACTGCTCAAAATTAAAAAACTCGAGATTCACCGATAATTGTGGAATCTTCAGTGATGCGATCATTCGGTAGTTATCGGGGCCAGTGGTTAATTTTACAATACGGTTTGCATCAATAATTTCGATCTCACTTCCCCGGGTGTTAACCAATGTATAGGGAAACACGGCAGCCCCAAGCCCTCTCAGAAGTTCCCTTCGAGTGAATCCCATATCGGCATGGTAAGTAAAATCAGGTGCAGAGTGGGTCATCCACCCGCTACTGGTGGCCATATTGCCAGGGTATCACCTTCGCTAAGTGCATTCTCACGATCCTGTTCAACCTGAAATTTACCATTGAGGAGAACCAGGTGGATTTCATCACGCGGTAATTTATAGCGATCGAGCAACTGATAGATTGTCGTACCAGGTTCTATGCTCAGCTGTACGGCATTTTTTTTCGCGCCCTCAGGCAGGTACGGCATGAGGGTCGCAAACAGCTTGAAAGTTACCTGCATCGGGTCACGTTAGGGTAGTGCATTGCAATTGGAACAATCGAGCCTTGAAAGCCCGCCTACCCAGGCTGGGTAGCTGCCAGATAGGCTTCCATCAGCAACATCGGGTTTTCCACTAGCCTGTCTTTCCACTGACCGAGATTGAATTTTCCCTGAATCAACCCTCGAAGAACACCGACATGTTGGGTTAAACCAAGCGTATTAGCGCCGATCAGCCGGTCGCCTTCAAACTGAAGCTGAATATAGCGAAAGTTTTTCCGGTCAAGTAATTCAGTGGAGTCACCACCGGCAACACCTTCCCATTGACCATAGGAAGCAGAAATCAGACCCATGGTATCCAGCACATTCATCAGGACACTGCCGCGATGTTCAAGGGAACCGTGCCGAACCATATTATTCGCCGCGATTCTGGCATGGTCTACAGCGGTGGGTTGAATCGCCTGAAATCCAAATTTACCGGTGGAAAAATCACGACCATAAGCGACGTCACCGGCGGCATAAATATTTGCCACCGATGATTGCATATAGCGATCAATTTCAACCCCCCCATCTACCAGTTTGATCCCACTGTGCTGAAGAAAATCAGCATTTGGGGTGACTCCGGCAGCGGAAATCACCAGTTCTGCTTCAATCTCGGATCCATCACTGGTTTTTACAGACACTCCGTCCCCTTTTGACTCGATAGCAGTTACCGTCGTACTGGTCATCACGTTGACGCCTTTGCGGGTACACCAGTCCTGCAACATTGAGCCACATTTTTCGTCCAGCATACGTGGCACCATCCGGTTGCCCATCTCAATCACAGTGAGATTGGCCCCTGCCGAAACAAGGGCTTCCAGAATGATGCAACCGATAAATCCCGCCCCGATCAAAACCACCGACGCTCCGGGGCTGATACCCGCTGCTATTCGCCTCGAATCTTCCAGGGTCCAGCAATTGGTGACCCTGTCATGATCGATCCCGGGTACCGGTGGTTTAACGGGACGTGAACCGGTGGCAATCAGAACCTTGTCATAGGAAAGAGTTTCACCTCCCGCCACCTTGACTGATTTCGAATCAGTGTCCAGGGATTCGGCACGCCCTACCACAACATCAATGTTCAGATTTTTGAAGTAGTTATCCTCCTTACGGAGATAGGTCCCCTGTTCGTTTATATTGTCGATTAGCAGATAAGGGATTGCCATCCGTGAGTATGGTGGCTCCGGCTCATCACCAAGAATGGTAATGGATCCATTTTTGTCGAGCTTGCGCAGGGTTTCCGCCGCGACTACGCCAGCGGGCCCTGCGCCAATGATCAGGTACTTCATCCGGGAAGCGAGAACTTTTGCCTGACCTCATTGGTCATTTGGCCATCGCTGGTCCAGCCTCTTAACTGATAATATTCCGGCAACATCTGATCGAGATTACACACCTGACCTTCAGTGGGGGCAGCTTTGGAGGCTTCTTTCAGTAATCGCTCCGGCAGCGTGTCATCAGCACCGGACAATCCGGCCTTCAAATTGTAGTCCCGCTCCAGATTCCAGATTCGTTCTCCGGCTTCAACCAGCCGATCTACGCTCCAGTCACCTTCACAGGCAGCATCCATCTGCGGTGCCATATTGTCCAGGGTCCAGGCGAATGTTGTGAACACACATAAACCCATGGAATCTACCGCTGCAGTGGCGTCCTGAAAAGCTTTTACCAGACCCGCCTTACCATCGGTTACCGCCGGATCTGTTTTCTCCGGAATGCCGAGGACTTCCGAGGCAACGGTATAGCTCCTCAAGTGACAGGCGCCGCGGTTTGAGGTAGCGTAGGTCAGGCCCATGCCCTGAATACCACGGGGATCATAGGCAGGGAATTCCTGACCTTTAACCGTCATGGAAAGTTCGGGCCGACCATACTTTTCACATAACCGTTTCGATCCCAGCCCCAGATCCTTACCAAAACCCTCACCGGAAGCAGCGTGTTCCACACACCAGACCAGCGCCTCACCAGAACCGAATTTTAATTCCATTCCGCCGGTGTGCTCGGTGGTGATAGCCCCTGCCTCAAACATTTCCATGGCGGCTGCCACGGTAGCACCAAATGAAATGGGATCCATTCCGTCTTCATTGCAGATAAAATTAACGTAAGTGACTGCATCAAGGTCATCCACTGCAGTATCAGCACCCATTGCCCAGGCTGCTTCGTACTCGAGGCCACCTGAGTTGCCCCAGTATTCCGGTTTGTTCTCCACCGAATAGTGGGTACGATCAATGGTAGAAATCCGGCCACATGCGATGGTGCAACCAAAACATGCCGCATTGGTGGTCAGGTTAGGTTTACCATCACTCTTGCGGGGCTCCAGCATTGCTTCACCGGAAATACTGTGAGCGCCTTCGAAACTGGAATCCTGCATATTTCTTGCCGGCAGCGCACCAATTTCATTGATAACATTCATCAATACCTGGGTGCCAAGTGCCGGCAGACCGGTGCCGGTCACGGCATTTTCCGCCAGTACTACCTTCTCCTCGGCAACACTTTTCATAAAGCGCTCAGGATCTTTGATATTACCTACCCCAAGGGTGCCACGTACTGCAACCGCCTTGAGGTTCTTGGACGCCATCACGGTACCAACACCGGACCGCCCCGCGGCACGATGCAGGTCATTGACGATCGCCGAATAAAGACAACCGGACTCTGCCGATCGTCCTACCGCTGCGACCCGGGTCTGGGGATCGCCGGTTTTTTCATGGATCAATTTATCCACCTGCCAGACCGTCTTGCCCCAAAGATCATCAGCAGGTTGTAGCTCGGCCTTGTCGTTGACAATATTCAGCATCACCGGAGACGGAGACTGGCCTTCGAAGATAATCATATCCCAGCCCGCAGATTTCAGTTCAGCACCGAAAAAGCCACCCGAATTTGAGCAGGCTATGGTGCCAGTCAATGGACTTTTGGTCACCACAGAATATCGGGCACCGGTTGAGACCGGTGTGCCGGTCAACGGACCGGTGGCAAATATCATTTTGTTGTCAGGTCCCAACGGGTCACAATTCGGATCGGTTTCATCCACAATATAACGGGTCGCCAGGCCTCTTTGGCCAATATATTCAGCAGCCCATTCCATGTTCAGCGGTTCTTCGCTGACCTCGCCATCGGTTAGATTGACGCGCAGTATTTTCTTTGTCCAGGTCATAATAATATCTCCTATGTTGCGGCTTGTATGTTATCGGTTTTACCGGCCCAGGCACGCATTTTCTCGAGCCCGGTGGCATTGGCGTCAACATAAGTTATAGCCTGGGTGGGACATGCGGTGGCACAGGCCGGATCGCCGCCACACAGATCACACTTCACTACCTTACCGGTATCCTGATTATAGTTCACCGTACCAAATGGGCAGGCGATGGTGCAAACCTTGCATCCGACACAAGTTTGCTCATTGACCTCCATGGCGCCGGTTGCAGCGTTCATCTTGATCGCATCTACCGGACAGGCCTGCATGCACCAGGCTTCATCACACTGGGTACAGGTATAGGGAACAAATCGTCCCTCGTCGTGAAAGGTAGACACCTTGATCCGGGATTTGGACGGGTTAAATACGCCTTCGTTCTCAAAAGAACAGGCCATTTCGCACTGTAGGCAACCGGTGCATTTTTCGGCGTCGATATAGAGTGATCTTTGCATCATTTATTCTCCTGCTTTGGTGTTACGTTAAGTCTTGCATTTATTTTTCCCCGGCTGGCTAACCACCCGCGCGGCCGAACCTGTTTATACAGACCGGAAAACATATCACTTCAAACAGCTTCCTACAAGTCAATTAATCAATTTGGTATTTGGAATTTCCTGTTGCCGGTCAATTCTGACTTGCAACGTTCCCGCCATTCCTATTAAATCGGGCCATGAATCCGGCACAACATATCACCATCTCGGTGAAACCTGTTTATCTCAAAGAGCAGTCAAAACCAGAGCAAAATCAGTATGTATTTGCGTACACCGTTTCGATGGAAAATACCGGCAGTATTTCCGCAAAATTACTTACTCGTCACTGGATAATCACGGATGCCGAGGGCGAAACCAGGGAGGTTCGGGGTCCGGGAGTGGTGGGCGAGCATCCCAGTCTGCAGCCCGGGGAGAGCTTCCAGTACACCAGTGGGGCTATTTTACCAACGCCTGTGGGAAGTATGATGGGAAGCTACCAGATGCAGGATGAAGAAGGCGATATGTTCGATGCGGTTATTCCGGTGTTTACCTTATCTGCTGAGGTTATCTTTCATTGAAATCCTGCCTTTGAAGTCGTACCTCTGAAAAGGACATGCTAATCCAGTGCTATGTGAGACCATGCACGATAGGCACGCTGATGAATAAACGGCTGATGCACCCGGATAATATCCACCCCCTGCTGACACAAACCCATTGAAATACCCAGGGTTTCGAGATCACGCTGGCCAGGGGGACGATCGGTAATACCACTCAGAAAGGATTTGCGTGAATGGCCAATCAGCAACCGCATCCCAACACTACGCAGGGCATCGCAATGAGACATCAGTTCATAGGCCTGAATTGAGCTTTTGCCAAAACCAATACCCGGATCAATGATCATTCGATTGAGGTCTATTCCCATACCAGCCCACTGCTCAGCCCTGTCTTCTGCCCAGTTCAGGATTTGCTGCGTGGCTGATTGATCATCCGGCAGCTTCAGCGCTGGATCAACCGGTACACTCATGGCATGCATGGCGACTACCTGGCAATCACAATCCCGCACTAACGCAGCCATTTCAGGATTATCCAGGCCAGTCACATCATTCACAATATCAATGCCAGCGGCAAACCCTTTTTCCATCACCTTCGGATGCCTGCTGTCTAACGATATCAGGGGACGGACAAGCTTTCCCCGCAAACGCTCATTGATCAGATCAAGTACCGGCCCCAGGCGATCCTACTCATCCCTGTCATCAATACTTTCAGCATTTGGTCGCGTGGATTCCGCACCGATATCAATGATCTGAACATTATTGTCTATCAACTTATCCAGGTATGCGGTTAAATGACCCTGCTCCGACCAACTGCCCCCATCGGAGAATGAGTCTGGAGTCAAATTGACGATACCCATCCAGAGCGGTATATTTTTTCGTCCACGACTCAGCGCAAACACTGATTTTTGATTTACCGCTGCCTTATCCGGAATGACGAGATCTGGTTGCAGGTGCATCAGGGGCGTAAGGACAAAA
>CAYOGN010000079.1:0-13791 GCA_964403545.1 uncultured Gammaproteobacteria bacterium
CAGCCCGGGGCACGCCAGCCCGGGGCACGCCAGCCCGAAACTGACTATCTTTACCCGCGAATGCATGTGTTGGCTGTGTTGGCGGGACAACGCCAGATAATTGTGATCTAATATTACATATTATGAATATACAACCCATGGAAACTGCCGCGGAAGAGATCAGCAACATTCTCAAGTTGCTTTCCAATCCAAACCGACTGTTAATCCTGTGTCAGCTAGTGCATGGAGAAAAATCCGTGGGAGAGTTGGCGCGCTTGATTGGCGCCAGTCAGGTGACCGTATCGCAACAACTTGGCTTATTGAGAAATACCGGGGTGCTGGGTAACCGTCGTGATGCACAAACCATCTACTACCGTCTCGAGCACGAGCAAATCCACGATCTGATCGAGTTTCTATACAAGAATTTCTGCCCAAAAAATGAGCAAGATGCTTCGATAGCGGACAAAAACCCTGATCAACAGGGGTCAGCTACGATGTTGGACCTTCATGCTGGTGAGCTGTAATATAACAGCCGTCCTCAGGACTGTTGCGACAAGGAAATTTTGAAACCAGGGTAGCCATTATTGAGGAATTGGGTCGGCCAGTACGTCATATCGGCGGGCTGTTTCAGGATCCAGGGTAAAACTGCTTCGATTGTGCAAAATACGGCCAAGGAACAGGGTTGAATGCTGCGTCAAGGCTGTTTCTACCGCACTTCGATACCATCGACCTACCTTTTCTCTGGGGGCTAGTTTCCCTCTGCAGGCGGCTTCAGACATCAATCTCAGGATTTGGGGCTGAACCCATTTTTCTCCATTTTGTTCGATGTCATACAATACTTTTTTTGCGGTATCAAAGGCCTCTTCGAAACGCTCTAGAATCAGATAGGCTTCGGCAAGCAGACCCTGGAAATAGGGAAGAAAAAGGAGCCCGTATTTCTGTTCGTATAGAATCAGATTGTTCTCGATGATCCCGAGTTGATTCGGGTCTTTATCCTGTACCAGATCAGCGAATGCGAGAAACAGGCAGTGAGTTGCGTGGACTCCTTCAAATCCATATTGCTCGCTTAGCCTGATCGCTTCAACACAATAATTTCTGAGCCGCTCCATGTTATCTGAAATTTGCTCATACATGGATGCAACCTTAAGCGTTTCTGCGATGGTGTACGGATGGCCGATGCGGCGAGCCACACTGACGGAACGCTTGATCCCGACTACCGAACCCTCAATATCTCCGGTTAACAGTTTGGTTACCGCCCCAAGACCCTGGATAGTAACAAACGGGTTCTGACCAAGCTGCAGACCAATTTGCTTGTCCTGGATCTGATCGTACAATAAGACAGCCTGGTCGTTTAGCTTGTCGGCTTTGCTCAATTTTCCATCTACCATTCGGGTCATGGCTTTAATTCCACAAGCTGCAAGCTTGAGTACCGGATCATCATTTTTTCGGCAAAGAGAAGTCAGTATTGCAGACAATCGTGTCGCTCGGGCAAACTCTGCCTGACAAATCTTGCACCGCCAGAGGCCATATATTGCAGTCCATTGCTGTCGATCATCGCCGATTTTCCGCGCTGGTACTGCGGCCCTTTCATAGGTTTGGGAAACTTCAAATCCATAGTAGCCGGCGCGTGCGGTGAGGGAAACTCCAAGAGCAAGCAACAGTCGTAATTCAAGCTTTTGCTTTTCGGCTCCCGGGGCCAGGGATGGAATCAGTGCCAGACCCTGCTGGAGATGATCTATGGAATCAACAATAGCGGAATTTTCCATTGCAGTACGGCCTGCCTTGATCCATAAACTTATAGCTCGGGCAATTTGTTCGGTCCTGCTAAAGTGATACGCGATCAGCTCCGCATGCTTGTCAGCGAAATTGGGGTCACGGGTAAGTAGCAGACTTGCAATCTGGTTGTGATAGTTTTGCCTTGTTTTTATCAATAGTGACTGATAAGAGGCTTCCTGAAACATCGCATGGCGAAATTTGAAGTGATCATCGACATCACAATTTTCCAGCACAAGTATGTTTTCCTCGATCAGGGTATCCATTCCGTGATCCGCGTCTATGCCATTCAGGCGCGCTAACTCACTGATAAGCTGATAGGTAAAACTATCGCCAAATGTGGATGCAAGTTGTGCCATTGGTTTGGCACTGGCCAATTGGTCGAGCCTCTCATTGAGTAAATCCTGGAGTGATTCCGGAACCGAGTAACCATGGTACAAAGGCCCATTTCCCGAATCTTGTGGTACGTAGTTGATTGCACTGTGACAGGATTCTTCAAGAAACAATGGCACCCCGTCACTTTTTCGTATCAAATTTTGCTTGAGATTTTCGGGAAGATGGTGGTTCTTGAATAGTGACTCCACCAGTTGTTTCGATTCCACCCTGGTCAGGCCTTCCAATGCCATCAGGGAAGGTGAGTCATCAGCTGCCCAAAATGGAGAAAAATCAGAGCGGGAGGTAAAGACACCCATCACCCGCTCTCGGGGTGCTTTTTGCATCAGCACAGTTAATAACTCCAAAGTCGAAGAATCAGCCCAGTGCAAATCTTCAACAACCAACAATATTGGGCCAAGTTTACTGATCTCAACAATGACCTGAACCAGTACACTGATGGTGCACTGGCGTTTTTCCTCCGGGCTCAAGTCAAGGTATCTTGCCGGTGATGTCAGTGGTATATCGAGAAATTCTGTAAACAGGATATGCTGCTCTCGCTCGCCCAGTGTTATCGCGGAAGTTGCCCACTTAACACCGTCCTGTCGGGTCTCAAGACTGTCGTTTTCGCTAACACTGAGCCAGCGAAAACATTCATCACGCACAGGTTTAAGAAAACTGTTCTGGTAATAAGGTGAACAGTTGATGCGCATTCGACGGATTTCCGGATCGATTAATTGACGTTCAAAAGTTCTGACCAACCGTGTTTTTCCAATTCCCGGGTCACCCCTGATATGAATAAAACAGCTTGAGCCCAGGCGGGCTTTGTCGAAGCCAAGACGCAGCATTGCCAACTGCTTTTTACGACTGATAAATGTAGTTGCATTCCTCTTTAAAGTGTTGCCGGGGCGTTGCTGCATCTTGCGTTCACTCAGGACTTGCCAGGCATTGACTGGTTGGTTAAAGCCCTTGATGCTGAAGTTACCGAGATCCTTGAATTTGAAAGCGAGTCCGACAAGACGCCGGGTTCTGAGTGATGTTACCGCGGTATTTGGTCTCGCAAGGCCCTGTAGTCGGGCCGCCAGATTGGTCGCAACGCCAATTATCTGTTCATCCTGATCACGTTGCCTGCCTGCCTTTTCTCCAACAACAACAAGCCCGGTAGCGATGCCAATACGGATTGAAAGCGGTTCTCTATCGTGCCAGGTTGGTTTCAGATTGTTCTGCTTAATCGCCTCCACCATGGCAAGACCCGCACGAACGGCATGTTCAGGGCTGAATTCGCTGGCATGGGGATGGCCAAACAGTATCAGGATTCCGTCACCGAGAAAATTTGAAATATGGCCCTGGAAAGATTCTGCGATTTGGCTGCAAATGGTTTGAAATTCTCGAATTTCATCCGCGAGATCCTCCGGATCCATCGCCGAAGTTCGTTCCGAATAGTCGGCGATATCACAAAACAAAACGGTGACTTGTTTGCGTGCAGCCTGAGGGGTGTTGGTTATCCTGGTACTGGAATCAGGCGGCGGCGTCATACCGCTTCCCCTGCGCAGGTGTTGCTATTCGGATGGACGCACCGAATTACCATGTCATGAACTGGTTTCCTTCGCATATTGATGCTCCCCCTTCCTTCTCTTATTGTTGATCCACCAGCCAATAAACCTACAGATGGACAGGCATGTTTCTGTTTTGCTGCAAAGAATATAAACTTTGCCACTTTATTGCAACTAGTGCTCCGTCAAGGTAATAATGCAGGATCAGTTGGTCTGTCAGCGTTCATGGTTAGGCGTCGCCTCGCAGGGAATGGTCAAATTGTTCAATAGTGGGCCCTTTCCAAGAGGCGCAACAACGCCATGGGCGCTGACAGGTCAACCCTTTGGGCGATTCTGTGGCTTCCCGCCTCGGCGTTACAGCTCTTGCCAAGGGAACAACCATTGGCTGCGAGCTGTGCCTTGATTCGAAAAGCCACAGAAACGCTGATCCTGCATTATTACCTTGACGGAGCACTAAATCATGCCCGAAATGAAATTATCCAAACTGGCAGAACAGATTCAAACTTCGCCGATTCTTACCATTGCCGCGGAAATAAACAGCCGTAACGCGCAGGGGGAAGGGATTTTTAACCTTACCGTGGGGGATTTTGATTCCACTATTTTCCCACTACCGGAAGCCCTCACAGAAGCAACAATCAGGGCATATCAGAACCACCAGACCAACTATCCGGGGGCCTTTGGTTTACCGGCAATTCGCCAGGGAGTGGCTCACTTGCTGAATCGTATTTGTGGTCTTGATTACAGTAAGGATGATGTGATTATCGCCAGTGGTTCGCGGCCACTTATCTATGCGGTTTTTCGTGCAATAGTGGATCAGGGAGATACCGTTGTATTTCCTGTGCCGTCGTGGAACAACGAGCACTATGCCTCCATGCTCGGTGCCAACATGATCACCGTCGATACGTCGCCGGAGAATAACTTTATGCCCACCGCCGCCGCTCTGGAACCTCATCTGGACGATGCAGTATTGCTGGCCTTGTGTTCGCCACTGAATCCTACCGGAACTGTTTTGTCTCGCCAGGATCTGGTGGAAATATGCCAGCTCGTGGTGGCGGTAAATCGACACCGATCATCAGACCAGAAGCCGCTTTATGTGATGTTTGATCAGGTGTACTGGTTACTTACGTTTGGAGACACTGACTTTTACCATGGGCTGAAGGAATGTCCGGAAATTCACCAATATGCTGTATTTATTGACGGCATGTCAAAGGCATTTGCCGGAACAGGAATCCGCGTAGGCTGGGCAACAGGTGCAAGGCATATCTTGAACAAGATGGTTGCAATCATTGCCCATGTCGGTGCCTGGGCACCTAAACCGGATCAGGTGGCTACCGGCGAGTATCTGGCTATGGATGACCAGGTAAACGCTCACTTGAAGAAATTTCGGGCTGCGCTCAAGGCTCGGCTGGACGCTTTTTATGTGGGGTTTATGATCCTGAAGGATAGTGGTTACGATGTCGATGCCATCACCCCGCAGGCGGCAATTTACCTGAGTGTAAAAATTAATATAGTTGGCCGCAAGACCGACCAGGGCAAGTTGCTGGAATCTGATAGTGATGTGCAACGCTACCTGCTGGAGGTTGGCAAAGTCGGAATACTACCGTTTTCATGGTTTGGTGCTCATCAACATGGAAACTGGTATCGGATATCAGTGGGTACCTGTGAAATGGGAGATATCGAATTGGTGATGACTAATATTCAATCGGCGCTGGAAAGATTACAGTAACTGCCTGTGATAGACTATTGCACAAAGCAAAAACTACAGGAAAGCAACCATGACCGCATATCCGGCCCTTACTGAGCTCGGCATCAAGAACCCAGATCAGATCGATAGATACTCCTTACAAACCATCAAGGATACTGACATTCTGCGAGTGGTATATAAACGAGCAAAGAATTCGCTTTTGCCGGACAGTAAAAAATTCCGGTTTGGGCGTGCGGAAAAAGTACAATTAACCCACGGTGGCTCAAAGTCTGCCGGAGTTACACATGAAATTTCCCCGTTTGTTCGCAAAGTGATGGGCGAGCTTGATCAAATCGTCAAAACCAAACATGATAAAGGCAAAAAGCAGGAGATCCTTCAGGAGGAACTGTACCGGCTTGAAGAGGAAACGGCGCACAGAATCGCCTACATAAAAAAGCTGATTGGAGAAATGTAGCAGAGACGTTTCTATGACCTGGTAGCGGTACCTTCCGGGGGAATACTGCGAAATTGTAGCGATGCTATTTTTTCTGCACTATCAGGGAGACGCAAAGATTCCCTGTTTACCGGTCAGCAACAACTGGGTGGCCAGTATAGATAACAGACAATAGCCAAGAAAATAGTAAAACCCGGATCCGAGCTGGGCTTCGAAAGTTAACAGCCCGCCCTCCTTTTCTACTGCATTTGCCGCAAGATAAGCAACAAAGACACCGATCACAAAAACATCAGCCATGGACCATTTGCTGATAAGGGCGCTGATTTTTTGTAAATATAGTCTTTTTTGTGGGTTAATTTTGCAACAGGTAATCAGCAACAGTGCTCCTTTGAGTACTGGAATAATGATACTGAATAATGCCACCAGAAATGCCACCAATGGGTGGCTATTATTGTAGAGCTCTTCTACCGTACCGAGAATACTGCGGGTTTTCTGGTATGCCTGCAGGGTTCCGGAAATCTCCATATTTGCAACAAGTATCTCTGCCATGGCGCCAATAAAATCCGGCGTATCGGGATTCTCTACAATGATATCCTTGCCAATGATCGCCAGATCCGCTTTTTCAACATTTCCGGTCAGGCCTAACAATGGCTGGGTAAGTCCTGGAATCAGCAGTGCATAGGCAACCAGGAGTAGGCCTAGACCGATAGTTTTATTCATTGTTGTAATGACAGGGAGCGATAGATGACGATATTATCCTGACAGAGCAGGCTGTTCATGAATATAGTATTTGCAACCATCACACCAGTACTTGGCCTTGTCTTGATGGGTTATTTTGCCAGTCGATTGAACTGGTTCAGCAGCCATCACGCAGAAGGCCTGACCCGGTTCGTATTTGATTTTGCAGTTCCGGTAATGCTGTTTCGTACCCTGTCCACTGCCAGGCCACTTGATGAGTTACCGTTTGATCTTATAGCAGCCTATTACGTTCCATTGTTTATCTTTTATGTTGCCGGTATGGCAGTGGGTAAATATGTGTTTCGGAGGCCCTCTGATGGACAGATTATCACCGGGTTTTCCTTTAGCTATGGTAACGTATTGCAAATAGGTCTGCCACTCACATTGCTGACTTTTGGCGAACATCGGTCGATATCCTACTTTATCCTGATGTCATTTCATGCCTTGACCACATTTACTGTAACCACCACACTTTTTGAAATAGGCAGAAACAGAAACGCCAGCATCGGTATTATTCTACGCAATTCCATTAAGGGCATAGTGACCAATCCGATTATCCTCGGAATAGTGACAGGCTTTATATCCAATCGACTGGAATGGAAGCTATCGGGTCCCGTGGATGATGTGGCTGCATACCTGCAACAGGCAGTTTTGCCTTGCGCCTTGTTTTCCCTCGGTGCATCGCTCAGTAAATATCGGCTGGCGGGTCGAATTGGTCAAACCCTGGTGGTACTGGTGGCAAAGCTGATTCTGTTTCCGGTCGTGGTCTGGATTAGTTGCAGGCTGGTATTTGACCTCGATCTTGTCAACAGTGCCATTGCCACCCTGATGGCGGCCTCTCCGGTTGGAATTAACGTATATCTGTTCGCAGAACGCTACCGCGTTGGTCAGGCACTGGTCTCAACGGCTATTTTGCTAACCACCGTAGCTTCCGTGGTAACGTTGTCAGTGCTTGTTTACTTTATTGATGCATCGGGGATTCTCTGAGTTCTGCAAAGCTATCCCCATTGTTCGGATATCCTTTTAAGTTAGTGTCTTGCGAATTTTGAAGATGCTGAAGATTGTGAAAATAATGGCGAAGTTGGCAAGGGCCAGAAATTGAGGTTTCAGTTCAGTCAGCCGGGAGCGGATTTAATGCCCGCATAAACCGCTGCTTTATTTCTATCGCTTTCAGTGGAATATCACCCCCCGCCTTGTCATTACCTGCCCTGATCATATAGTGGACAAAAGTCAGCCGGTCTTTGAGCATTTTCCGGAAATCTGCAGATTTACTGGTGCATCCGATAGCATCGAGCCCTGTGGCCCGCGCCATGGCACTCAGGTTCATACCGCTGGAGCTTGGCGTAGGCTGGTTCCCGGTCGAGCCCCAACTACCGTTATCGAGGCAGATAACGGTCAGGTTATCGGGACGAAAGGTCGCAAGGTCGATCAACTGGTTAGGATTAAAAAAGAATGATCCATCGCCATCTATTACATAGACGTGCCTGTGCGGTATTTCCATTGCCAACCCGATAGCAACTTCTGTGGCTGAGCCAAGAGCACCCAGCATGTAAAAATTTTCGCTTCGATCCCGGGTATTATAGAGTTCTTTGGAGGGAAACCCAATCTGGGATATGACCGTGTCATCATCACCAATGGTGTTCATAATTTCGGCGATGGCTTCAATACGGTTGTGTGATGGAGTGCCCTTGTATCCTGGCGTTGAGTTATCCACCGGGTTGATTTGTGGAACACCAAAGACATGATAATCGGCCGTATTCTGTTCCCATATTTCGGGCGACAGGAGGTACACCTTGACCTTGTTTTGAGCGAATACCGTGGCCAGATCCGCGTCGAGGTCAACCAGGTCATCACTGGTTTTCAGAATCTTGTATTCGACCTCTATGGCGTCAAGCAATTGTTCAATTTTCGCTCCCAGTATGATCTGTGCTTCGATAGGCTCATTGTAGTACCCACGCCAGGAAACAAATATTGGCAAGGCCTCCTGATATAATTTCTGCATGGTGTACAGCTCGGTAACCAGATTGCCGAGGCCCGTATTCTGGATAAACATTGCGCTGCGTTTGGCCGCAAGGCTGCGGCCAAAACAAAGACCCAGGCCAACGGATTCTTTGGTGATATTCCATACTGTGATTTCTTCGGGAGTCATTCCCATTAACGCATTGAGCTTGTTACAGGGTAAATAACAAACTTTGTCAATATTGTTGTCGGTGACGGCCTGCCAAATGGTTTGGGCATTATTCATAGGGAACTTTGAAACTGGTTTAAGGTATATGATTCAGGGGATAGGCGAATTGATAGAACTGGATTGTAACGGAACCGAACCCGATGAACGTGGATAAAATGATGGAAGTCAGGGGGCGTTCTCCAGCAGGCATTGAATGCTGGAGTAGCAGGGTATTCATTATTTTATTGATCACCGTGGTGATGTCCGGCTGTAGCAGTAATTCACTGGTTATCAGGATTATGTATAGCCGGATGGACAACAATCTGAGCCATCGTCTTCTTGCTTATGCAGAATTCAACGATATCCAAAAGCAGGTTATCCGGCAAGCGGTAGATGATTTCTTTGCCTGGCATCGGCGCAATGAGTTACCGCGCTATGCTGATTTCCTTGGCCGGATTGAAAACCAGGTTAGAGCTGGAAGGGTTGATCAACAATTGATCCTGGACAGTATGGCGCAGTTGCGTGAGCTGGCAGAGGCTGGATTCAGGCACTCTCCTGTTACCGCTTCAGCAATATTTCTCAGGGAACTGGACGATCAGCAGGTCAGGCAAATCGAGGCGCACTTTGCGAAGCAGGACAAGGAGTTCTTTGAATGGCTGGAACAACGCAAAAAGGAAGGTAGCAAGGACAACAGAGTGAAAAGTATTGTAAAGAACTTGTCACGATTGGGAATTTACCTGAATCAATCCCAACAGGAGATCATTGCCGAGGGCCTTGGGAGGTATGAGGGCGGACCTATGGAGCGATTCGAGGTCTGGAATCGGTGGGAGATGAAATTTATTGAAATGCTGGAGGATCGTAACGAAGACGGATTTGAAGGCAGGATTACGGCCCATCTCAATGCCTACCAAAGCCAGATGCGTCTGGCTTATCCCGAGCGTGAAAAACGTAACAGGGAGAATTCTGCCAGAATTATCAACCGGGTAATTGAGGATTTTGACCAGCAACAAATGCAGGCGTTTACCGACAAATTAGCCCAGGCACGGAAAACATTGCTGGCCATAGCGGCAGGCTGAACCGGATAGTCGAAATGCAGAAAATAACGCTATATCAATGGATTACCAGACTTTTTCGTGTATGACCGGAAGATTCAGAACAATGGATGTTTCATTTCATGCTGCCTTTACCATGTTGTGCCCACTTTTTTGCCACTTTTTTTGCCCTACAATCGCAACCAGAAATTATCCGGAAATCAATTAAATGTATGCGCTGATTATAGATGTCATCGTTTCGTTCCTGCTGGGTTCGATGGTGTTCTTTGCTGCAATCGTTACCCCAGCAGCATTTAGCGCGCTGGAGAAAGACCAGGCAATCAGGTTTTTGCGAAAGGTTTTTCCCGGCTACTTTCTGTGGGGTATTGTTATATCGATACTGGCGCTAGGGGTTTGTCTGTTTCATTCGCCAAAGGGCAGCGTACTAATGACTTTTGTCCTGATCGGGTTTATCTATTCGCGCCAGTTTCTGATACCAAAGATTTATAGCGCAAGGGAAACCTGGCTTGAATCGGAAAGTCCCCAGGACAAAGTCAGGGTAGATGCATTACACAAACGTAGCGTGATTATCTATGCGGTACAAATAGTGATGTTAGTGACCATTATTATTGCCTGAGTCGGAGACCCGATTGCTCCTTGCCATAGGTGATCGCTCAATTAGATGTCCTGGCAGACGTCCTGTCTGAATTCAGTCAGCAAGAAAAAATTTGAGCCTGGGTATAAAACGCATACTGTTTGATCGCAAGGTGCTGTCCTGGGCATTGTACGACTGGGCCAACTCAGCTTTTGCGACCACGGTCATGGCGGGATTTTTCCCGGTGTTTTATAGCATGTTGAGCCAGAACATCAGTACCCGGGATTCTCAATTCTGGTTTAATATCACACTCGCCATCTCCAGTATGGTGATCGCCATAGCGGCGCCGGTATTGGGTGCCATTGCGGATTGCGGGAACAGTCGAAAAAAATTCCTTGCAACCTTTGCGATGCTGGGCATTCTAATGAGTATTGGTCTGGCCTGGGTACAGGATGGCATGTGGTGGATAGGGCTGCTGGTATACGGTCTTGGTCAGATCGGATTCTCCGGGGCTAATATTTTCTACGACTCGATGATCGTGGATGTCGCCAAAGAAGATGAACTCGATATGGTGTCCGGGTATGGCTATGCCCTGGGGTACGTCGGTGGCGGCTTGTTGTTCCTGTTAAATGTGTCGATGGTGACATGGCCTGAGTGGTTTGGTTTTGATAATGCATCCACCGCGGTGTCTGTTTCTTTTATCTCGGTTGGACTCTGGTGGGCGGTATTTTCTGTACCGTTATTGTTACTGCATCAGGGGGCGGTAAAACAGGATCGAATGGGTGCGAGACAAGCCATAACCGAAGGCTGGAGTCAGCTTATAAATACCTTTCATGAAATTCGCCGTCTCCGGGTGGTCTTTGTATTTCTTGCCGGCTACTGGTTATATATAGACGGGGTGGGCTCCATTATAAAAATGGCCGTATTTTTTGCCGACAGGGTGCTTGAACTCCCCAGAGAAAGTCTGATTACCGCGTTACTGCTGACCCAGTTTGTCGCCTTTCCAGCGGCGCTTTTCTTTGGTTGGTTGGGCACGAGAATTGGCCCCAAAAACGGGATTCTGATTGGTCTGGTGGTCTATACCCTGGCAGTATTGTATGCCTGGGGCTGGCTTGACTCCAGTGCTGATTTTTACGTGCTGGCAGTGGCAATCGGCCTCGTCCAGGGGGGCGTACAAAGCCTGAGTCGCTCCCTGTTTGCACGAATCATCCCGCGCACGCAGACTGCAGAATTTTTTGGGTTTTTCAATATGGTGGGTAAATTCGCCAGCATTGTCGGCCCGCTATTGATGGCTCTGGTGCCGGTGTTACTGGTCGGTGCCGACGCCCGGGATAGTATCCTGGCATTGATACCGTTATTTGTCCTCGGTGGTGTACTTTTATGGCGAGTGGACACCCGGGCGGGAATCAGGGCCGTGAAAGGATTGCACTGATGGCAAAACGACATCATGACAGCCCAAATTACAATTCGAAATGTTCCAGAGAAAGTGCGAGACGAAAATCAGTATAGACCCTGTTGACAAAGTTCACTCGGTGTACACCCCATTAATCTGCCAATAACGCCTGCTCAAATGGATATCTGGTCAGGTTTTCAACTCCGTCTTCAGTGATCAGTACCTGGTCCTCCAACTTGACCCCTTCCTTGCCCCCTACGGCACCGATATAGGCTTCCACACAAATCGTCATTCCGGGCTGTAACACCGCATGATAACCATGGGCTTCGAGGTCTTCGGGATAGCGAACACAAGGGTATTCATCGCATAAACCGACCCCGTGCATCATCACGCCGTAACGCTGGGCACGAAATTCTTCCGGCAGCCGCAACCCCAGTCGGGTAATTTCCTCCAGGGTCAGTCCGGGCTTGAGAATATTCATGTTGTACTGAATATGGTCGTAGGCCACCCGATACAGCCGTTTCTGTTCCGCAGTGGGCGCAGCGTCACCGATCATCCAGCTACGCGACAAATCGGCGCACATACCATAGGGACCAATTAAATCGGTATCCAGGGAAAGCAGCTCACCGTTATTAACAATGCGTGGTCCGGATTCCTGGAACCATGGGTTGGTGCGGGGGCCGGTTGACATCAGGCGGCATTCTATCCACTCTCCGCCACGGCGAATATTTTCTGCATGAAGAACAGACCAGATATCGTTCTCGGAAATTCCGGGAACGGTGGCCTGCTGCATCAATCCCATGCTGATTTCCGTTGACGCGATGGAGCAACGCATTGCCTTGATCTCGTCAGGACCCTTGATCACTCGCGCCAGCTCCATGACCTCCTGGCCATCGGTTGTGACAATCCCTTTTTTGTCCAGGGCACGAAGTCCAACATTTTCAATTTTATCGATGGCGATACGCCGGTTACTGCCGGCGTGCTCCTGGAGGATACCTTCAACTGCCTGGGCGAATTGTGCTGCATGTTGCTCCAGTCTGGAGCCGGATTCGAAGTAGAAAAATGAGGCCCCGGCGCGCACTTCCCTTACCAGCGGCAGGTGCGTTGAAAGATGCTCGCTGCTATGAAAATCCCACAGAATAATATACCCGCTGGCGGCAACGAAACAGGCCCTGGCGGCGTTATGGGTAATCCATACCTGCATATTTGTGGTATCGGTGGCATAACGAATATTCAGCGGATCAAATAACAGTACGCCGGCAAGATCGCGCTGTATCAACTCTGCCTTGATTCGTTCAAGACGGAATTCTCGCATCGCAGTGAGATCGGGAAACTCCAGTCCAAGCTGCTCCCATTCGTTAAATGCGAGATCAGTGGGTCCGATCTCGATTCTATCGTTATCATTGGGTGAGCCATCCGGTTTGATGACACCACTGCGGCGACGGGTCGGATCGATCTTGCGATTAGAGCTGTTGAACTCAAACGGGTAATTCATTTACTTGTTCTCGATAATTTAATCAGAGGCAACCAGAACCAGGATTTGTCAGGTTGCATAAAGAAGTGAAATTTAATTCAATTGATAGCGATTCGTAAAGCAAAAGTAACAGTAACAGTAACAGTAACAGCAAAAGTAATCGGGCGCGAACAAGGCGGTGAAGAGTTTGGCACCGTAAGTAGGATCTACGAAGTCGTAATCATTATGCTGGTAGTGAAAAGGTTTTGAATTTTTCCAAATGGATCAATGATTTTGCTGGATTACTGGAAAATTGTCAGGAATCAGTTGACTGGCGGCCACAGGGGAAGCAGGATACGAGTGCCAAACCAGCCAGCGGAACTAAATTCATCAGGATGCTTCTGTGGAATATCGCGGTCGCAAGATCGTTTCCTACGGGCAACGAATTCAGGCCAGGGAACCGTAACAGGAAAGTTTGATAATACTGACGCTTATTGAGTGTGATCAGAATATTTGAGCAATGAAAAAATCGCTAGAGAAACCGCCAGCACCTTTGCTGGCACCCGAATTTGATCTTACCGCACCGCTTGATCTTGATC
>CAYOGN010000080.1:0-6060 GCA_964403545.1 uncultured Gammaproteobacteria bacterium
GGGTTATCGTCTCTGTGAAGCTGGTGCAGCGGCTCCATTTGAGTACGTTGCGCTGCCGCTGGCGGTGATGTGGAGTATTGTTATCTGGGACGAGTGGCCTGCACCCGGGGCCTGGTTCGGAATATTTTTGATTGCCGGAGCCGGACTTTATGTATTCTACCGGGAAACAATAAAAGGAGACTATGTTGCCACCACCCGACCTATAGCCCGCCATAAATAAAAGAAATAACTACAGATTGCTCGATGGAAACTGAAGTACTGATCATTGGCGGCGGCTTAAGCGGTCTGCATACCGCATACCGGCTTCAGCAACTGGGCATTGAGTTTGTGGTCGCCGAAGCGAGGGAACGACTTGGAGGCAGGATATTAAGTCAGCAAAATACCACAGCCAGGCCTGATAAAAGCACAAGCATGTTTGATCTCGGCCCAACCTGGTTCTGGCCCGGCCAGCGAAGAATGGAAAATCTGATCATCGAGATTGGGCTTGGAAGCCAGGTATTTGAACAGTTCAGTGAAGGTGACGCACTTTACGAAGATGCTGATGGCAATATTCAGCGCGGCATCGATGGTATATCCATGGCTGGTTCTTATCGGTTGCAAGGGGGGCTGAAACGTCTGGTTGATCAACTCGGGAAATCGTTGCCAGGACACACAATATTGAAAAATACCAGGGTTACAAATATCCATCGGCAGGGAGGAAAACCGGTGTCAACATTAATCAGCGAAAACCGGGAATTCGATCTGGTCAGCGAATACCTTGTCATTGCGTTACCTCCTCGTCTCGCCGTCAGTTCCATCAAATTTGATCCGGATTTTGATCAATTGAGAGCTTCGCAGCTATCTTCCATACCGACCTGGATGGCTGGTCACGCCAAATTCATTGCCATATACGACGAGCCCTACTGGAGGAATTCAGGGTTGTCCGGTGACGCCGTCAGCCAACGCGGTCCGTTGCACGAAATTCATGACGCATCCATTGAAAATGATAACCAATGGGCGATGTTTGGTTTTCTCGGGGTCGCCGCTTCCCAGCGACGTAACGCGCAGGATAAACTGATCGATGCCTCAATCAGGCAACTATCGCGGTTGTTTGGTCAGTCCATGGAGCAGCCAATGGATATTATGCTCAAGGATTGGGCATTCGAGCAATTTACTTCAACCGCAGCGGACTACGAGCCCCTGATGTTTCACCCGCCCGGTACCTCCGGCAGCATCACTGAATCCACCTGGCAGGAAAGAATCATATGGTCCGGTACAGAAATGGCAGATGCCAGCGGCCACAATAATGGTTATCTGGAAGGGGCCCTTGAGGCGAGTGAAAGAACAGTAAACCTGATCAACACTCAATTTTCAGCACGTTGATAATGCACGAAATTCTGAAAACACTGCAAATTCCGCCGCCTGAAATTACGGTTAAAAATATTCAGGAAATTGCGCTACGGAAATTCGGTTTTGTGGGTGCCACCAAATCCCTTGGTGGAGAACGAGACCAGAACTTTTTGATCAGGCAGGATAATAATACCCAGGCATCCATTCTGCTGAAAGTCGCCAACCCATCTGAACCCGACGCATTACTGGACCTGCAATGCAAAGCCCTAGCACATATTCACAGACAAGACCCTGCCCTCCCTGTCCCGGAAGTGATCCAGACCACCGATGGTGAAAATTGGGCGAGCATCATTACCGACGATGGTGACCAATTCAGAATTCGTGCATTCGATTACCTGCCTGGGTTGCCGTTATACGAAGCGCCTGCAGATGCACGATTACTGCGTAATCTGGGCCGTATTTCAGGCCGATTAAATCTTGCCTTGCGAGGGTTTTTCCATCCTGCGGCCAGTCATGCCCTCGCCTGGGACACCCAGAGCATCGATCAGTTATCCACCTTGTCGGACAATATCCGGAACGACGAAATCAGAACAATGATCGAGGTCTTCCTTGATCAATTTGCAACCCTGGTCAAACCGAAACTTCCGAGCTGCCGGGGCCAGATTATTCACAACGACCTGTCCTTCCACAACAGCGTAGTCGAGCCGAAGAGCCCTACTGAGATCGCTGGCATATTTGACTTTGGCGATATGATTTATGCCCCGCTCATTCAGGATATCGCACTGTCTGCCGCAGAATTTGCAGCCGGACTACGAGACCCGGTTGCTTCCTCCGCCGAAATTGTTGCCGGGTTCCATGAAGTCATGCCGCTCGAAGATGAAGAATTTGAACTCCTGCCGGATATGATTGCCGGTCGGCTGGCACTTTGCCTGTTAATCGACGCATGGTCACAACAGCAAAATAATTGGCAGGACACACGGGACCATCTTGATGGCTGGAATGAAAAAGTAATAGAAATGCTGCGAAGCATTCAAAAATTGAAACCAGGAGACTACCAGACAATATTAAAAAGCGCCTGTGGTCTTACCGCAACAGTTCAATCCACGAAGTCAACAAAGGCCTCAGACACGGCCTGGATTCGAAGACAACACTACCTGGGTAATGCCGATTATTTTGCTTATGACAAGGCGCTTCATCTGGTCAAGGGCGAAGGCGTATGGCTCTACGATATGTCGGGGAAACCCTATCTTGACGCCTATAACAATGTCCCCCACACCGGGCATTGCCACCCGCGGGTGGTAACCGCTATTGCGAGGCAAACGGCGCTCTTAAATACGAACACCCGCTACCTCTACGACGCTCTTCCTGACTATGCTGAGCGACTGGCCGACACCCTGCCCCCTGGCCTCGATGTCTGCTACTTCGTCTCTTCAGGCAGTGAAGCCAATGATCTCGCGTGGCGGATGGCCAGAGCATGGAGTGGAAATAGCGGTGGTCTGGTCATGGAAAATGCCTACCATGGCATCACCGAAGTAACCGTTGATCTGTCTCCAGCAGAGAAAAATTTCACCGGCGCAACCAGCCCGCATATCGCAGAAATCAAAGCACCTGATGATTTCCGGGGAAACTGGAAAAGAGACAATCCAGACCGCAGTGTCCACTATGCGCAATACTGCGCTGATGCCATCGCAGAACTCGAGCAACACGGCCACCGGCCCGCTGCATTTTTTATGGATATGATCTTGAGCACCAGCGGTATCCTGACACCTCCGCCTGGCTATACCGCAGACGTTTTCCAACAGGTGAGGGCCGCAGGGGGGTTGTGTATCGCGGATGAGGTGCAATCCGGATTTGGCAGGCTTGGCACAGCGATGTGGGGTTTCGAACGTGAAAGCGTGATTCCTGATATCGTTACTCTGGGCAAGCCCATCGCTGCCGGTTATCCCATGGGCCTCGTCGTCACCACAAGGAACATTGCAAACAAGTTCAATCAGTCCTGGGAATTCTTCAGTACGACGGGTGGAAATCCGGTTGCCTGTGCCGCAGCGACTGCCGTCCTGGAGGTAATGCAAAAAGAGCAGTTGATGGAAAATGCCTGTAGAATGGGCGAGCAACTCGGCAATGGAATCCGGCAACTACAAAAGCAATATCCCATCATTGGCGACGTCCGGGGTGCCGGGTTATTTATCGGCGTTGAGCTGATTCTCGATCGGGAAACGCTGAAACCGGCTGCAAAAGAAACAATTGCCATTGCCAATACACTCAAGGATGATGGTGTTTTGATTGGCATCGACGGCATTTATCTGAATGTTTTAAAAATCCGGCCACCGATGGTTTTCAATCAGCATAACGTCATTTTTTTACTTGATCGACTGGAAAATGCGTTAGGGAAAATCAGCTATCGTGCTTGATCCAGTAGCACCTCAAATCCTGAATAATCTTCGCGCGAAATCGTATAGCGTTTTGTGACTTCTCTCCAGGGCTCACCGGCACGCCATAGCTCCACAAAGCGCCCGTAATCCATCACCTGGCGACCCCCTACAGCCGTAACTCCGCTGCCGAACAAGGGATCTGGCAGACAACCTACCGTGGGACCTATCTGGATGATCCTGGTTGCTTTGGTGGTATACGCCAAAATATTTTCCAGGGTCTGATTGATGAGTACGGTGCCGGTACAAAGAATTTTATTGCATCGGGAAAGACGGGAAGTATCCAGGGTCACCTCGAACCGGTCTTCCCGTTGCACCCACTGAGGATCGAGTTCTATTACTGTCAGCGGTAATTTCTTATCCCTTATGGCTTTGACCAGGGGCGGAAAATATCCCACCATCCCTATGCGGTCTCCGATCCGGGGTTGCAGTAAATCCATTGTGCCGCAAGTTTCGACCAATGGAAAGTTGCTCACTCTCAACAAGTGCTGGCTGATCGCATTGATAGCCGCCATGCCAAGCGCACGCTGCCAGCTATGCTCCCTGGTATAAAGTCGTGCAACCTCAACTGGTGACACACCAACGAAATGATCAAACGGCGCCATGGTTTGTAATTCTGATCGGGCCTGATCAAGACCAACATAGGTTAATCCCACCGAGTTATCTTCAAGTACCAGCGCACCAAATTTGCTGCTTTTATTTGGATTACCGGGCTCAGTATCGATATGTATTGCCTTCACTACGGGCAATTGAATCGTCAACGCAATTTGCTCAGCGATTTGCAGGTATTGATCAGCGAACCTCGTCATTGGTGGATGATGCCACTTAACGTAGTCCCCGGAAACTGTTTTTTGAATGCCCCGGGGGAAAACCTTACTGTCTCTGAAACGTGTGTCTGGTATGGGTTACATGTCCCCTGAAGCTCAGCTAAGATATGGCATGCATTAACTTCAATGGAACAACTCACCCATGCCACGATTCAACAGACTCCTAATTACTGGTGCCGCCGGAAACCTGGGTCAGGTTCTTCGCGAAGGCCTGGCGACCCCCATGATCCGGGGATCGAATTTGTTGGTGAAGCTTTCTGCAGGTTTGGCCATCCTGATGATGATGGCTGGGACAAATAATCCGAAAATCGAAAAAGTAAATTAATAAAATGCGAGATACAGACAAACTGGCCGTTTTGATTGATGCTGACAATACCCGTTCGGGAATTATTGAAGGGCTGTTGGGGGAGATTGCTGACTATGGCACTGCCAGTGTAAAACGAATTTATGGAGACTGGACAGAACCGCAGCTGAAAGGCTGGAAAGAAACCCTGTTAAAACATTCCATTCAGCCGATCCAGCAGTTTGCCTATACCACAGGCAAGAATTCCACCGACAGCGCCATGATCATCGATGCCATGGATTTATTGTATACCAACACCTTTGACGGTTTTTGTATCGTCTCAAGTGATAGTGATTTCACCAAGCTGGCCTCAAGAATCCGTGAATCCGGGCTAATCGTATATGGATTCGGTGAACGCAAGACACCATCTGCTTTTGTTACTGCATGCGACAAATTTGTTTACCTGGATTTACTGAGCGCCAAGACAGATGAAAAACAGGTCATCACAAAGAAAACAAGTAGCCAACTTAGTCAGGATACCCGACTGGTCAATCTTTTGCGCAATGCCATTGACGCATCTTCTGATGATAGCGGCTGGGCGAACCTGGGGCCGGTTGGAAGCAATATAGCCAAGCACTCGGCCGACTTTGACCCACGGAACTATGGTTTTGGCAAGCTTGGTGAACTAATCTCAGCGATCAATTTGTTCGATATTGAAGAACGCCAGGTTGGAGCAACAAATTCAAAACAGCTATTTGTCAAGAACCGGAAAAAGGGGAAATAAAACTTTGAGGGTTCTGCTGGGCCTCAGTTCAAATCCGGGTAAATGAAAATCACCTTGTTTGAAGGCCCTGGTGATGACCGCCCCCTGGCTGCCCTTGGTTTACTGCTGATCGGCGTATTCGCCCTCGCGCTGCAGGATTCACTGGTAAAACTTATGTCCGGAGACACCTCGTTCTGGCAGTTCCAGACCTTGCGCTCCGCAGCCAATATCACCTTTGTTTTCCTGTTGGCAAAGGCAGGTGGCGGACTCAGGTTACTGATACCAAAGAACTGGCGTGCCGTCTATCTGCGAGCTGTCTTGCTAACAGTCTGCATGTTCTTTTTCTTCTCGGGAGCACCGTTTCTGTCGGTGGCGCAAATGGCGGCAGGACTATATACCTATCCACTGTTTGTCTCCCTGCTGGCAGCG
>CAYOGN010000081.1:0-12210 GCA_964403545.1 uncultured Gammaproteobacteria bacterium
CAGGACACTGTATGGATTGGCCTGGAGTACTTCTGCAACGAAGGAGATGAGTTCTGGACACTCCCTGACCAGGAATTAATCAACATGGCAATCGATGAAGTGGACTCAATTAATATCATCGACAAACAGGAAGTCATCGACCAGGTAATCGTGAGAATGCCTAAAGCTTATCCCGCCTACTTCGGTACCTACGACCAATTGCATGTTGTGCGGGCGCATCTGGACGATGTGCCGAACCTGTTTCTGGTAGGAAGAAACGGCATGCATAAATACAACAACCAGGATCACTCCATGCTTTCCGCGATTACTGCTGTTGAGAATATCGTTAATGGAATTACCGACAAGCAGAATATCTGGGATATCAATACAGAAGAGGAATACCACGAGAGTAAGTGATTATGACGTTGAATTGTCATACCCATTCAACGGAAATCTTGCCGCCTCTCCTCTCTGAATGGCAACAGCATGTAACCGATATACAAAAGTATGATCGGGGACAGGGTATGCATGGGTCGCGTGACAGGCCAAATGGTAATCTTGACGAATGTCAGCATCACCAGCACCGTGAAGATGCTTCCCAGTAGAATGAGCCCGAATACAGGTTTGTCGGCAAACTTTCTGCGTACGATCATCGTTCCAAACAAGTATAGATGAACTGCAATGGCCGCCAGGAACATCACTGGAACTGCATATTTATAGAACTCCCCTACTGTGGCCATCAATCGCTCTTTTTTTGTCACTAATTCGCGATAATAATTCGGCACCTTTCCCTCAAAATAGACACTTTTTCGAAGTGTATTTTCACCGGTTAAAAAATCATAATAGATCAATGTATCCAGATCTTCCTTGCTGCCCGTTTTTGCCGAACTCGGCTGAAACAGGGAAAAAGTAAGCACCTGGGTAGTTAACTGGCGAAATACCGGCCAAATCTGGTTATTAAACTGTGGAAGCCATACTGGCCGTAGCGATGCAGCGCGGTCATAGCAATCCAGTCTGCCATCGTTGCATGCCAGTTCCAGTTCCTGCCCCATACGTCTGTAAAAATCAAATTCCCGAGTGGCATCTGCTGGTCGATCGTAGTACCCCGCTCTTCGAACTGCTGAGCGCAGGCTCCAGATATAAAACGCAGCCAGCATCTTTGATTCCCCTTCCAGGTACGGCTTTAATTCTGCGAAAGTCGGGCTGACTTCAAACGCTCTGGCCTGGGCATCCTTGCTGACAGTAACTTGCTTTTGTACCTGGTCTGGCCTGATTCTCATCAGGCCACCGAGGGCTGAGGTAAATTCTGCTGACTTAAGTTCATTGGCGACATCGACACCGTAGTGTTTCTTATTCATTTGCACGATACTGAACTGGATCAGTACAAATGTAATCGCCGGAATCAGCAACATTGTGCCCCGAAATATTATGCCTGATCCACTGCTCGATCTTGATGAAAAAAGATAAAAAACCGTGAATACCAGAAGTGCCGGAATTATCCAGATTGACTCTTCACGAGTAACCCACAACCATGAGAATGATACCGCCAGTAATATCGACCACAGTACAGATTGCCAACGGGAATCGCTGCGCCGATGCCATAAACCGATAAGCGCTGCAAATACGGTAAGAGACAGACTTAAGTACAAACTTGCGCGGAGGGTGGCGCTCATCAATGGATAGCTGTAGTTCAGCGGATTGAATAACAGCAGGAGGAAGACCAGGAATAACAATACTGGATTTCGCACCACAGGTTTCAACGCGACAACTGTTACAGAGCAGGCGAAGATATACAGAAAATGCTGCAGGGTCAGTATCGGAATCCCGAGCCATACACTAAGCACCATGAACACGGGATACCCTACCCCTTTGATCAAGGTCTTATTGCTGTATTCCCCCAGCCAGTTTCCTTCCAGCATATTAACCGCCAGTCCTGCAAAGAGAGAATCGTCATGGGGCCGGTATTTTGACAGTAATTCATGACCGCCCACCATCCATAACTTGATGAGCACGCACCCGAACCCAGCGATCAAAAGCCATCTTACAACGGGATCCCTCGAATTATTTGTGCTTTGAAACATACTGGATTCTAAAATGCCTGGCCTATCGATAATACTTGAATAGAGCTTGCGCGTGAACAGCCGCTTCATCAGCGAAAAAATGCCGCATCAGCAACAATCTGTCAAATTCCGGAAATCGGTATTAGAATACCGGTTTTATTCACATTTACCCACACTCCCAGTGATTGAAATAACAAGTAAAAATATCGCCGATTTTAAGCGGGATGGAGCAGTATGCCTTCGCGGCATGTTCGAACAACACTGGCTCGATTCCCTCGCAGATGGCGTTGCAAAAAATTTTGAAAACCCCGGTCCGTACTCTACAGTGTATACAAAACCGGGAGAACCTGGCGGTTTCTATGACGACTATTGTAACTGGCAACAAATTGACGAATACAGACAGTTCCTGGAGCTCTCCCCGGCTGCAACGATTGCCGGTAAGATGATGGAATCCAGCACCGCCCGAATTTACCACGAACATGTGCTGGTCAAGGAACCCGGGACCTTGAAATCAACTCCTTGGCATCACGATATGCCTTACTACGGCGTCGATGGCGATCAGGCAGTTTCAATCTGGTTACCGCTGGACCCGGTCCCCCTTGAAGCCTGTCCTGAATTTGTAGTTGGCAGTCATAACTCTGGAAAAATGTATTACCCGAAATTATTCCTGAATAACAAAAATTACGGTGAAAATATTGACGGTTTTGAAACGATCCCGGACATCGATTCCAACCGGGAGGAATACCGGATTTTATCCTGGAAATTAAACCCGGGTGACTGTATTGTATTTCATATGCGCACAGTTCACGGTGCGCCCCCAACGACACATGTAAAATCCCGGCGGCGTGGTTTCTCTACGCGTTGGATCGGCGATGACGCCCGTTTCACCGTTCGCCCATGGAAAACGTCCCCGCCTTACCCGGAAGTAAACCTGTCACACGGCGACAAAATGGTGCATCCGAGTTTTCCCTTGCTCTGGTCCGCATAGACCGGACTTTTTGCCTATGAAACGTAAATCCGCAGGAAATGAGGCCAGGGGAAAGAAAATAGTCCTTATCGATCACCATGAGAGCCCCGGTGACGACAGGGCAGCGATGCATTTATCCGGGAAAGGCTTCGACTTGGAACTGTGCTGCCCTTACAGGGGAGATATTCTTCCTGATATTGACCACAACATTGGAGGCGCGGTGATATATGGTGGTGCGCAAAATGTGACGGAGATAGATGAATTACCTTTTCTTGAAGCCGAGGCTCAATGGATAAAAAGTGCCGTCGATGCCGATTTGCCCCTGCTTGGTATTTGCCTTGGTGCGCAGCTGATCGCACATTCACTTGGGGCTACCGTTCGGTATCATGAAGATGGTCTGTGTGAGTTTGGTTACTACGAAATTCGTGGAACAGAAAGAGCAGAACACTGGTTTCCTGAATCCATGCTCGTCGCCCAGGCTCACTTCCAGCATTTTGACCTCCCCGAAGGCGCAATACCGTTAGCTGTAGGCGATCATTTTCCCAACCAGGCGTTTCGTTACAATGGCAATGTTTTTGCATTGCAGTTTCATCCTGAAGTAACTGCCGATAATTTTTTGCGTTGGCAGAATTCTGATTGGGCGTTTTTTGACAGCCCCGGTGCACAGACCCGGGAGCATCAAGACACGGTGAAGATTTCAGCCGACAAGGTCCAGGGGGACTGGTTCAACAGTTTCCTGGACAAGGTTTTCAACCTGCCATCCACATCATCCTCCGACCCGGATACGCCGTGAACACCACTAGACAAACCGTCGACAACTATTATCACTACCTTAAAGAACGGGATCGTGAAAAACTGCTCGAACTACTTGCGGATGATATTGTGGTGACCTATCACGCCCAGGAGGGTCAGTTTCCCTGGGGTGGTAAATTTTACGGTAAAGCGGGTTTTGACCGGTTTTTTTCCATAATCAAGGAACACTTGAATATTGTTGAGGTAACCGTTGAAGGGAGTATTGTTGGCGAAAACAAACTGGTGAACCAGTGTGAAGGAAGCTGGGAATTCAAGTCCAGTGGGCATATTGTAAAAGGAGGCATGGTAAACGTTTTCACGGTAAATAACGGTAAAATTTCCGGGTACGACGTATACGCCGACACCGCAGCTTTCGCAGCCGGTCTGCCGAATAGTTTGCCTGACCAAAATCAGGAGTAAATATCGCCCTAATTGTTATCCGCCCTGTTTTATTCAATTATTACAACAAGTTATGGATAATACGCTGGGATAATACTCGATACCCTGGCGGGCTTTTGCACTAATTTAGGCTTTTAAACGCGGTGCGCTATCGTATAATGACGCAATTATAAATAATTCAAGGTGGCCACTATGCTGAGTTTAGCAACACTATGCTCATCAATATTGCTTGGATCCATGCTGTTTTTTGCTATTGTAGTCGCACCATCAATATTCAAAAGCCTTGAAGATGATGAGGCACTGAAATTTACCCGCCACGTATTTCCCAGATACTATTTATGGGGTATCGGGATTTCTGCTTTGTCGACATTGCTGGCAGTGTCCGCGCGCTCTTATGCCTGCATCCTTTTGTCAATTGTTTTTCTTGGTTTTCTCTATGGTCGGCAAATACTGCTACCAAAAATATCAAAAGCCAAGGACCAATGGCTTGCCAGTGACTCGGTTCAGGATAAAACGCGCTATAAATCCTTGCATAAACGAAGCGTGATTATAAATGCCACGCAAATCATCCTGCTCGTCATCATTGTTACCGCCGCCCAGGTTCTCAAAACCCAGAATTCATAACCTGTTTTCCAGGAAATCTTCTACCCCGAAAACCATACAAAAATTCGGATAGTTTGATGGCAGACATAAATCCACGAAGAAGCTCAAAACGGCGCCGCGGCCCTCATCGACCAGTCAAACTAGACACATCGGTACCTTCGCCCTGTCTATCGGTATGCAGATTTGACGGCGAGCCATTTTGCAGGGGTTGCTTTAGAAATGAAGACGAAATCCGTGAGTGGATCATTATGTCCAGGGAGCAGAAGCTGGTTGTTCTGGACCTTGTTGCCGAACGGCGGTTAAAAGAATCCGGGGAACAGAGCTGGTAGTTTGTTTCGAGGGCGATTTATCCTGCCCAGCGCGAACTGGAACTCAAGTACGGAGTAATCGTTACCTTATTTCAGGTCACAAGGGTACATTTTCTTCATTCTACTGACAGAGTCAGTAATGATTTCGCTGAGCAATTCCATATCCAGCTGTTCCAGTGTTTTCACATACAGACAGGAAACACTGGTTTTATGCTTGCCAATTTTTTCGAGCTTTTGCCGATACTGAGAAAAGCCTGGCATGATGTAAATTGTCAAGTTTTGTTTTCGAGGCGAAAACCCTGTTACAAAATAATCTCCTTCCCTTCCGCTGTTATATTTGTAGTGATAACTCCCAAATCCAATAATTGAATCCCCCCACATCTTCGCACGCTTTCTCGTAATTTTCGCCATTAACCGTTTAAGGCTTTCGCAATCCTTACGCTTCACCGGGTCTTCTACGGATTGTATGAAGCTGGCGACACTCTGGTTGTTTTGCCTGGTTTTCAGTTCTGCCATTCAAGACACCTGATTATTATTCGTACTTAAAGAGCCTGGCTTAATGTGGGTAGGCTTTCTGCGCCCACCACATAAACCAGTTTTCCATCGCCAACCAGGCGCGCGGCAATCTGGATGTCCGTCGCCATATACCTGTCATCAACAAGTTGGCTGACTTCCTCCCTCAGCAGTGCAATAGTGTTTTGTAGTGGCTGGCTGGTTCTAATCGGCTCCCGAAATTGCACGCCCTGGCAAGCGGTAAGCAACTCGATAGCAATGATGCTTGCCAGGTTATTGTTCATTTCCATGAGTCGATATGCCCCATGGCAGGCCATCGAAACATGATCTTCCTGATTGGCGCTGGTTGGTGTCGAATCTATGGAGCACGGCGCTGCTCTTTGCTTGTTTTCTGACATCAAAGCGGCTGCAGTAACTTCCGCAATCATAAACCCGGAATTTAAACCGGGCCGGGGGGACAGAAACGCAGGCAACCCGTAGTTGAGTGCTGGATCGACCATAGTGGCAATTCGTCTCTCTGTTATTGATCCAATTTCCGCTATCACCAGAGCGCATTGATCTGCGGCGAATGCAACAGGTTCTGCATGGAAATTACCACCAGACAGGATTTCGCCGCTTTCAGCAATTACAAGGGGATTGTCGGTTACCGCATTGGCTTCTATGACCAGGGTTTTGGCAACATGTCGCAGTTGATCAATACAGGCCCCCATCACCTGGGGCTGGCAACGAAGACAGTACGGGTCCTGGACTCGTTCATCATCGTCGCGATGGGATTCTCGAATCGCTGAACCATCCAGTAGTCCACGTAATGTTTCAGCGGCATCAATTTGCCCCTGGTGCCCGCGCAATTTTTGTATTTCCGGGCGAAATGGTGCGGTGGAGGCCATCAATGCATCACTGGAAATTGCACCAGTAATCAAGGCAGATCGGCAGGATCTCCAGCAATCAAACAATCCGGCCAGTGCCAGGGCAGTTGATACCTGAGTACCATTGATCATCGCAAGGCCTTCCTTGGGACCGAGTTGCATGGATTCCAGCCCGGCCCCTTTCAAAGCAGCTTCAGCGTGTATTTTCTGACCCTGGTAATTTACCTGTCCTTCACCGATCATGGCCGCGGTCATATGCGCCAGTGGCGCCAGATCCCCCGACGCTCCCACTGAACCTTTTGCCGGAATGACGGGCAGGACTCCGCTGTTTATCATCGCCTCTATTCCCTCAACCAGTTGCCATCTTACGCCGGAGGCACCACATCCAAGGGAGGCGAGCTTAAGCACCATCACCAGTCGTACCACGGAGTCCGGAAGATCTGGCCCGACACCACAGCAATGGGAAAGAATAAGATTTCGCTGCAGCTGGGCGGTCTGATCCGTCTCGATTCTGGTGTTGGCCAGTTTTCCGAAGCCTGTGTTGATGCCGTAGATTGCATCATCCCCCTTCACTGCTGTGCGAACAATTTCAGATGCCTGTTCAACCGGGCCTTTGCAACTGCGATCGAGCACAATCTCAACGGGCTCACGATAGAGGGTTTCCAGTTGTTCCAGGGTTAGCCGGCCAGCAGAAATTTCCATAATTTAATTCTCTTTAATTTACTTTATGTTTTTCGTTCCACGGTGTCATATCGACCGCCCCACTTGTCATATCGACCGCAGGGAGATATCTCATTGGACAATTTGCAGCGTACGGAGATCTCTCAATCGCTTCGCTCATTTCGAGATGACACCGTGGGCTGATAGATAAAGTGCCGCACGATAATTCAACTAAGCGGATAACCCGTCAATGGCTTTTTTGAAATCATTTTCAATCTCCACTTCGTCGATATGATGGCCGTCATTGATTACCCGGGCGCCGCCTATGTATACGTCCCGGACCGGATTCTCATTGCCCGAAAAAATCCAGCTGTCGATCTGGCTGCTTTCTTCTCTGCCATACTGGCGAGGATGCTCACTGTCCAAAACAATGAAATCTGCCCGCGCACCCGATTCAATTCGACCGATATTTCTGCCGCTACTCTGGTTACCGCCCACCAATGCCCCGGAATATAAAGCCATACCTGTATTCAAATTTTGTCTTTCTGCCACGACATTACGTTGCCTGTGCAATAACCGTTGGCCATATTCCAGCCATCTTAACTCTTCAACCGGGCTAATTGAAATATGACTATCCGATCCGATCGCCCAGATTCCACCCTGGCTGATATAATCGACAAGGTTAAAAAACCCATCCCCGAGATTTGCTTCCGTTGTGGGACATATCCCGGCCACTGCACCGCTTTTTGCAAAAGCAGAAGTTTCCCGGTCGTTCATGTGTGTAGCATGTATCAGGCACCAGTGCCGGTCCAAATCAAACCTGTTCAGTAACCATTGCACAGGAGATTCCCCACACCACTGAACACATTCATCCACTTCCCTGGTTTGCTCCGCCACATGCACATGAATTGCAGCGAGTTGCTCTGCCGGAAACGAGTCGATCACCTCGTTCAGTAATTGCTCAGAAATGGCCCGTAGCGAATGAGGTGCAATTCCTACAGCGAAATTATTTCCTTCGGATTGCAGCACCGCAGAATGTAATTCACTGACAATTTCACAAAACTGCCCGGCGTCATTCAAAAACCGCTTTTGCCCATCCAGCGGGTCTTGCTGTCCAAAACCACCGTAACGATACAGTACAGGTAATGCGGTAAATCCAATCCCCACATTCCGGGCAGCCTGCATACACTGTAATGTCATTTCTGCCCTGTTCGAATATGGATTTCCATTCAGGTCGTGGTGAAGATACTGGAACTCCGCCACATTTGTGTATCCGGACTTCAGCATTTCCAGATAAAGCTGTCGAGAGATTGCGTATAGATGGTGGGGTTGTACCCGCTCAAGATAGTGATACATGGCGACACGCCAGGTCCAGAAACTGTCTATGGCTTTGCGGTCATTTTCCCTGTCCCAACCCGCTTTTTCCCCAAGTCCCGCCATGGCGCGCTGATGGGCATGGGAATGGCAATTTGGCATCCCTGGAATGACGCATCCCGGGATACGCTGAATCCCGGGATGACTATCTGGTTGCGCGATTCCAACAGAACCAAAATCGCCATTGGGTTTGATTTCAACCATTACATCTTTAGCCCAGCCGTCGGGCAATAGCACAGATTCCAGGAGCAGTTTTGTGTCTGGAGCCAAAATAATTCTCCGCTTTGGTTAATATCTAAAAAGTAATTCTGTTAATCTACAGTGAAAGTCTTTTATCCAATCTTACTGGAAAACACTGGAGTGAGAGAATACCAGCCAGCAGAGATTTTTAGAATTTAAAACTGGAATCCAGATGCTTATAAAAAATGCCACCCTGGCTACCATGGTCAATTCTGGCGAATATGGCCTGATTGAAAATGGCGCGATAAGCGTACTGGATGACCGGGTTCAGTGGGTTGGATCGAGCAACGATATTCCAAGCGGACTCGGCAAAAATGATACGTCGAGTGATAATATTTTCGATTGCGGTGGCAAGCTGATCACTCCCGGTTTAATCGACTGCCACACTCATCTTGTCTATGCCGGAAATCGTGCCCGGGAATTTGAGCAACGCCTCCAGGGTGCAAGCTACGAAGAAATTGCCAGGAGCGGTGGCGGAATCTTATCCACTGTCAACCATACCCGGGCTGCTACTTTGGATGAACTGGTCGCTCAGTCTTTACCACGCCTGAATCGAATGCTCCAGGAAGGGGTCACTACGGTGGAGATCAAATCCGGTTACGGACTCGATACCGACAACGAGATTAAAATACTCCGTGCTGCAGATACACTGGCTGCACTCACTGGTATCGGAGTTCAGAAGACCTTCCTGGGCGCCCACGCCCTGCCGCCGGAATATACAGGTCGCAAAGATGAATACATATCCTTGGTGTGCCGGAAAATGCTGCCGGCAGCTTATTCCGAAGGCTTGGTAGATGCGGTGGATGCTTTTGCAGAAAACATCGCTTTTTCAGCAGAACAGGTTGCACAGGTTTTCGATGTTGCCATTACTCTCAATTTGCCATTCAAGATTCATGCTGAACAGCTAAGCCATTCAGGCAGCGCCAGGATGGCAGCGGAAAAAGGCGCCCTTTCCGTGGATCACATTGAATACCTGCAAGCGGATGAGGTATCCAGCATTGCAAGATCCGGTACTGTGGCGGTTTTGCTGCCTGGGGCTTTCTACTTTTTAAAGGAAAAGAAACTGCCACCTATCGACGCATTGAGAGAATGTCAGGTTCCCATAGCCATTGCTACAGATTGCAATCCCGGAAGCTCCCCGGTAACTTCCCTGCTGTTGACCATGAACATGGCTTGCACCTTTTTCTCACTGACACCAGCGGAAGCGCTCAGCGGAGTCACGCTGAATGCCGCAAAAGCACTCGGTTTACAGGATGATATCGGCAGCCTGGAGGAGGGGAAGAAAGCCGACCTGGTTATCTGGGATACCAGTGATCCAGCCGAACTGTCGTATAACATTGGTTTAAATCTTTGCGAGAATGTTATGAAGAACGGCATTTGGAGAACCGCAACGAAATGAACACCACTAATTTTTATATCAAATTGGAAAATATACATGTCACTAAGCCGAATAGATAAATCCCGCTCCATTAAATCGCCCACCGGAACAGATCGCAGTTGCAAAAGCTGGCTCACGGAAGCGGCTTACCGGATGATTCAGAATAATCTTGATGCAGAGGTCGCTGAAAAACCGGAAGAATTAATTGTTTATGGAGGTATCGGTCGTGCGGCACGTGACTGGAACAGCTATGACAAAATTCTGGAATGCCTTACCCAGCTGGAAGACAACGAAAGTTTACTGATCCAGTCAGGCAAACCGGTAGGGGTGTTCAGGACACACCCTGATGCTCCACGTGTCCTGATCGCAAACTCAAACCTTGTACCCGCATGGGCTAACTGGGATCATTTTAACGAGCTTGATCGCAAGGGCTTGATGATGTACGGACAAATGACCGCAGGATCATGGATTTACATCGGTAGTCAGGGTATCGTGCAGGGCACCTACGAAACCTTTGTTGAAGCCGGCCGCCAGCATTTCAATGGCAATACGAAAGGAAAATGGATTTTTACGTCCGGGCTGGGCGGCATGGGTGGCGCCCAGCCACTGGCGGCAACGATGGCTGGTTACTCGATACTTTGCGTAGAATGTGATGAAAGTCGAATCGATTTCAGGTTACAGACCGGGTATGTCGACCACAAGGCCCGACACCTCGATCAAGCTATGAAAATGATCCGCGATGCCTGCGAAAAAGGCGAAGCTATTTCTGTCGGGCTGCTCGGGAACGGAGCGGATGTAATTGCGGAACTGGTCAAACGCGACATTAAACCGGATTTCGTCACCGACCAAACGTCCGCACATGACCCCGTGAACGGTTATTTGCCGGTAGGCTGGACCATGGAAAAGTGGCACCAGGAAATCAAAAACAATCCACAAAAAGTTGCCGAAGAGTCCCGAAGATCAATGGCTCACCATGTCGAGAGTATGCTGGCGTTTCACAAGCAGGGAGTGCCCACGGTGGACTATGGCAATAATATTCGTCAGGAAGCGCTGAACTATGGCGTCGAAAACGCATTTGATTTTCCCGGTTTTGTTCCTGCCTATATCCGGCCCCTGTTTTGCCGTGGCGTCGGACCATTTCGATGGGTAGCATTGTCTGGTGATCCCGAGGACATCTATAAAACCGATGCCAAAGTAAAGGAGCTGATTCCCGACGACGCACATCTTCACAACTGGCTGGACATGGCTCAACAGAGAATCAGTTTCCAGGGCCTGCCTGCAAGAATCTGCTGGGTGGGCCTGGGGCAGAGGCATCGCCTGGGACTGGCTTTCAATGAAATGGTACGAACAGGTGAACTGAAGGCACCCATCGTTATAGGCCGTGATCACCTTGATTCGGGTTCCGTTGCCAGTCCAAACCGGGAAACGGAATCCATGATTGATGGCTCCGATGCGGTGTCCGACTGGCCCCTGCTGAACGCCCTGCTCAGTACCGCAGGTGGTGCGACCTGGGTTTCCCTGCACCACGGCGGCGGAGTGGGAATGGGCTTTTCCCAACATGCTGGCCTGGTGATCGTTGCTGACGGCACCGAAGAAGCGGCTGCGCGACTCGGTCGGGTGTTATGGAATGACCCCGCCGTCGGAGTGATGCGACACGCCGACGCCGGTTACCAGGAGGCCCGGCAATGCGCCCGGGAAAATGGCCTGAATCTTGGCGCAATCGAGACCTGATACCACACATCAGCCTGACTTACACTGGACTGGACCCGGGTTGCTAGTTTTCTCCCTGTATATTTTTATTCAGGCAAACCTGCCATACGCAGGCCGGACAGGTATGGGTCAAGACCGCCTTCTATTTTGGTGGGAAAAGTCTTCTTGAGATAGGAAATACTTAAATCCGGCTTGGCATCCAGCGCTTCTTTCAATGCAACGCTGGCTTCATCAATCTGACCAAGATGAGCATAAGCAGCCGCCAATGGCGCAGGGCCCCAGTACCCGCTTGGAACGGGTAACCTCATGGCACGGTGAGCCCATTCCAGGGCTTCCTCATATTCTTCAGAGAGAATACAGG
>CAYOGN010000082.1:0-6500 GCA_964403545.1 uncultured Gammaproteobacteria bacterium
ACAATCCCCACACTGGCGCGTTGTGAAACCACCTGAAACGAAATATAGTCATGCCGCCGGTCATAGATTTCCAGTTCTCCGGACTCAAGAGACACGCAACCAAATGACAAAAGATAGTCTCCGGCATTCAGAGTAACGGCCTGTGAAAAATCAACCCGCACGCTTTCTCCGGCACGGTATTCACCGGTATGGATAGCCGAAAAATGGGTATTGGTGCCGGCAATATCAGTGCCGCGTACATCCTTGATCGTATAGGCAAATACCGGATCGGTGATCGCCTGCTCAAACCTTACCTCCAGTGAAATCCGGTAGTGTTCGCCCGAATGCAAAACCTGAACTGCGGCCTGATCCTGATCGAATATTCCACCTCCTGTAATGGTGGCTTTGTTGTTACCATAGCGAACTTCATAGGGATTCAGGTCGAACACATGGGCCGCATTATCCCCGCTACCGGTGTCCTCTGGTTCCAGATCATGACCGGTTTCAAGTTTTCGATAGGCTGCCACAACTTCCCTCGGTTTGCCCTCCGTCACCAGTTCGCCATGGCTTAGCAGATACGCAACATCACAATAACGGGTGACCATGTTGAGATCGTGGGTAACAAAAATGACGGTAACACCCTGCTCTCGAAACTGGTGAAAACGATCAAAGCACCTGGCCTGGAAGTGGATATCTCCTACTGCAAGCGCTTCATCTACAATCAGGATTTCGGGATCCACGTGAATCGCAATGGAAAATGCCAGACGCACATACATGCCACTGGAATAGACCCGCACAGGTTGATCAATATAATCACCGATATCTGCAAATTCCAGGATCTGATCCAGCCGCTGGTCAACCTGCTGTTCGCCAAGGCCGAGAATAGCCGCGTTGATATAGAGATTATCGCGACCAGTAAATTCCGGATTGAATCCCGCCCCGAGCTCCAGCAGCGCAGCAATTCTTCCGTTCACTTCGACTCGTCCGCTGGTGGGAGGGATGATTCCACAGATGCATTGGAGGAGCGTAGATTTACCACTCCCATTGCGACCAATGATGCCCACCGTGGTGGCCGGCTCGATAGTAAGGCTCACCTGACTCAGTGCATCAAACGTCCGATGGTACTTCCTTTTGGCAGGATGAAAAGCTTCCTTTAGTCGATCCCGCGGCGAGCTGTATAACTTGTAGGTTTTGGTTACCTGGTCAAGTTTCACTGCCGGTTTTGTTTCTGCAGGCATTTTAGACCAGATCAGGAAATTGAGGGCGCAGGCGCTTGAAGACAAATACGCCAAGCCACAATAGTGACAGCGTGATTGTCCAGAATAACAGGCTTTCACCCGGTCGATCCGTAACCGGCACCGAATAGAAAAAAGAATCCCGGTATCCCTGGACAATATAGTGCATGGGATTGGCCGCAAAGACACTGCGCCATGGCTCGGGAAGAATGTTGATGTCCCATAAAATGGGCGTCGCCCACATGCCAACCTGTAACATTACCCCGACCAGGCGCCCGGTGTCGCGGGCAAATACATTCAGTGCGGCGACAATCCAGCCTATCCCCAGCGCCAATACCACGAGGCAAAAAAAGTAATAAACCATCTGCAGGATATACAGACTGAATCCGACCCCGAGAATCAACATCAGTACGATAAGGATGGCTAGAAACAGCAGGTGATTCGACAGTGCTGCAATCACCTTGATCAGGGGCAGGGCCTGTACTGGAAATACTACCTTTTTCACCAGATGGGGATGACTGGTTATGCAGTGGACCGAACCGGAAACGATTTCGGAAAAGACAAACCAGGCCGCCATTCCGGCAGTTAACCACACCGCAAACGGGACACCGCTGGATGGCTGGACCCTGAATCCAACACTAAACACGACCCAAAATACCAGGATCAGTACCAGAGGTGTGATTACCTGCCATAGGATTCCCAACGCCGAACCGATGTACTGCATGCGGATTTCACGTCGTGCCAGGTTGATCAACACTGGCCACCTGGCAAAAATGTCGGTGAAAAATTGCATTGTCGATCAGGGTATCTTGGGTACCAGCCCAAGGCCAATAAAAATAAAAGAATATACCCCCAGGCTGAATAATACGATCAGCAGGGCATTGAAGACGCTGCTAACAAGCCATGGCCTTATATGATAATAAAGCACCCCCAGCATCGGCAGGATGGGGGCCAGATATCGACCCTGGGCCTGGAAAGTAATGGTCCATGATTGCCATAGTGAAGCCGCTACCAGCGAACCCGCGCAAGCGAATGTGATCGCAAACAACCAGTGGCTTGACGGTGGTCCGTGAACCAGAATCGAGAACAGCATAACCGCGACCAGCATGATTCCAAGAGAATACACCAAATTAAAATATGTCTCACTGCCAAGAAATTCGGTAAACCCGTAGGCACCAAATGCGGTTACGAAGGTTTTGCCGCCCCATTTTTCCCGATCAAGGAGAAGAGCCAGGGTAACCCCTCTGTCTCGCATGAACAGATACTGGTGTTTTCTATTGATCTCGGTACTTGGTTTATACAATGGCTGCGCCATTTGCTCCACCATCTGCCGTACTTTTTGTTTGCTGTCGGGTCCATTCGCCGCATAATCAAGGCCGTAGCGCAGCCCGTACACCGCCATTCCGACTACCGCTATCACCCCAAGCCGGGACCAGAATCTCTTCTGGTTCGGAAAATCTCCCTGCACAATACGCCAAAGCAGATACAGGCCAAGGAACAATATGAAAAAATAGAAATTAAGCTTGAGCAAAAATAATCCGCCCGCCAGTAATCCGAGCCAGACAGCATGAAACCAGAAGTTTTTTGGTTGTTGTTCCGATAATAACCGATTGAGCGTACTCTGCTGACTGGCAGCCTGGTATGCCGCGATGGTTGCGAGGAGTACTGCAAATCCATCTGAATTTATATAGCTATACAAATACCAGAGTTGGGGCGTGATCAAAAGCGGTGCAGCAAATGGTCTGAAGGGAGGATTGCGAAAGGCAAAAACCACCACCAGCGCAAAAAACAATACACCAATCATCCTTGCGTCAAACATAAATGACTGATTAAACGGCATCAGCAACCGGGTCAGGTATCCCACAATGGGGTAGTACAATTCATAGGAAGCCAAACGGGTGTAGCCATATACGCTGTAACTATCGGTTATAAGTGCTGAATCCACTGCGGGTGGCAACAAATGGTGACGATAGTATTCCACCGCCGATACGTGAGCTTCCTCGTCCGGGTGTATGAAAATGCGCGCTACACCATTGGGATGCAACCAATAATGTTTACTGACGACCGCCATGGTGAGTGCGAGCGTCACCGCGATCAGTAACAATACCGGCACAAACATCAGGTCTTTCTGCAGCGGACCCAGAACCCTGACCGCAACCAGAGTCGCCAACAAAATGCAGAATACTGCCGCTATATGGACAAACGGAAAATGGAAGTTGTCACTACCATCGACAATATATTCAAGCTGTCCATCACTTCCACTGGTTGCAAAATTAAATCCATACGCATTGATATCCAGCTCGGATATCTGGTTCACTGGCTCGAGACCGGCAAATCCACTTTTCAGATTAAGGTCGACGGGTTTGAAACCAGGTTGCGAGACCTTAAACCTCTTCAACCTCAGCTGGGTTGCAAACTCGACCGGATCAATCCGAATACGCTCGATACTACCGAGGCCATCAATGGTGAGGTGATAAGATTTGTTGGTACCACTGATCAGTACCTGCCGTACCTTTCCTTCGCTATAATGTTCATTTTGATCTGCCCAGTAAATCTTTAACCAGGCCCGCCCTGGCGAGAGCAGGTCAATCTGCAGATCTATCTCTGCCTTAAATGCAAAAAAGTAAAGATAGACAAAGGACAGCAACAGCCCGGCGGCAATGGTCGGCAGCGACCATAGGCGGATTACTTTCTTCGGTACAGATTGCAAATTGGTCGACATTGGTTATCCGGGACGTCCCACCATCTTTTTCAGTCGGGACAGTATTCCGCGAATTTTCGATTTTAGTGCGTACTGGTTGTTCAGCCAGATACGTAATCGAAATATCGGGCGACCCAAATAGTGCAGAATCCAGAGCATAAAAAGGCATCTGAGGCCTGGCCCGGATGCATAATTTCCCATAATTGCGGTCTTGATACGTAACCAGTGGCGCAACTGTCGGCGCACAGAATTGCCCGCGAGGTCATAGCGATGGGTCAAAACAGGTTTGTGGCCCCGGTTCAGCACTAGTGGTTAATCATTGCCTTAAGGTGTTTACGAAACTGGCGTCCTGCGAACAGACATCCAACGATTTGTTTCCAGCCACTGACTTCCCAGGGATTGTGCAGAAATCTTGGTCGCCGCGATTTTTTCGGCTGGTTGGCACCGTGAAAATCGTCGAGGTGATAAAGATGTCGTATTGCGTTAATTTCTCTGCGTTTTGCAAACGCCAGCTTGCTCACCAGAAGATAATTAATCCAGGGTCGATAGCCCGATGTATCAGGATGAATCAGTAGCGAAGCCGCGGCGAACCGGTCTGCAGCGTCCAGCACCGCCTGCTGTAAATCTGCATAGTGCTGATCCTGGTTCTGCTCACCCTGACCAATGGCATCTTCACGCTCACGAAAAATCAGGGTATGGCGGCCTTTGTCGTTCAATCCATAGGCATTCAGCGTTGGAAAGGGTGCCCGGCAGGCTTCCTCAAACAAATCTCTGGCATACAGGATCGCACTGCTGGCAAAATCAAATCGTTCTCGATCGTAAATAAAGCCTTCAATATAATTATCCGGGGCAGTTGGAAAAGGAATGCCACGGGTAGCGCCAAACAACATACCATGCAAGTTTGGCCGGTCTGTTCTGTGAGCAATAGCGCCACTTAAAAAACGCTGTATGGTCCCGAGCCAACCAATATCCACCAGAGCCACATCTTTATGATCAAAAAACCCCAGAGACTCCAGATAGTGTTGCAACCCTTCATTGGAGATTCTGGTTTGATCCATGACTTCACGTTGAAACGCCTGATCCCGAATGAGTAGCTCAAAGCGCTGTCTGTAGGCCGGGTTAAACCCGGTATGCGCCGGGCTTAACGTGTTATCGAGATCAAGCTCGTGACGCGCCAGATGCGGTATCATGGATTCCGGATCGAGGCTGAACACCCGGCAGACATCACGAAAATTTCGGTTGCCCGGGGGTAAAAACACGATGTCCGCTTTCTCCTGGGTCATCCCTTCATGGGCACAACTGGCGCCCGCCAGGGCCTGTCGACTCACATACAGATACTCGATCCGGGGCAGGTCGCCATCGGGATATAACATGGGTGTTATCTTTTCCCAGACCTGCTTGAACATCCAGCCTTCTCTCGAGAGAAAAAATACCTTGCTGATTTTCTTCTCCCGGCAACGCTCGGCCACATAGTGAATAAACATGCTGATCAACGGCCCGATGAAATTATAGCCCTCGATATACAATGGGGAGCGAGGTACATTTTCCGCCTCAATGGGCGCCATCAATTGTTGCAACGCGCGTCCCTTCCAGTAGGGCCGTCGGCAACTATAAAAATACTGCCGAGCGGCGATCGCGCGACGACGATGCTCTTCCGGATCCTGCAGGATAAGCGTATCAATACCCAACTCGTTAGCGCGAAACCCATCAGAAATCGGATTGTCTCCAATATGTAACCAGCGCGATGGTTGCAGGTCATATTGGGCCGCAATATGGGGATAGGCACGGCCTGACGCTTTGGCCAGAAAACTGTCCGCCGAAGAAATGACCCCCTCCACATATGGCAGGATCCCGGCGTGCTCAAGCAACCTTTCGAGACAGTGGCCCGGCAAGTACATATCCGAAATCACAAATACACGTTTGGCGTTGTTTGCCAGTTCTTTAAGCCAGTCAGCAATTGCCGCTCTCGGCACCAGCATGGCATTTTCGACCATGAGTTCATAGTCAGTTACCTTTTCAAGCAACGCCTGATCCGCCTCATCACCAAATATTGCTTCCAGGGTCGCGTGCATAAAAACCGGGTAACAGGCTTCATGGTCGTCAAAGGACTCTCCGGTATGGGCACGCATCGCTTTCTCGCAATTGTCACGTTGTCGCTGCACCTGGTTCCACTCCCAGTCGAGACCCTGAGCTTTGGCCAGGCGGCTAATAAACCGCGCCACTGGCAGCTTCACCAGATCCGGATTATGGGTGCGTCGAACCAGCAGTGTATCGAACAAGTCAAACGATACGACATCTACCTGGTCCTGCAAGTCGCGCCCGCGGGCAATCAGGGTTTCCGGGTTATAGAAGGTTTGCAGACTCATTGAATCAGGAATTATCTACACACAATTTCAATGCTTTACCACTCGCTTTAATGCTGCCCGGCCGGCTCGCTTAACCCGCTGCCCAAGCCCTGACTTTGCAACCCCCGGGCCAGGACTGACCCTGGCAAGCTCGCTACGCACTTCATGCAATTCATTCTCGAGCGACCGTAACCGGTCTGAACCCACCGCCGCATAGGCGCGAACCTCGGCTGGTAACCT
>CAYOGN010000083.1:0-9103 GCA_964403545.1 uncultured Gammaproteobacteria bacterium
CGCACCTGGCCAACGATGGGCAGATCCAGCAGCGTTTCCAGTTGCTGCTTGAAGTAAGGCCCTACTTCGTTAACATTGTCGAAGATTTTTTCCTGCTCCATAATTTCAATGTTCTTCAGTGCGGCGGCGCAGGCAACCGGATGGCCGGAATAAGTATATCCCTGGGTAAAACAACGACCCTGATCTTTCTCACTGATGACATCGAAGATCCTGTCACTGAAGAGGGTAGCACCCAGCGGCAGGTAACCTGATGTCAGGCCTTTGGCGCAGGTGATGATATCCGGCTGTACATCAAACACATCTTCGGAAGCGAACCAGTGGCCGAGACGACCAAAAGCAGTGACGACTTCGTCAGAAACGTAAAGGATGTCGTATTTTTGGCAAATTTCCCACATCCGCTTGTTGTAACCCTGGGGTGGAACGATGACCCCGCCAGCACCCATCACGGGTTCTGCAAAGTAAGCGGCAACGGCATCTTCTCCACCCACTTCGATTATTTTATCTTCAAACTCCTGCAGCAATAGCTCCAGGTACTCAGATTCGCTCGTACCCGCTTCAGCACCACGATAATAGTTCGGGCAGGAGATGTGGTGAATGGTCTCTTGTTCATAGTCGAATAGCGGTGAACGATCCCCTGGCTTGCCACCGATGGACATGGCGATAAAAGTTGATCCATGATAGGACTGGATGCGCGAAATAATATGCTTCTTGTCCTTCTTTCCACGGCAGTTCTGGTAGAACTGGATCAAACGATAAGCAGAATCCACAGCGGTAGAACCACCACAACTGAGCATCACGTGATTCAAATCACCCGGTGCCAGTTCGGCCAGCTTGTGACATAGCAGCGCAGCAGGTGCATTGGTGATGTCGACAAAAGAACTGACATAAGCCAACTGGTAAGCCTGCTCAGCGATAGCTTCGGCCATGTCCTTGCGGCCGAGGCCGATATTGTTACACCACAGACCACCCACCGCATCGAAGTATTTATTGCCATCAGTATCCCAGATATGACACCCCTCGCCACGGGCGATCGGCAGCGCACCGTGCTCGCTAAACTGGTCAAAAATTTGCCATGGGTGCAAAAAGTGGTCCTTATCCTTTTGCTTAATTTCTTCAGTGCTATATTGATCGAACTGACTGGTGTTTGACGCCATGATTGCCTTCTCCTCAGGGTTTGGTATTTGGACTAACGGACTGGTATGGAAAGTTTATGCCAGTGAATTGATTTACTCCATACCTTTATAAGGTAGGGTTGCGGATTCGACCCTGGTTGCTGAAGACAGGCTGGTAACTCAATTCTGTGATCAAGTTACTCTACCGTAACGCTTCATCAACGACATTAACTGATCATGGGGTAATGCAACCACAGTGAGATCATTGGCTCCGGTCATGTTCTCATTGGCAATCATGGAATCAATCACCGCCTCTTCAACGACCTCAGCTACTGCACCAAACAATGGATCGAGGGTGTACTCCGGTAAATACCTGAGATTGCGTACACCCGCCCCATCCTGATTGAGTACTTCTTTGTTGGCTGTGGAGAACGCCAGAAAAATATCTCCGGACGAGTTGTGGCCAACAGTACCCGTTCGGGCAAGACCTACTGGTACTCGTCGTGCCAACCGCTTCAGTTGATGGGGCATCAATGGTGCATCGGTGGCGATGATCGCAATAATTGAACCTGAGCCTTTGCTGCGAAACTCATTACCCGTTAAATGCTTCCCGACCGGGACACCTAAAACCGTGAGTTCATGGCGCAAGCCAAAATTGGACTGAACAAAGACACCAAGGGTATACTGTTGACCACCAACAGTGATCAGACGAGAGGCAGTGGAAGATCCCGCCTTGAATTCATAGGTACTCATGCCGGTTCCACCCCCAACGCTGCCGATTTCAATGGGCCCGGAAGCCGCATTTTCGAGCGCCGCATGGGTGTGTTCTGCGGTAACATGAAAGCCGTTAATATCATTCAATTCCCCGTCATAGGTCTCTGCCGCTACCGGCAAACCCCAATCCTGACCGCTACCAGTATTTTTTTCGACCATCCAGCGTAGTGTTGCATCACGGGTTACACCACAGGAGTGGGTATTGGTAATGGTAATGGGTGATTGTAATTCCCCCGCCTCGTCAATCCACAGGGTTCCGGTCATCTCACCATTACCATTGAAACTATATGTGCCGGCAAGGCAGGGCGTGCCTTCACGGCCGCGAGGCAGAATTGCCGTGACCCCGGTTCGTACCGGTCCCTGGCCCCGGATCAGCGGACCGCTACCGGCAATCAGCGTTTCGTAGCCAACTTCCACCCCGGCGACATCTGTGATGGCATTGAATGTGCCCGGGGTGCCGGGAAACGGGAGGCCGAAGGAGCGCGCACGCACCTTGCCGGCAGGTGTATTGAACCAGTGAGAAGATGTCATAGAACTTGATTGATATTGAGTCAACAGGTAAACAGGCACTCCATTGTAATCCCCCGACAAGTTTTCATATAGTTCTGCTTTTCATATACCATCTGCCGATGAAACCATTACTGGTAAATTTCAGCCTCGGGCACATGGCAAATGATTGGGCACCCGCCGCAATCTGGCTTCTGGTGCCGGCCATCGCGGCCAGTTTGAATTTGTCGCCAACGGAAATAGGTTTACTGATCGCAATTCATTCCATTGGCGCATCCCTTGGTTATTTACCAGCCGGCATCCTGTCTGATCGTGTGTATCACAAGGGTCGGTTGTTGGCAGCGACATTCTGGTGGGTAGCGATCGGTTATTATCTTGCCTCACTGGCACCCGGATTTTGGTCGCTGGCCATTATCCTTGCTATTGCCGGGATGGGAGATGCCGCCTGGCACCCTGTTGCTACCGGCATCCTGGTGGAGCAAAAACCAAAGCAAAAAGGATTGGTACTTGGCATTCATGCCATGGGGGGATCATTTGCTGAAGTAGGGTCACCACTGGTTATCGGATTTCTCCTGACTTTCCTGGATTGGCGAAGTGCCTTGCAACTGGCGGTCATCCCAGCATTGATAATGGGTGTGGTATTTATATTCTTTACCCGAAAAATTCCTCCGTCGAATTTATCCGCAATGAGTAAAGTGGAACTGGGAGAGATTGCTCGCCACTGGTTCAAGCCTGCGGGGCTGATATTGATTGGCATGATCTCTATCTACAACATGGCATTGATGGCTCTGCTCAGTATGATCGCGTTGTTTTTACAGAGTAATCTGACCTACTCTCCGGCCGAGGCCGGGATCGTGTTTGCCGGCTCAATGCTGATTGGCTCACTGGCGCAGCCATTTATTGGACGGTATTCTGACACCTTCAACCGTCATGGCATTTTTATCGTCGGCTCAGCGATGGCGATTGTCTGTTCCGCGTTCGCCGCCACAGGCAATCAGCCAGCTGTAATAGTGACTGCACTGATCGCCAATATCGCAATCCTGACCAGCATCCGTTCTGGAGTTCTCGCTGCGGCGGTAGAATATGCCAGCAGCCGCGCTGCGACGACCCTCGGATTTGTATTTGTTGTGCTTGATGGCGTTGGTGCCCTGGGGGCAATACTGGCGGGTTACGTTGGCGAGCATAACCTGCAACATGTTTTTGCCCTTGCTGGCATTCTTTCTCTACTCAGTGTCATCCTCTCTGCTATTCTTTACCGCAAGAGCAAGATCAACTCCCCGGTTACCAGTATATAGAACAAATTCCGTTGCACAAATCTCTAAATACTTCTGCTCCCCGCCAGGATAGCTGGCCATCGGGTTTTGATTCTTCAAGGCGAAAACAGGGAACTGACGCGCTTCGCTATGGCGTGGATCTGATTAAAAGCTCCTGTGTGTAACTATTTTGCGGCGCCCGATATAATTCTTCTGTATCACCGATTTCAACAATTTTTCCATTCTTCATCACCGCAAATCGATCCGCAATAACCCTTACCACCGCCAGATCGTGCGATATAAATATCATGGCCAGTTTTCTTTGCTTCACCAGATTCAGCAGCAGTTTCAAAATCTGCGCCTGAATTGTTACATCCAGTGCCGACACTGGCTCATCCGCAATGATCAACCTGGGTTTGGCTGCCAGCGCCCTCGCAATGGCAACTCTTTGCCGCTGACCGCCTGAAAATTCATGAGGATATTTATTCGCCCATGCTGGCTCCAGCCCGACATCGCGCATCAACCCTGTTACCCTCTCTGTGACTGCTTTTCGACCAATGGCCAGGCTGTGTACGGAAACTGGCTCGGCGATAATATTATGTACGGTCATCCTTGGGTCAAGGGAGGCATAAGGATCCTGAAATATCATCTGGACCTCTCTGCGCATTGCCTTTAAGGCTTCCCCGCGCAGCAAATGTAACGGCTTGTTTTCCAGCAACACTTTACCGTGATCAATCTTCACCAGCCGGACAATTGCCCGCGACAATGTCGTTTTTCCACAACCGGACTCACCCACCAGCCCCAATACCTCCCCCTGACGTATCGATAAATTGACGTCGTCAACGGCAACCAGTTTTTCTGCTCCCACAGGAAATGTCACTCGAATATGTTCCGCAGTCAGTAGTGGCGGGGCATCTGTCCGATCAAACCTGTATTGATCAGGCTTGGCACCGGAGGGAATGGATGCCAGCAACTTGCGGGTGTATTGATGGCAAGGGGAAGTAAATACTTGCGATACTGTTCCCTGCTCCACCGCCACACCCTTCTCCATCACAATCACCCGATCCGCAATCCGGTGCACGACATCAAGATCATGGGATACGAATAAAATCGCTATCTCACGGCGCGCCTGTAGCGATGCCAGCAACTGCAGAATTTGTTCCTGTACGGTTACGTCCAGCGCCGAGGTTGGCTCATCGGCGATCAGCAATTCCGGCTCTGTTATCAAGGCCATCGCAATCATTGTACGCTGTTGCATACCCCCGGAAAATTGGTGGGGATATTGCTCAAACCGGTTCTCAGCCTGATCAATTCCGACTTCGTCAAGCAACGAAATTGCGCGTGCCCTGGCTTCATTGCGACCAACATCTGAATGCAATAAAAGCGGCTCCATGATCTGCTCACCGATCTTCATAAACGGATTTAACGAAGTCATGGGATCCTGAAAAATCATACTGATCCGTTTACCCCGAATCCTGCGTAACGCTTTCTCCCCGGCCGAAACCAGATCGATTCCATCAAACATTGCGGTACCGCCGGTTATCCGGGCTGGGGGTTTAGGTAGCAAGCCGAGCAATGCGTAACAGGTTACTGATTTACCGGATCCAGACTCCCCGACAATTCCAAGAGTCTCTCCTTTGTTTACGGCAAATGATAAATCACGAACAGCGGCGGACGACCCTTCTTTGTCGGCAAAACAAATGGTCAGATGGTTCACCGCCAGCAATGGACTGTTTTCGCCCCTCATGATGGGCCCTGCTCCCTGGAAGATCGTGGATCGAGCGCGTCCCGTAAACCATCACCGAGAAAATTCAGTGAAAATAAAGTCACCGATAACGCAAGCCCCGGAAAAATCAACAACCATGGGTACTCTTCCATGGTTTCGACCCCGGTGGAAATCAGAACCCCCCATGAACTTTGGGGGGGTTGAACACCGAGGCCAAGGAAGCTCAAAAATGCTTCAAACAGCATCACCCCAGGAATCGTCAGGGTGATGTATACGATCACCGGCCCAAGAATATTGGGAACGATATGCCGTCGAATAATCTGCCCATCTGAAAGTCCGGTCACAATCGCTGCACTGATAAATTCCTGTTGCCGCAGTGACTGCACCTGGCCGCGAACGATACGTGCCATGGTAAGCCATTCCACCAGACCAATGGCAAGAAACAGCAACAGGAAACTTTGACCAAACACAACCATCAATAAAATGACAAAAATCATAAATGGTAGTGCATACAGAATATCAACAAACCGCATCATGATGGTATCGACCATTCCTCCCAGATAACCAGCAATGGTTCCCCATAACACACCCACCATCAATGCCACCGCCGTAGCGGCAAACCCGACCAGCAAAGACACCCGGCCGCCATACAGTAATCGGGTCAATAAATCACGTCCCAGGGTATCGGTTCCCAGCCAGTGGCTCCAGCCTGGGGGCACTGCGCCCAGGGCGAGATCCTGTGATTCAACCCCGTAAGGTGCAATCAACGGCGTCAGAACTGATATCGTGACAAAGAATATCAACGTCCAGAGACCGAACATCGCCAACCGGTTTTGTTTGAGTCGCGACCATGCATCCTGCCACAGGGAACGACCGGTCTCGAACCGGATTTTTTCCGTGGTTTCTGGCAGCTCACTCACCGGGTTGCTCCATTCAATATTTTTCGGTGCGTAATCGGGGATTCATCCACACTGCCAGTATGTCGGCCAAAATGTTCAGCACCACAATCAGACACGATAGCAAAATGGTGGTTCCGAGAATCATCGTGTAATCTCGATTGAAAGCTGCCTGTACATAAAATCGTCCCAGCCCGGGAATTTGATAAATCGTTTCGACGACAAACGAACCGGTCAACAACCCCGCTACCGCAGGTCCCATAAATGCGACTACGGGTGCAAGTCCTCCTCGCAGGGCGTGGCGCAGTAGTATCATTGGCATCGATAGTCCCTTTGCCCGTGCAGTACGAATAAAGTCCTGGGACAGTATTTCCAGCATACCGCCTCGGGTCAGGCGCGCAATATAGGCGGCATAGGCCGACCCGAGCGTCACTGAAGGTAAAATCTTGTCGCCAGGGGAGTACCCCCAACCAGATACTGGTAACCACTCCAACCAGATACCGAAGACCAGAACCAGTAATGGTCCAAGGAGAAATGCTGGCAGGCAAATACCCGTCATCGCCAACGACATTGGCAGATAGTCCTGCAACGTGTTGGGTCGTATCGCAGCCAGCAATCCTGCCGTAACACCAATGATTAACGCGATTAATATTGCGTAAATGGCGAGTTCCACGGTAATGGGCATCCCGCTGGCGATCAACTCGGTGACACTGCGATTGGGATAGCGGAAAGAAGGACCGAAGTCTCCACCCAGCAAATTTCCCAAATAGTGAAAGTATTGGAGGTAGACCGGATCATCAAGGTGATAGCGTGCTTCAAGATTTTTAACCACTTCTGCAGGCAATACCCGTTCGGCATCAAACGGCCCGCCCGGTGCTGCCCGCACCAGGAAAAAAGTCACAGTGACCACGATCAACAAAACCGGAATCCCCTGCAACAATCGATAAATGATTAACTTGCTCACAACCCTGTCGTTACATTTTTCTGAAAAAGACCCGTCAAATTACTCATCCCGCAGATAGACATATTTATATGGATGATGATCCAGAATATTCGGGTACCAGCCTTTGACTGACGGCAATCGTAAAGCCACCCGGGTATAGGTATATATCGGTAACAATGGAGCTTCTCGATCCAGAATCCGCTCGGCGTCCTGAAAAACCTGAAATCTTTTTTCCTGGTCATTCAAGGTTGCCGCCTTCTCGATCAGTTGATCGTATTTCGGGTTAGACCACCCGGTTCGGTTGTTGCCACCCCCGGTTAACATCATATCAAGAAATGTATTGGGATCCGGGTAGTCCCCGATCCACCCTGCCCGGGCAATATCAAAGTCAAGGTTGCTGGTGCGTGACAAATATACTTTCCAGTCAGTATTTGTCAGTCGAATATCTATTCCCAACGTGGTTTTCCACATCTGCTGGATTGCTTCGGCGATTTTCCGGTGTCCATCGCTGGTGTTATATAAAAGTTCAAGCTGCGGAAACTTTTCTCCGCCCGGATACCCTGCCTCGGACAATGCCAGTTGCGCTGCTTTCGGGTCATAAGAAATCGGGCTATCCGGGGGATAGTAGCCCTGGGTATTGGGTGGTGTAAACGAATAAGCGGGAATTTGCCCGCCCCGGGTTACCGCATCAATGATTGCCTGACGGTCAATAGCCATCGACAACGCCAGCCGCACCCGAGAATCATTCAAAGGTGGCCGGGTCACATTAAACCGATAAAAATAGGTTCCGAGATACGGGCTTATAGAAATTCGATCCGGAAATTGGGCCTGATAAATTTTAATCTTTTCAGATGGAGTACCGCCGGTGGCATGCAATGCACCAGTACGAAACATTCTTTCCTCGGTTTGTGCGCTGTCTACAGGATAAAACCGAATGGCGGAAAGTTTGACCATGGAAGCATCCCAATACCGCGGGTTTTTACTAACCTCGATAATATAGTTTAACCGCCAGGTCTTGAGGATAAATGGCCCATTGCCGACGAAGTTTCCCGGTCGTGTCCAAAGAGTGCCGCGCTCATCAATGGCACCAAATTTCAAAACAGTCGGTGGATGTACCGCGTAGGTGCTGTAGTGAGAAAGCAATGACAGAAAATAAGGCGTTGGATGATCGAGTTCCACCTGCAAAGTTCTGTCATCCAGAGCGCGTACACCTACCCTGGAGAAATCGGTTATTTCGCCGAGATTAAACAGGCGTGCATTGCGAACAGGATACAGCTGATAGGCATATTCGGCAGCCAGAGCAGGTGACAGTAATCGCTGCCAGGACCAGACAAAATCAGCAGCCGTTACCGCATCCCCGTTTGACCAAACTGCCTCCGGCCGAATCGAAAAAGTATATATCCGTCCATCAGCAGATATCTCCCACGCTGAAGCCATTCCCGGCACCGGGGCCAGGGTCGCGGGATCCTCGGTTACCAGCCCTTCCAGCAACGCAGATATAATGGTGTGTTCCGACACCCCGGTTACGATATGCGGATCGAGATCCTGCGGCTCGGCCCCGTTACCGAGATGCAGCACCTGGGACTGGTTACCCTGTTCTACATTGGTAGGGCCGAGATCACAGCCTACGACAAGCAGGCAAAGCAGATACGCTATTGACCGGCTATTCAGAATCGAAGCGACAGGCAGCCAGGCCCGCCATCCAGCTTGCGAAGTTCTGCCCCCTCCAACAGGGAACCTGATCGCCTGCAGAGGTCACATGCTTCCCCGTTTCGGAGTATCTATAGACATGTTTGGGGCCGCCGTTACTGACGGAAAGGATGTGCTTTATAGGTTCCCAACAAACGAACCTCGGTAGAAAAGAATTGAAGCTCTTCCAGCGCCCGGGCAAC
>CAYOGN010000084.1:0-3629 GCA_964403545.1 uncultured Gammaproteobacteria bacterium
TGGTTGGTGCTGATATCGCCATGGTCATTAACGGAACCGCTTTGATGATCACGACGATACTTGTACTCATTATCGTACCGGACAAACTGAAAAGCCTCTAGACCTGCCTGCAATGAACTTGATATGTTTGATTCATGCCGAAACAGTTCAAACCGGACAACCCATTATCAGCATCGAAAAAATCAGCCCATTTTTATATTCGCTATCAGATTTACAACCTGCATCAAATCCCGCAGGGTGTCCTTATGGATAGAACTTGTACTCATGCTGTTGGACTTTCGATTACTCAGCCTCTGGCGATGCTTGGCCATACTCTCTTTGGAGAGATCATGAATCGAATCGATCATCCTGTCCCGAGCCTTGGATTTAACCAATCCGCCTGCAGAGAAATTGGTAATTTCCAACTGAACCAGTTTTAAAACTTCTTCATGAACTTCCCGCAATTCCTCGCTGCCCACAGATGAAAACCTGACCTCCCGGTCCAGTCGCTTCACTGCAAGCCTTGCCAGATTATGGGAAACCACATCACCTATATTTTCCAGCGTCGTAGAGAATCGTAAAATTCCATCCAACGTTTTTTCAGCGTCAGAATCAGGTCCTTCCTTATTATGAATGGTTCGACGAACTTCAGACAGGTATCCCTGAATTGCTTTATTGCGGGCATTTATCTCAGAATCTTTGGCCACAAATTGTTCAATTACCAGGCGATCTGTTACATCAAACATATCCATGGCCCGCATAAACAGCGCTTCGGTGTTATCCGCCAGACGGAATGCTTCCCTTCGGGCACAGGACAATGCCAGAACCGGTTTGCTAACCATGTTTGGATCAAGGCAACTTCCCGGAGCGTGAGATTCGGGCAGAATATTGTCCGGTTGCCGGGATTCCAGCAATGATTTACAAAAATCGGCAAGCTGCACATTGAACGGCACAAATAAAATGGCCAACACAACGTTAAATGCGATATGAAAATTGATTGTCCTGATTCCCGGTTGATCACCAAGCATATCGACGTAGGGAAGCAGTAATGCAGAAAACATTAATACAAACACCGCAAGCACCGCGCGCATCAGAAAGTTCGCCAGCACGGCGCTATAGGCGTCCGGGTTTCTTCTGCTTACCAGCAACAATGCGATCAGGCCGGAACCCAGGTTGGCACCCAGCACTGCACTGGTGGAGATTTCATCGGAAATAATGCCGGTGGCCGCCATGGAAGCGATAACAAGGACCACGGCAACACCGGAATGTGCAATCCACGTCGCCAGCGCGGTTATAACCAGCACCAACCACGAGGCCGAGGCTAAAAAATCCATCAACTCCGGCGAAACAGGTTGTGCCGCCATAGGCGCCACAACCTGCTTGATTAGCTGAATCGCCAACAGCATCAATCCGAGACCAATAATAATTCTGCCCAGTTGCTGGCGCTTCCATGTTTTCGAGAAACGATGAAAACACAGACCTGTCAATAATAACAGTGGAGACAGGAATGACAGGTCAAGAAACAGAATACGTGCTGCAAAGGCAGAACCCAGATCGGCGCCGATGATCACTACGATGGCCACGGACAGAGACAGCAGACCCGCACTTACGAATGATGTGGTGAGTAAAATCGTTGCGGTGGTGCTCTGCAATACCACCGCAGAAGCCACCCCGCAGGAAAATGACTTCAACCGGGAACCTGAAGCCGAACAGATAAAGGTGCTAATTTTTGAAGAGTAGGCTTTCTCCACAGCCGCACGGAGCATATAACTGCCCCACAGTAACAGACTGATACTGCCTGCAAGGCTTAATAAAAACTCTACCTTGGGAGAGATAAACACGCGCTAGTTATTTCCTCTGGAAAATCTATTGATATGAAATTATTCAGGCAAAATCAGGCTTAGATGACTATCAGGATACCTTGCCTGCAATTCCGAAGCTGTCCAGGCTATTTCTGATCGCATTGAGTGCGCCTCGCATCTGCTGCTCACCCAATCGACCGATACATCCAATACGGAAGCTTTCGGCAACAGTAAGTTTGCCAGGGTATATTACATAACCCTGTTCCCGCAGGTGGTCATAGAAACGACCAAAATCAAATTCCGGATTGGTTGGCATATGAAAAGTAATAATAATTGGTGCCTGCAGCTCGTCCGGTAACAATGTCCGGAAACCCATTTCACGCATTCCTTCCACAAGAATATTGCAATTATCCTGATATCGCCCGCCACGACCGGCCACGCCGCCCTCTTCGAGAAATTCAGAAATCGCCTGATCGAATGCCAGCAATACATGGGTGGGCGGTGTGAAACGCCATTGTTTAGTTTTTGTCATCGCGACCCATTGATCATAAAGATCCAGACTCAAAGAAGGTGAATTACCCTGGGTTTTCTCGAGCGCGACCTGTCTGGCAATACAAAAACCCATACCCGGAGCACCTTCGAGGCACTTGTTGCTGGATGCAACCACAGCATCAAATTTAATTTCCGCGCTGTCAACGGGCAAGGCTCCAAAAGCACTCATCGCGTCAATTAGAAAGCCCCGGCTATGATTTTCCACAACATCCGCGATAGCCTTCAGCGGATTCAAAATCCCTGAGGTGGTTTCACAGAACACTGCGGCAACATGGGTAATGCCTGCATCCTGCGCAAGCGTCTCATCCAGCAATGCCACATCAATGGGAACATCTTCACTGGATTCCTGAATCTGGTACTCACGCCCGTAATAGTCGCACATTTTTGCGATGCGATGCCCATAGGCGCCGTTAATACAGATAAGTAACTTACCATCAGGGGGAACAAAATTACCAATCATGGCCTCGACCACAAAGGTTCCGCTTCCCTGGAGTGGAACGGTAACGTGGGTGTCCCGGCCATTCACCATGTCCACCAGACTGGACAGTACACGCTGGTTTAACTCGATGAAATAACTGTCTCGCGAGCCATAATCATGAAGCATCGCTTCCTTTACTGTGGGTGATGTCGTCAACGGTCCCGGGGTAAGTAAGTAGGGGTCTCCGGTTGGAGAGGCGGCGATGCTGGATTCTTGCTGTCGATTCATGGTTTGAAATTCACAGTGATTAGTTGATCAGATTTGTCTGAAAATAAATTGCTGAATACGATGTATTCCGGATTGCTATTTATACTGCCTTAAAATACTATTTATCAAATCGATATTACAGATAAGTTAAATAGACTATGCCGATCTCACATGCGCATTTGCGCTCCTTTCATGCCGTCGCAACCCATGGCAGTTTCACCAAAGCCGCAGAATTTCTCCATGTTACCCAGCCAACTCTGTCTGGTCAGGTCAAGGAACTGGAAGAGCGCTACGGGGTAAAGCTTTTCTTACGCCAGAGAAGGCGCATTGAGCTCACCGAGTTGGGGATGTCCGCCTACGAAATCACCCGTAAACTATTTCGCCATGAGGATGCAGTAGAACAGCTTTTTCTAGCCGCCAAGAGGCTCACTACCGGTGAATTACACGTTGGTGCAGATTCTCCCTATATCGTCACACCCTTGCTGGCCCAGTTCCAACGCAGGTATCCGGGAATCCACATATCCATCCAGTATGGCAATTCAGAACAGGTGATGGGATGGCTCGAATCCCAGAAATGCGACGTCGCTGTTCTGCCGAATGTACCTCAGGAA
>CAYOGN010000085.1:0-6485 GCA_964403545.1 uncultured Gammaproteobacteria bacterium
CCGTTATAGAAACAGAGGGTAGAATCGTCCGCAATCTACAGAGGCGGGGAACAGCAGAGAGGCAGGGGACAGCAGGAGGCAGGGGACAGAATTAATTCTGTCCCCATTCACTACATTCACTATTCAGTTCGGGCTTTGCGTTGATCAGGATGCAATGAGACTCCCAGAATATGATCGGAGCCATGGACCACATGGCTGGCGCGTCCCACGATGAGGGGGTCGGGTGTGCCTACGATTTCATAATCCTTGTCTGGATAATCAAGGGTTGAGAGAAAATGTTTCATGCAGTTCAGACGGGCCATTTTCTTGTCGTTGGATTTGATGATCGTCCAGGGTGCATCGGCAGTATCAGTATAGAAAAACATCGCCTCTTTAGCCTCGGTATATTCATCCCATTTGGACAGGCTGGCAATATCAACAGGGGATAGTTTCCAGCGCTTGAGGGGATCATCCTTACGACTGTCAAATCGGCGTTTTTGCTCTTCTTGTGTGACCGAAAACCAGTATTTGTAAAGCCGGATACCGGACCGGACCATCATTCGTTCGATTTCAGGGGTCTGGCGCATATATTCAAGATAGTCGGTGGGTGAGCAGAATCCCATCACTCGCTCCACCCCGGCCCGGTTGTACCATGAACGATCATAGAACACCATTTCGCCGGATGTGGGCAGTGGCGAAATATAGCGCTGAAAAAACCATTGACCACGTTCTTCGTCGGTAGGTTTGTTCAGGGCTACAACGCGAGCCTCGCGCGGATTGAGGTGCTCCATAAAGCGTTTTATGGTACCGCCTTTACCGGCCGCATCACGCCCTTCAAATAGCAGTACAAACTTTTGCCCCGTGTCATGCACCCACTTTTGAACTTTCAGCAATTCGGCCTGCAGTTTGGATTTTTCTGCCTCATATTCCTTTTTACCCATCTTCACGGTGTAAGGATATTCGCCGGACTCAAATGCCTGTCTGATTTTATCAGGAGAGACGGTAGGAAAGGTCGGTGGTGTAGCGTCTGCTTCTGCGGTTACCGTAGATTTGGTCGTTACTGTTCGGGTTGCTGCAGGTCTGGCTACTGAATCAGGTTTGACCGATTCAGGTTTGGTTATTTCGGCTTTGGATTGGGCAGACGATGTCATGTTGGGTCTCCTGTAATATTTTGAGGGCTACTATCGTACTATCGATGATGTTCATATGAATAACAAATCAGAATATCCTGAAAGGTCATGGCTGGTTTTGAGTTGAGTCAATTATTTCCGGCATAAACAGTACTTCAACAAAGATCGGTGGCAAGGAGGTGCCGGGGCGCTAGATACTTCCCATCTTGCAGTAGCAGGAAGATTTTACCGATACATCAGTCCGCGCCTTTGCCAGAACGAGTCGTTGATTGATGATCTGTGCCTCTTTGTGTCTTCCAAGGCGTACCAGACATTCATGATAACCGAGCAGACTCCATACATTGTCAGGGTGCTGGCAGGCACGGCCAAGCGTTTGATCCAGCCCCAGATCCGCCCGGTAAACAGCAGCCGATTCCTCAACCTTATCCTGCTCCAGCAGCAATGCGCCCAGGGCGTGCCGAGTCGGCTGCATCCACCCCCAGGGTTCATCATAGGGAAGGTTGTCATCCAGTTCCACAGACTTTCGTAAATGGACGAATGCCCCTTCATAATCCTGCTTGCGATAGGCGACTTCTCCCAGCATCATTTCGCGGGCGATTGCCAGAATATCGAGACAGGTATTGTTAAAGACATAGCGGCTATCCGGTACATTTGCCACTGCATTTTCAAACAGGATGACCTGATTTTCACTATTTTGCACATCGCCGCTGGCGGCATAGGCCACAGCTTTGGAATAATGCATCATGGCGGTGGTGACACAAAACAACACAGCATCATCAGGCAGCGGCTGATCGATTATTTCCTGCCACTTTCCAAACCGGATATAGACATGTTGTTTCATGGAAATAAACCCTTCCAGCCAGTCGGCCATAGGGGGAGATTCCACTCGCATCAGTTCTTCCGGCAGGGTCGAAATCATTTCATCGGCAGTTTCAATGGCCGGACCGTACTGGCCGAGGAACATGGCACCGTATATTTTGAAATGGTAGTTATGACAACGATAGAGGGAATAGAAATTAATCGGTCCTTCGCGTTCGAGAAATCGACGGTCTGCAATGATCGCAGACTGGTTGGAAGAAACCACTCTTTCATAGTGACCACACAAAACATCAATATGGGTTGGCATATGATTGAGGTGGCCCGCATCCGGAACCAATGATCGGAGTGCATCACCCGCTTTCAGAGCCCGTTCAGGATGGGGCGACATTTCCATCAGATGGATATAAATATGGAGCAGCCCCGGGTGCATCATCGCTTCCGGTTGGTACAGCGCTTTTTCCAGCACTTCAATGGCCTCGGCAGTATCTGCACCTGCTGCTACTTCTCCGGTCTTTAAATCCCACAGGGCCCAGGGGGTACGGTTCATAATCGATTCGGCAAACAGCGTCACCACATCAAGATCATCGCTGAACTGGTGGTAAACATTTCGCATGGCTTCGGCAAACTGGTCGTTCCATGGACACATGTCCTGTGCCGGAACACGTGACGGGTAGCGGTGAGGCAGCGCGTTGATCAGGTATTTTTCAAAAGCGGTAACGTTGTCAACACGACTCATCGCTTCCTGTGTCGCATCAAAAGCGGCTACCACAGAGCGTAAAGCATCTTCCGGATCAAAGGCCTCCCACGGCTTGTTGTAATTGCAGCCGGAAGCATAGGCAATGCCCCACCAGGCCATGGCGCAATCCGGGTCAATTTCCAGGGCGCGTTTGAAACAGGCCACCGATTCGTCATGATTGTAGCCAAAGCACCATAGTAAACCACGATCAAACCAAATTTGAGCTTCTTTGGAGCGGGTGGTAACGGAGCGACTGTAGTTTCCTAAATCATAGTAGTTTGTCATGGCAAACTCCGCAATTGTTAATTTTGTAAAACCGAAATATCTACAAATGTTTCGTTGTAGCAGGCGCCAGCCATGATATCCGTTTTAATATCAGCGTCAATCAACGCGTTTACCGTTTGTCCGGTACTACTGGTTTTTAACCAGGTTCCTTTCGGAGAGTAAAGGACACCACTACGCACACCATCGGTTACCTTCGCTTTCAGTATAACTTCCCCACGTGAATTCGTTACCTTGAGAAGACTTCCCTCCTCCGCACCAACCTCGTTGGCATCTGATGGGTGAATCTCTACTATTTCAACGCCGTCACTGTCCTCGTGGCTGCCAAAGGTTGCATTGGTTCGTTTCGAAGATGACGGGCTGATCAGGGTAAAAGGTTTATCTTTCACTGCGGGTTCGTATCGCGGTACACCAAAGCCAAATTTATCTTCCAGATCCTGGCTGAATAATTCGATTTTCCCTGAAGCAGTTTTTGGCAATACGGTATTGCACATCATCACTTCTTTGGTCGTATTGGCTTTCATCAGTAATGCCGCGTCCGTAGGCAATTCGCTCACTGGAACGCCAGGTAGTCGGCTGTCTGTGGCATCCACCGCAGCTTCCATCAACGCCTGGTCATCATCACTGAACATTGGATCATCCATGCCGAAATATTTTGCCATGCGTCGGAAAATCTCGGTATTGGGTAAAGAATTAGCCACCGGCGGAATGACCGGTTCAGCCCTTTGCAGATAGCTATGGCCATAAGAGCCATATATATCATCATATTCGAAGTGGGATGAGGCGGGTAACACGACATCACAATATCGCATGGTGTCTGTCATCACCACATCAATCCCCGTTATAAATAGCTCTTTACGGCTTAACGCCCTGATCATCCGATTTTGATCCGGATGGGTGGCAACGGGATTGTGGTTAAATATAAATACCGACCGCAGCGGGGGAGCAATGTCATCGGTCAACAGATGTCGACCAATGTCGACAATATTCAGGGTGCGGGTGCCTTGTGGAATCAAATCGGGCCGTTGCAGTTTGTCCGACGTGTAAGGGAAGGCAAATCCGGGTTTGGCAAAAACACCCGCACCACGGCGACCGAATTGGCCCAATAGTGCATTGATCGACATGATCGCCCGTAGTCCGGAACCGCCACTCTTGCCCCGTTCAATACCATTGCCAACGGATGTCGCGAGAGTTTTTGCACCCACATAGAGATCTGCCAGCCTGACAATGGCATCAGGAGAAAGGCCACATATTCTCGCGGCGTCAGCAATGGTGTATCTCCGTGCCTGTTGGAGGAACTGGTTTGCTCCTTCCACCCACAAATCCACAAACTCCTCATTCAATTTGTTACGGCGTTCAATCTCAGCTGATACAGCCAGGGCCAGGACGACGTCTGTGCCCGGTGCGATTTGCAGGTAATGGTGTGCCTGTTCGGCAATTCTTGTTTTCTTTGGATCAATAACAATCAGGGTAGCCCCTTTTTCACGTGCTTTTTTGATTACCCGGGCGAAATGTAAATTGGAAACCGTTACGTTGTTTCCCCATACCACAATTACATCGGCATCTTCAGCTTGCTCCGGGGGCATTCCTGGAGAATTTCCAAACAAGCTGGTGTAGGCGGTACCACGTACGGCACCGCATAACGGACCACGATCCAGTTGGGTTGCACCAAGTCTGTTAAAAAACCTTCGATCCATCGAACCGCCGCCGAGTTGTCCGTGGGGGCCCGCATAGTTTAAGGGAAGCACTGATTCAGCACCGTAACGATCGATAAATTCTTGTGTTCTTTCGGTGATTAAAGATAGCGCATCATCCCAGCTAATAACTTCAAACTCATTACCACCTTTTTCTCCTGTCCGGCGAAGGGGTTCCCGCAAACGTTGCTCTCCGTGGACAAAATCAGGGTAGTATTTAGCGACCTTTTCACAGATCACGCCATCCGTATATGGATTGGTTCTGGAACCTCGAATTTTCGTGATCTGCTGATCTTCAACGGTGACATCTAGCGAGCAGGTGTCAGGGCAATCTAACGGGCAAACGGTATTTTTAATCATCAGGATTGGATTTCTATCAATAGAATTAATGTAAAGTCAGCGCTATATTGATCGTTTCGAATCGGTCATCAGTTGCATATTTTTCATTGAGCTGTAGCGCATACTGCTTGAGTATTTTGGTCTCGTTGATGTGGTCTGCCGAGAGGAATAATTCTACACTGATTCTGTTTCCCAGGTAATGTAAGGCTACTCGCTCGATAGGAATATCACAGATCTCTGACCAGTAATTTTTCAGCTCAGGCATCAATTCGCTGCGCAGGGGCAGGAATGCGGGTGGCGCAATTTGATCCTCTTCGGGATCAATGTGCACGGTAGTGTCGGTAGGGTCATCCAGTTCTTTCATGAGTACCCGTTCAACTTCCTCGCTGATTCTGTGGCCTTCGGACACGCTGATCTCAGGTTCCACGATCACATGCACATCTGCAATTACCTGATTACCCATTCGCCGGGTTCGCAACTGGTGAATATCTTTCACATCGGCAACAGATAGCATGCTGTTGCGCATGTTCTCCAGATGTTTTTTGTCCAGCCCGGTGTCGATTAATTCATGCACACTATCCCATCCAAGGCGCCAGGCAACATGGATAATCATGGCCGCAACTCCAATTGCAGCCACCGCGTCGAGATAGTTGATTCCGGCCATACTGCCGACAATCCCCACCAGGACGACGATCGACGACAAAGCATCAGAACGACTGTGCCAGGCATTCGCCTGCAATAATTTGGATTTGATCCGGCGTGCGACACGGTTGGTATATTGATATACCCACTCTTTCACAAGTATTGAAATGAATGCAACGACGAGAGTGGCGTTGCCAGGAGTGCTTAACGTTTCTGCTGAAGCCAGGCGGATTACGGCGTTATAGGCAATCCCCAGGGCGACGATCATCAGGGCGAGGCCCAACATTACGGTCGCGATGGTTTGAATGCGTTCATGGCCATAGGGGTGTTCCGCATCCGCTTCCTGAGTGCCGTGTTTTGCCGCCCAAACCACTAATCCATCTGTGGCCAGATCCGATAAAGAATGTACTCCATCGGCTACCAGGCCGTGCGAGTGTCCAATAGATCCAACAATGATTTTTATCACCCCGAGAAGCAGGTCAAAAATGCCGCCGATAACCGTTACCCGCCGGATTTCAATATAATGATGGTTGTTTTCTATATCCATTGTCTGATTCCATTAACCATCATGCCATCAGCGGATTCGTTTCGAATTAATTCCTGGGCGCGACGCCAGGGATAAAGGTCGTAGCTGCATTCAATTTGAGCTTTCATGCAAACCGCCTCAATAAAGTCGCGACCAGGTCCAGCGACTTTCAGATTTTCACCATATATAAATGGGGCAAATTCCAGGGCAACAAACCGTATCTTATCGTCTCCTGTAACGCTCGCGGACCAAATAAAGAAAGCTATAAATCCGGTAATTAGTTTCATATTGTGCATCAACACCCTGAAGCGATAATCGTTTTTGTTACGGATTATAAT
>CAYOGN010000086.1:0-16317 GCA_964403545.1 uncultured Gammaproteobacteria bacterium
TAGTCTTTTATAAATCAGAGGAAAAATGAAATGAAGAAAGTTTTTAAACACTCCCTGCTGGCAACCGCTGTAGCGGTGGGATTTGCTGGCATTACAACCGCTTCAGCGGAGACCGAGCTGGTCATCGTATCCTGGGGAGGCGCCTACACAAAAAGTCAACAGGGTGCTTACCACGATCCGTGGATGGCGCTTAATCCCGATATTAAAATCATTAACGATGATTCCTCTTCCGAGGGGGCATCCAAGATTCGGGCTCAGGCTGAAGCCGGAAATACTACCTGGGATCTGGTCGATGTTGAGGCACCTTCGGCAATTGCACTATGCGACGAAGGCCTGGTAGAGGAAATTGATCACGATACCCAGCTCGCACCGGCACCCGATGGTACGCTGGCGAGTGCCGATTTTGGTGCATCCATTGTTTCTCCCTGCTTTATCCCGCAAATTGCATATTCTTCTGCGTTTGGTTATCGAACAGATGCATTTGATAGCCCGCCACAGACCATGGCAGATGTGTTTGACCTGGAAAAATTTCCCGGGACAAGAACACTGGAGAAGCGTCCCGATACGAATCTTGAATGGGCCTTGATTGCCGACGGCGTTGCACCAGCCGAGGTTTATGATGTGCTGGATACCGAAGAAGGTATCGATCGCGCATTCGCCAAACTGGATACCATAAAAGACCACGTTGTCTGGTGGACCAAAGGCGCACAACCGATGCAGATGATGGCAGACGGGGAAGCGGTATTTGGTACCAGCTATAACGGTCGTCTGTTTTCCGCAATTGTAGAAAACAAACAGCCTATCGCTATGCTATGGGATGCACAGATATTGAATCTGGACGGTTGGGTTGTACCAAAAGGCGCGCCTCATAAAAAAGAAATTATGGAATATTTGTATTTCGCCACGGATACTCAGCGACTCGCAGATCAATCCAAGTTTATTTCTTACGGCCCCCTGCGTGCCTCATCTGCACCGATGGTGGGAAAGCATGGTGAGTTGGGTATCGATATGGCACCTCACATGCCGACCAACCCGGAGAACTTGAAAACTGCCTTTTACTATGATTTTGAATGGTGGGCAGACCACAAGGATGAACTGGCCGAGCGTTTTGAAGCCTGGTTGATTTCTGGCTAACAGTGACTGGAGCCGGAGCTTCATTGCTCCGGCGCTATCCAAAGTGATTGCGACTCTATTAATTGTAGTCACTTTGGATAACGCTTTATCCTGGATTATCGACATCAACACCAATATCAACAGCATTAACAGCGAGTGGCACAGAATATGAGTCAAACAGCGTCTTCATCAGCCCCGTTGAAAACTGCCGACGGCATACCGCTGAAAGTGAGTCTGCATCGATCCCTGCGCAGACGAAAAATTACTGCTTTGCTATTGGTCGCGCCGCTGTTTCTGTTCATTCTTCTTACTTTCCTGGGGCCTATATTTGATATGCTGCTGCGCAGTGTGGATAACAAGGTTGCAGCGCAGGTATTACCTACCACGCTGCCATTACTCGCTAAATGGGACGAGACATCGGGGCAGCTTCCAGACGAGGAAGTGTTTAAAGCCTTTGTAGAAGATGGGCATATTGCAGCGAAGGATAAAACAATCAGCCGACTGGGCAAACGTTTGAATTATGAACAGTCAGGAATGTCCAGTTTATTTAGAAAAACCGGCCGCAAGCTGAAATCATTTGACCCTGCCAAACTAGATTCGAGTTATACCGATTTAGTTCTGAAAATTGATAAAAAATGGAAAAGTACCGATACCTGGTGGGCTATTAAACGGGAAAGCGGTCGTTACACTCCGTCGTACTATTATGCTGCTGTAGATTCCCAGATCGGCACCAACGGACTTGAATTTAAACCTGATGAGCAACGCATTTATTTGAAGCTACTGCAGCGAACGCTATGGTTAAGTTGCCTGATCACATTACTGACAGTAGTTCTTGGTTACCCCATTGCTTTTCTGTTGGCGACGCTTAAAACGCGCACCAGTAACATGTTGATGATATTGGTGCTGCTCCCTTTCTGGACTTCACTGCTGGTGCGCACCAGTGCCTGGATTGCATTGTTGCAACGAGAGGGCGTGATTAACGACTTTCTTGTCGGGATGAATTTGATTGGTGAAGACGGGCGTCTGGCATTGATTCATAATCAAGCCGGGACGGTTATTGCCATGACCCATATCCTGTTACCGTTTATGATTTTACCCCTGTTTAGCGTCATGAAGACCATTCCACCCAGTTATATGCGAGCTGCACGATCGATGGGGGCAACCTCATTTACCGCGTTCAGACGCGTTTATTTTCCAAATACCGTTGCCGGAATCGGCGCCGGTGGCATCCTCGTATTTATTCTTGCCATAGGCTATTACATCACTCCCGCACTGGTTGGTGGTACTACCGGGACTCTAATCAGTAATTTCATTGCGTACCATATTTCCACATCCTTGAACTGGGGTCTCGCCGCAGCACTAGGCACGATACTGTTGATGGTGGTGCTGGTGCTGTACATCCTCTACGACAAGATCGTGGGTATCGACAATATGAAGCTCGGCTAAATCTTATGGCATTACCATTACATGCGACCACCCCTGAACGTGTCTGGCATTACACGTTCCTGTTGATTTGCGGTCTGATATTTGCATTTTTGATCATACCAATTCTGATCATTTTTCCATTGTCGTTTAATGCGCAGCCTTATTTTACCTTTACCCCGGAGATGCTCTCGCTCGATCCGGCAGGGTTTACTACCAAGTGGTATGGTGAGTTCTTTTCCAGCTCCACCTGGCAGCAGGCAGTACGTAATTCCATTACAATTGCAATATTCTCTACCCTGATTTCGACTTTTCTCGGTACATTGGCAGCGCTGGGATTAAGTCGCAAGGAATTTCCTTACAAAACCGCTATCATGGGGCTGCTTATTTCCCCAATGGTGGTGCCACTTATTATTTCCGCGGCAGGGATGTTTTTCTTTTATTCCCGAATTGGCATGCAGGGGACCCATGTCGGCGTTATTCTTGCTCATGCCGCACTGGCATCGCCATTTGTAGTTATTGTGGTCACAGCGACGCTGGTGGGTTTTGATCATAGCCTGACAAGAGCTGCTGCGAGTCTGGGTTCGTCACCTACCCGCACTTTTTTCCTGATTACCGTTCCTCTTATTACCCCAGGTGTCATCTCTGGTGCCCTGTTTGCTTTTATCACCTCTTTTGATGAGGTGGTGGTAGTACTGTTCGTTGGCAGTGTAAATCAACGAACGATCCCGTGGGCAATGTTCTCTGGAATTCGTGAGCAAATCAGCCCAACTATCCTGGCAGTCGCAACAATTTTGATTATTTTCTCGATTCTACTGCTGACCATGATTGAAATGCTGCGCCGCCGCAATGAGCGGTTACGTGGAATGTCAGCGGCGTAAATATCGAAAATTTCTCAACAGAGATTGATGGTGCTATGCATCCATTTCCGGGCAGGTTGTTGAGTCATGGGTCATTGGTTACGGAATGTGTCAGCCGCAATGAGCTGCAGTAAGTCTATCTCCATGAAGCCCGACTAAATGTCCTACCTCCTGTCCCACTGGCGTGGCAGGCTCTCTCTCGGCATTTCCCTGTGGGTCAATATGATTGGCTTGCTTATCGCCATATCCTGTGCCGAACTGTTTGTTCTTGCATGGCTGACCGTAGATCCCACCCTGCTGATCAGCATTACCCTGGTTTCATTACTGTTCACTCGACTGATTATTTATCCCTGGCAGTTGATTGGTCTGTTTCGTGCCATTGAGCATGATTACATTGAGGTTAAAAATATTCTGAAAACCCGTGGTCTCCAGGCACTGGCCCTGTTGACGGTTTTATTTACCCTGGTTTACAGCCTCGAAGTTATCCAGGGTGCAGTATTCTTCAAATCCCAGGTTGAGTTTTACGCACGGCCCGATATCCGGGTAGCGTACCGACTCGATGTGAGCGACGATAAACAGGAACTTGCTATTAGTGGTGGCCTGGATATTGGTATCACCAATGCTGTTCGATCCACTATTGAGCAATATCCACAGATTACCTCAATTGTGCTTCAAAGTCGCGGTGGGCAAATTTATGAAGGACGCGGTTTGGCCAGATTATTTGCCGAACGAGAACTTGATACCTATGTGTATGGGGAGTGCAGTTCTGCCTGCGTAACTGCATTTATTGGAGGGAAAAAACGCTATCTGGGTGCTGGCGGGAAACTGGGTTTTCATCAATACAAAGTGGAAACAAACAAATATCGACCGTTGGTGCCATTTTTTAATCCCGCTGCGGAGCAGCAAAGAGACATGGCACTGTTTAAGTCACGTGGGGTCACCGAGGAATTTTTGCACAAAATGTTTGATCAGCCTCCAGATAAAATCTGGACTCCGAATCACTCAACATTGCAAAAAGCACGCATTGTGCATTCCGTGATTCCGCAACCATGAAAATTGGTACCTGTATGAATTCAAATCGACAAATATTTTTTTTACTGCTACAGTTAATCAAGTCTGCTCAGATGAGTACATTCAGTTAAAAGGATTATTTTCATGTCGTTTTCAAGACAGAGATTGTAGAAAAATTAACTATGATGGTATCAATAAAAATGATCGATCAATTAGAGGATACAGCCAATGAATGATAAAAAGGTGACCAATTACAAAATTGGCCAGGATAACGTTACCCCATTTGGTCTGGATATACATAACCCGGTATTTATGATTTCCGGGCTCTCGGTGATAGTTTTTGTCCTTCTTACCCTGATGTTCCAAACCCAGGCAGCGGAATTTTTTGCCTGGCTACGCCCTGCTATCACCAGTTCTTTTGATTGGTTTTTTCTTTTGTCCGGTAATATTTTTGTCATATTTGCCCTGTTTTTGTGTGTCTCGCCAATGGGGAAGGTCCGACTTGGAGGGCAGGACGCATCTCCGGAGTACGGGTATTTGGGCTGGTTCGCGATGTTGTTCGCAGCGGGAATGGGCATCGGCCTGATGTTTTTTGGTGTCTCTGAGCCGATGTCGCACTTTGGTTCCTCCATGGGCGGCATCAGTGTTGAAAATGGGATACGCACTGACTGGGCACCTCTTGGGGCCGCTGCCGGTGATGCTGATGCGGCGCGTAAACTTGCAATGGCCGCAACTATCTTCCACTGGGGGCTCCATCCCTGGGCAATTTATGCAGTGGTAGCGCTCGCGTTGGCCTTTTTTGCCTATAACAATCATTTACCTCTTACCTTGCGTTCTGCTTTCTACCCTTTGCTGGGTGAAAGGGTGTGGGGCTGGCCAGGGCATATTATCGATATCCTCGCAGTGTTTGCCACCTTGTTTGGTTTGACTACCTCACTCGGTTTTGGCGCTACCCAGGCGCTGGCTGGCTTTAATTTCCTCTATGGTTGGGGTACCGGCTCGGTGGCTGTATTGGTGTTGATCACCGTGGTCACCGCAGTTGCGCTGATTTCGGTGGTTCGGGGCCTGGATGGTGGGGTCAAGGTGCTGTCTGAAATTAATATGGGGCTGGCCTTGTTGTTATTGCTGTTTATAATCGCATTCGGCCCAACCGCAGATATTTTTACTGCATTTTTCTCGGGCGGCCTGGCCTATCTGCAGAATCTGGTTCCTTTGTCGATGCCTTTTGGGCGTGAAGACGTCAATTTTTCTCAAGGCTGGACGTCATTTTACTGGGCGTGGTGGATTTCATGGTCGCCTTTCGTGGGTATGTTTATTGCCCGTGTTTCTCGTGGTCGTACGGTCAGGGAATTTGTGATCTGCGTCATTCTTGTCCCTACCATTTTGTGTGTCCTGTGGATGGCTGCTTTTGGAGGTACCGCCATCAGTCAGGTCATCGCAGATGCCAGCGCGCCGGTTGCAGCTGCGGCACAAGAGTTAAAATTATTTGAAATGGTCAAAGGATTTCCACTGACCGCAGTACTATCTCTTGTCGGAATCGTCCTGGTGCTGGTATTTTTTATAACATCCTCCGATTCTGGTTCACTGGTTATCGATACGATAACTGCGGGAGGCAAAGAAGATGCGCCGGTTGCACAGCGCGTTTTCTGGTGTAGTTTCGAAGGACTGGTTGCCATCGTGTTACTGTTAGTCGGGGGCAATGAAGCATTGAACGCGCTACAAGCCATGGCAGTATCAACCGGATTGCCGTTTACTTTTGTCTTGTTGGCGATGTGTGTCAGCCTTTATATGGGCCTGCGGAAGGCGAGCAAAGAAATTTAACGTCGGATTTTGTAACCCGGGATTTCACAACCACCTGATATTGAGGCGAATCGAGGGCGTAATCGAAACTTCCATTTGATCGGGAGCCTGGGGTTCACCCGGTATTTCAGGCAACGATTGCTCACGGCGCTCCCAATCATCACCAGGATCATCAGTAGCGTCATACAAATACTGCCCCGCCTGGGTCAGCAGATCTCAGGGCCTGGAGCTGGAAAGACTGCATGCGTTGAGTAGCAGCAGGAATATTTCGAGCAGGATTATCAATGCTGGATTGGAAACAAGAGCTGTTTGGACAAAATCGGAGCAGTACTGTGAGGCGAAAATTGCAGAGTTCCAGGTTTAGAGAAACGAGTGGCCGAAGCGCAGGGTAAGATCTGCCTGCAATTTTGGTTTGTGATTACGTAAATTCACGAATCAGTAAACAAAATTATCAATCAGACTCACCGGATTTTCCGTCAGGTACTGAATTATCTTAGCCAGGTGAGGTTGATTTTGAAGGTGATCACCGGGCGCGGCAGCATTTTGCAAACCGGTTAGAGTCCGGCTTTTTTTAAGCCCTCCAGTATCTTCTGGATCTGGTCATCAAAAAGGAAGCTCCGATAGACATAGTTCCCTGGATCCCTGGCGAAGTCAGGATCAATTTCTTTTAATAACTCAATCTGTTTTTTGGCTTCCTCAGTTCGATCAAGTTGCCCGTATATGATGGCGAGATAGAGCGGCTTCCCCGACCACTGGTTGAGGGTAAATTGCTCGGCTACAGACAGCGCCTGGCGGTAGTCACCGTGCATATAATGGGACAGACAGGTCAACGATAGCAGCCACGAAGGATAGTAGGGATTGAGCATCTTGATCCTCAGGAGAATCTCCATTCCCCGTTCGAGTTCTCCGGCAACACCAATAAGATGCCCGGCCAATCCGCAAAGGGAAGCACTGTTGGGATTGAGCGCTATCGCCAGATCAGCTTCTTTAATGACAATATCAGGACGGCGACAGGCGAAAGCAGCAATGGCCCGGGCCAGGTGGGCGCCAGGTGATTTTGGTGCCAGGGCGGTGGCATGGTTGGCCATATCCCAGGCTTTTTCCGGCGGACCTTTATCGGCTGTGATACCCCGCAGATAGTCTTCAGCGCAAAGCATGGACAGACCTGCCCAAATGATCCCATGGTCCGGCTCCCGCTCCATAGCGGCTTCCAATGCTTCCCTTGCAGGCAGGAAGTCCTCCATCCGGAAGTGATTGAGATAGACCAGAAAGCGCAGTGCCGCTTCGTGAGTGGTTAATTCTACGGCCTGCTTTTCACGAAATTGCGGTGTAAGGGTCTGGGGAATGACGCCATTGATATCACTGATGATCGCAATGACCGAGTGGGTCAACTCATCTTCCAGATCGAACAGATCTGTGGTCAGGAGGTTTCGGTCAAAAGCTTCAGCCCATAGTTCTTGTCCATCTGCCGCGTCTGACAGTGCTGCCGTGACCCGAACAAGATCATTTCTGCGTTGAACACTGCCTTCAAGTATAAATCGGGCACCTAACTCTCTTCCTGCCACCCGGATATCGACTATTTTGCCCTGATAGCGAATGGTTGACTGCTCCGCGATAACCTGCAGGATGTCAAACCGGGTAAGGGCGGTAGTCAATGACTCCGAGAATCCCTGGGCAAAGTAATCCTGGTTCGCATCGCCTCCCAGATTTCGAAAAGGAAGCACCGCAATGATAGGTGCATTGGGTACCGGGGGCAGTTCACTCAGGCGGTCTTCGATATCCAGAGACATGGGATTATCGTCCGCTGCCAGATCTCCGGAGACAGTTTTGAAGACTGGTCGATAACTACCCTTTGGAACCTCGATACGAACGGAGCTATCGTTACCATCGGTCAGGTAGTAGTGTTCCAGTATACGACGCAACCGCCTGGCTTCGACTCTGACCACCGGGTCGATTTTGGGGTCAAATGTTGCATCCCGGTCATAGACATCTATGGCAATCTGAGTTCCGTTGAGACGTCCACCGCGGCCTGCCAGTTCCTCTTCAACTATAAATTGCAAAAACTTGCTCAGGCGTGGTGAACGGGTCAATGCATCAATAGCCAACACACGATCCCGTTCCGCCAGGGTTAGTGCGGGAGACGGCTCAGCTTTGCCACCAATTTTATTGTTTGAAACTTCCTTCACCATCCAGATATTAATGTATAGCAGACCTGGGTCGAGACGGAACATACCCGGACAGACCGGAGATTAACATGTTTACATTTCCGTTGATTCCACTAGTCAGTCAGGCGCCAAATGAAACAAGGCGATTATTTTGCCGAAATTGTGGCTTCAGTTTAGTCTTTGTGCCTTCAAATGATACTGGTAAATTGGTTAAATTCTCGATGGGTACAATGGATTCAGAACCTAGTTTGAATCCCAATGCCCATATATTTACGGATTTTGCTGCAAGCTGGTAGGAGATTACAGACAATCTGCCACAATTCGTGGAGGGCAGGGATAGCGAGGAAAAATCGTAAAAATATCTGCTGTTAATTTGCATATATTACTGATTAATTCAGGCCTGTTTTTTTTGATTGATATCGATCCGGGGCCGTACGGGGAATTCGATTCGTTGAAGGACTTACCGTTGATATTATGGGTCAGTTATCCGCGCAACTGCCGGGTCAAATTTGTCGACGATTCGACAGCCAGATACGCCAGTGATAAATTCGGCGTCAAATTTCATAAACGTGCTAAATTACATTTGAACCTAAGCGACGTTGGCAACATACTTTTTGGGTCATGAAAGAACATACTTACATCAGCATTGCCTGGATTTTGAATAAATATTGCGGGAGACAACAATGTTTCGGATGATGGTTGCAATGGTTCTGTTGAGCCTTATTTCTATTGTCAGCCTGTCTGCCGCATTCGCGCGGGAACGTGTGGCTTTGATTATCGGAAACGGGGATTACGAAACAATATCTTCGTTGCCAAATCCTACCAATGACGCCGAAGTTCTGGCCAAAACTCTGGGCGAACTAGGCTTTAAAATGACAAGGATCAATGATGCCTCTCTGGAGAAAATGAACGAAGCAATCAAGCGTTTCGGAGAAGATCTCCAAGAGGCCGGACCAGGCAGCATGGGGTTCTTCTTTTATGCCGGGCACGCGGTGCAGCTTCAAGGCGCGAACTATCTGATACCGATAGATGCCCATATTGGCGACGAAAAAGACCTTGAGAATGAAAGTGTCCATCTTGAAGAGGTCGCGCAGCAAATGATCAAGGCCGAAGTGTCGGTCAGCTTTATGGTCATTGATGCATGCCGCAACAATCCATTCAATAGTGAATTAACTCTGTCTGACGGGTTGGCTCAGGTACGGGCGCCGTGGCGCTCTATTGTCGCTTATTCCACAGAACCGGGGGGAGTGGCTCTCGACGGTAACGGTCTAAATAGTCCATACACCGCGGCCCTGATAGAAGAAATAGTGGAACCGGGAATCCCCGTCGAGCAAATGTTCAAACGGGTCCGTCGCCGCTTGTTAAAAGAGACCATGTCACAGCAGATATCCTGGGAAAGCTCTTCGCTGACGGAGGACATATTTTTTGTTCCGGGCAGCGAAGGAACCCGTGATCTGTCAGAGTTGATAGACAATCGCCCGAAACCTGAAATTAACTGGGAAGAAACAGGCTGGGACGAGATGACCACCACTCAGCGAAAGCATTGGTCGTCGCTGGGATGGAACGCTGCGAACTGGGAAGACGAAGCGTCTCCACCGGAATCTGAAAGGAAGATATGGGATCGGCTCAGTACGGTGGAACAAAATGCAGCGGCAGCACTTGGATACACGAAACCGATGTGGGACGGTACGGAAGACATTTCACTTGCTCCAGAGAACGACAGCACAAATCGTTCCTCGGAGCTATCGGCAGGCAACCCTGAACCAGTCATTGATTGGGAGGAGTATGACTGGAATGAACTGACTGCCAGCCAACGGAATCATTGGTCGGCTCTGGGGTGGAACTCAGCAAGCTGGAGTGGCACAACTGGACCGCCGGACTCCGAGCACAAGATATGGGATCGGCTCAGTACGGCAGAACAAAGTGCAGCGTCGGCACTTGGACTCACTAAGTCGGCATGGGATAGCACGGATTAACCGAGCCATAGAATCGGTTCACAATCGCAACAATTGTCGCGACGCCTAAAATTCAGCCACGTTCATCATAATACAAGCTGTTGCACCTGCCACCGGGCAGGGCATCATTAATCCTGGTGGATCTCGGCGCTACATCCGTCGGTTTCACATCCACCCTTATCTCGTTGCCCCGGGCAGCCAGTCAATTTGACTGGGTTGCGCAAGAAGGAGAGATGTTGTCAGCTTAAAGTATTTCAAAACGCGCAGTGCGGGGCTTGTTTCCATTGATGGACGTAATGTCCTGTGGGCACGCTGAAAGGCAGATCACCAGGTTCATTTCTGCGCGAAATAATATATGTTCGCCTTTCTTCGATATCGGCGGGTTGGGCTTGATAACATCTCCGGACTCCACGGGTGTGTTTTGCCAGAGATTAAATGGCGATGGGAGTTCAGCGGGTTTTTCACCTATGGCGACCATCGCTTCCCAGAAATTATCTGTGCAGTTTCGATGATACTCCTTGCAACCCAGTAATTCATACCGGTATCGATCACACGCTGCAAGGAGAGTATCGTGGACACCGCCAGCGGTATCCTGCAGAATTTTCAGGATAGGCCTGCGCTTGTTGGTGACCATTGTGTCGCCTTTTCGTGGTCGATAACGTTCCAGGGATACGCGACAATGCTCCATGGACATAAACTCTCCCGGATTGTTGGCATTTATTGCCCAGCAATCAACAACCTGGGTTCCGTGGGTATTGGTCACACGTATTTTTTGGCCTTTTTTAACATGCGCCGCTCTGGCATGCCGGGCCGGAATGGTAATTTGTTTTGAAACACGCTCTTTAATATCAGTAACCATGATTTTCTACCGTTTCGGGTTTATTGCCTACTTCCGACAGTACGCTGAAAGATGAATACTTCGCAAGCCTTACAGATTGGTATTAAGCAATGCTCAGATATCAGTGAGGGAAATTCTGGTACTGATCTGCCCCGCAAGCAAGCGTTGTAGATGGAAATTCGCCAACGGATCAGTGTCATAGTTGCCAACATAACTCGCAAAGGCGCGAAGACAGCCGGGGTCACCTTCCTGTAGCTTCTCAAATGCTTCCAGGTATGATTTTAGTCTTTCGGAACCAACCTCATTTCGGTTGACGGGTTCAAACGCGAAAATTTCTTTTGCTTTCCCTTTTAGAATCAAGCTGCCTATGGGCCGTCCAACGAAACCAGGAATTTTGTTGGCAGTATCAGCGCTCACGCACATTCGGGTTCCGAATGCCTTGTTGGCAGTTTCAAGTCGGGCGGCAGTGTTAACTGCATCGCCATGCGCGGTGTAGTGGAAGTAACTCTCACCCCCGAAATTGCCCACTATAGCCGAACCCGTATGAACGCCAATACGGGTAATGCCCACAGGAATGTTTTCCCTGGCCTTCTCTTCGGCATATCTACGGGTAAAAGAGTCTATCGCAAGCGCACAAGAAACTCCACTTGCAGCGTGATCTGGCTGCTCCAGGGGTGCTCCAAAAATTGCATGCACCGCATCGCCCACCACAGTATCGACTGTCCCACCATGTTCAAAGACGATCGCGGAAACCCCTCCTATGTAATTGTTCATTAACGAGACAACGACGACGGGATCATGCTTTTCCACCAGGGTGGTAAAGCTCGCGAGATCGGTAAACAGGAAAGTCAGTTCCCGTCGCTCGCCTCCGAGTTCAAATGCCCCGGGATTTTCTGCAAGATGATCTGCGAGGTTTGGTGAAAAGTAACGCGAGAGATTGGCTCGGGCCCGTTCCGCCGCCGCACGCTCGGATGTTGCAGCACGAAATATGGTTAGTGCATCAGCCATACGGGATATCTCGTCGGTACCGCCCACCGGAATTGCAGCCTGCAAGTTTCCTCGCGCGATGGAGAGCATACTGCTGCCCAGGGCTGTAAGGCGTCTGATGAGGCTTCGTTCTACGTAGAGCCAGACGACCAACACCGAACTTAGCAGGCTCAGAACCACAACAACTATTAGCAGCGCGGTGCCGGTACGTCGCTCCTGTCGCGCGGCGGCACCCGCCCAGTTAATTTCCTTCTCGGTATCTCTAACCAGGCGATCAATAGTCTGGGTGAGCTGCTGAGAAGCCTTCATACTTTCTGTCAGTAATAGTTGTGCATTTTTTCGTGCCTCGAGTTCAAGCCTTCGGATTCTCAATACACTTTTCGACCCCTCCACATACGTGTAGAACAGCAAGGCACGATCAACAATAGTTGCGTCTAGCGTGGCGTCGAGCTGTTGTACCAGTACCTTTATGCGGTCGAGCGAATTTGTAAACTGGTGACTGGAGGAATTCAGCTTTTCTTGATCGTCGATCAACCCGATTGTGGCAAGTCGATCTGCAAGCGTCGCCAATTCAAATTTCAGACGTAAAACTGCCCGTAGCGAAACGATATTTTTGGGCGATTGGGCATAGACATCCTGTTCCTCTTGAACATCCTTCGAAGTCTGTGATACATCGGCCTCACTGTTCAATTTTTCGAGTGCCGACTCCAGAGCTAGCTGGATTACCGACATCGACTCAAGTGCATTTTTGGTAAGCGCTTTCCGTTGCTCGCCAATGGCAAGCGCGTTCCCTACTGTTGTTTCCATACTGATAAGGTTGAGTGTCAGCCAGTCGACGGTAGAAGCAATATGGTCAATCACCGAAGCGTCCAACTGGTATTGCTTCAAGCTTCCAAGTACGCCGCTGAGTTGGGCTATATCATTGCGAATTTTTGAAGCCTGTTCCTGGTGTTCGCCTTGACTGGTCGAAGTGAGCAGGACTGGGGCGGCCGAAACCAGGCGCTCTGCGTCTCGAGACAGTTGAAGCGACGCAAGGACCGAGGGGACGCTGTGATCCGTGATACGTTCCAGGACATCCTCAATTTTGGAGAATGCATAAATAGCGACCGCACCTCCGAGTATTGCGAATGAGCTAACACCAAAAAAGGCTAAAAGCAGTCGCCAGCGAAAACTTGACCGTGGTGCCGGAACCGGGATCTCACTTGGCATCCGGCAGGTCGTAGCGCGTTCTCCCGGGCATCACTGTAGATTGGTCTCCCTGTAGTAGCGATCTGCACCTTCATGCAGCGGTATAGACAGGCTTTCGAATCGCATCTCGTCAGCCTTCAAGTGTCGTAAAGCAGGATGAAGAGTTTTGAATTCTTCGAGTTTATCACTGACAGCCTTAACTACAGCGTATACATCCTCCTCAGGAACCAGGCGCGAGGTTACGACAGTAGCTGAGACTCCGAATGTAGGTACGTCATTCTTGTTATTATACATACCCGCGGGTATTGCTGCGTGGCGGTAATAGGGGTGCATGTTCACTAGCTGATCAATTGCGGCCCCGCTGACCTCAACGACCACCCCTTGGCAAGCGGTTGTCGCGTGCTGGATCGAGGCAGATGGATGGCCTACGGTCATCACGATCGCATCCACAGTTCCAGAACAGAGTGCATTGGACTGGTCTGTCGAAGTCAACTCAGACACTTCCTCAAAATCGTCGAAGCCCCACCCCTTCGCAGCCATGACAACTTCCATGGTTGCCCTTTGTCCCGAGCCCTTGTTACCAATATTGACCCGCTTTCCCTTGAGGTCATCTATGTGCGAAATACCCGAGCTAGCTCTTGCTACAACAGTGAACGGCTCCGGATGCAACGAAAAGACCGCTCGGAGATCCTCGAAGGCACCCATCTGTGAGAAACGGCTTGTTCCGCGGTAAGCATGGTACTGCCAATCAGATTGAGCAAAACCAAATTGCAGGTCACCCGACCTGATTCGTTCAATGTTGTCGATCGATCCGCCAGTGCTCTCGACAAGGCAGCGGATACCAGAGGAATTACGACTGCTGTTGACCATGCGGCATATGGCACCACCTGCCGGGTAATAAACTGCAGCCACTCCACCGGTCCCGATAATAACAAAAGTTTCCGCCGCCTCTGACCGGGAAGTTAAACTGGTCAACGAGACCAAAATGACGACGACAACAAACAACCTTCGAAATACAAACATTGACAAGTGCCTATTCATTAGTTCGATCGCATGTCTGGGGAACATACTAGCAGCAGATGCAAGCTGGCGCAAATCGAAACCGTTTTTCCAGGCACTGGTATTTGGCACTCTTACCGCTGATGGGCACCAGTCGTCAATTAATCTGGTTTGATTATTTTCGGAACTTGAAAACAAAGAACTGGCGAAACCAAAGAATTAACCACAGGACTAATGCCCTTGGTGAACTCTTGTTCGGAGAGAACCTGGCCAGGCGATACCGGGTTATTCAAAAAAGTTGATAGTTCCACTCATTCAGGAAATCTTCAGTGGTGCAATCCAATGAAGATTGTTGGTAGGCCTATTCAATACGAGAACATTCGCTTGCCCAATTTGCATGAACGCCCGCAACGAGTTGCAGTCATTTTGAGAGTTCTCTATTGCAGAAAACTAATGAAGAGATGTGCGCCTTTGCTTCAATTGAGAGGTTGTATGCCGTCCTTACCGCCGAGTTTGGGCAGATTATCGCTGATTTCCACCCAGTCGGCACGTGCTATTGAACTAAGCTGCCGTTGCAGAATATCGAGCACTGTCCGTCGGTTTCGCCAGGTTGAATTGTCACTGGTTTCCGTCGCAATGAATCGAAATGAGTTAAACTTCTCAGTTAAAGGTTCGGTAGATAAAGAAATGATATTTGATCTAAGACAATTGGGATGGTTAATGGCTCTGGGGTTGCTTCATGGAATTATTGCGAACGCGACTGATATTTCTTCAGCAACTGCAGAAGTAAAATCTCTGGATGGGGAGGTTATGGGGGTGGTGGAATTGTTAGAATATCCCAATGGAGTGATCATCCGATCGAACCTGTCAGGATTGACAGCGGGAAAGCATGGCTTTCATATCCATGAAAAAGGTTCATGTGATGACAGTTTCAAGGGAGCCGGTGGTCACTTTAATCCTGCTGGTGAATCCCATGGTATTGGACATGGGTCGGGCATGCATGCAGGTGATTTGCCCAATTTGCCGGTTCCTGATTCCGGGACCGTCAGTGTGGAAATATTTAATCCATTGATTACGTTGAGCGCCGGTGACACCAGTATTTTTGACAACGATGGTTCGTCCATCATTATCCATGCCAGGCCGGATTCCTATCAGAAAGAAGCCCGTGCAGGCGGACGTGTCGGATGTGGTGTTATCAGTCCGGGTTAGGAGTCATTCTGTCTCAATAACTGCCGGGCAGAATCAGTAACCATTTACTCTTGGCTCAACTGTCTGTGAAAAAGGGGTAGAACCCATTCAGCAAAATTGTCCAATAGGCTCCAGTCGGACATCAATGGACATTAATATAAAAGGCTAGGTATAATTCGCGAGAATAAATATTCTAATGCCAGCTTAACAGGAGAGGAAATTGACAAATACACTACTATTGGACGATCTGGAAAGAGCCTTTTATCTCTTGAAGCAGGTGGATGAAAGCAAGCTGGATTTCGCCCCCGACGGGAATGTCTCTCCCGACATTCGTGCGCTAACGGGTCTGGAGACGTATCCGGTAGGTTCCCACCTGGCGAACTTGCAGGCCAGAATCGATGCCGTCGTAAAATCGGGGGATAAGCTGGAACCGCGTGATCCCTCTGATTATGTGTCGAAGCTCATCGTCGCGTGCGTAAGGCTCGCCCCGCCGAGCGATGATTGAGTCTGGAGTTAAGGAATTAAGGGGGCAATCTATTAATCTCGCCAACCAGCGTGTATCGAGCGGCACCATCAATTCGGCGATTGCAGGGTAAACCCCGGACGGCTACGTACATCAATTCAAGACACTGCTTCAAACAAGTACCCTGAAGCTAAGGAGCCGATAACAGCGAGGACCAGGTACAGTAAAAATGGTTTCAGTTGTAATATAGGGAAGATTGCCAATGCTCCCCATATGCTGACAACACTACCCGACACGAGAAATGCCATTGCGGCGCCCGGAGACATGC
>CAYOGN010000087.1:0-19143 GCA_964403545.1 uncultured Gammaproteobacteria bacterium
CCTTGGACAACTGGGATCATCACCCAGGGCCACGCGCAGATCGTGAACATACTCTTTCACCAGTCCTTCCGATACGCAAAGATCGCCCCAGACAGCGTCAAGGATGTGGTTCTTGGTCAGCAACCGGTTGGGGTTATTGACAAAGAACCGCAGAATTCGGAACGCCTTGTTGCCGATAGCAACGGATCGATTTCCCGACCACAATCGCTCGTCGGCAAGGTCTATTCTGTATTCGGATGCTTGATCAACAGACACGGCATGCTCAAATTTATTGGGTGGTCACAATGGTTCAGCACTTCTTCCAGTAATCGCCCTGACCCAAACTCAACAAAAATTCCACCACTACTCCACAAAGCCCTCACTACTTAAGTGGATAATTGTAAACCATATTTATGGTTTTGGTGAGGCAGGGTCTATGCAAAAATCAGTTGTCAAAAACGTCATTCATTTACTGGCCACAGTTGCCGTTCTTTTCCTGGTTGAAGTTCTCGTGCTACAGAGTGCGCAGGCCAGTGATCTCGAAGGTTCGGAAGATCCCTCGTTCCAGGCTGCAATTGAAATCTGGCTGCAGGACAATGACGAAGACAGCCTTTCTGTTTTCGCTGCCCTTGCACGCGAAGGAAACCTCGCGGCCAGATTGCTGCTTGCCCGAATAGAAGCCACGGAACAGGCAGCCAGCAAATTCGTAAGCGCTTTGTCGCGCAAGGAAAGGATCGATCTGTTCCGCTCTGATTCCGGCAAAGGTCTGTTTCGACCATCCTGGCTAAAGTCCGAAAAAAACGCGGGCAATCAATTTGCCTCGGTACTACTGGAAAGCGCTTCTCTCGGCGTACACATCGATGCCATTCGAAACCTGTATGAGGTTGGCGAGAATGAAGCAGCCTACGATTTAATCCGGGAAGTCGCGGGTGTTGGTTCACAGGACGAGAAACAGGAGCTCATTGAATTTCTCCCCGACAGTTCTGAATTGCTGCCATACCTCCTCGCACTGCAAAAACCCGTAGCGGGTGTTAGCGTCGGGCATACCGCGCTGCAACAGATCGTTGGCGGCAACGAACTCCGGGGTCCGGAATCAGACAGACAAGCTGCCGCGCGCTTTGTCGAATTCGGCTATCAAACGGGAGTCCAGAATTCTGGCTTCAATTCGACCAACTTCTACTATGACAAACTGGCAAGCTGGATCGATGCCGCGCCGGTAACCGCGCCGATAGCAACCCTCTGCCATCGTTACTGCGGCAGCGGGAGCTTACAATACTGCGCCGTGACCTCGTTTGGCCTGGTGGGCGGTTACTACAAGGCCATCAGATTCGACAGCCCAATACAGACGTTGATCGAACAGTCCCGCTATACCGTGAGCGACCGTGCGGCGGGCATGGTATTGCGACGAATTTCTTTCGCCAGGCCGGCATCCGCAGGGTCAACCCTGCTGATCTCGAACGATCAACTCCGCGAGAATAGCGCATGCCTCGCGAAAGCTGTTGCTGGGGTAAGAGCCCAGGGGTACTGACTATTCACTGTATTGCTAGGATGCACGAGGATAGGATGCGGGATTTGCCCGCATCACTGAACCGTCAACGTTATCTGCACTAAACCTCACCAGGTACTAGTCATTGCAGATCCGGGCATTGTTGTGACGCCCGCAAACCAGGCCCCTGCGAAGAAGAATTACCCATCGCGTAGCGCACACCGATTGCGCACACCAATTACGCACAAAAACATACCACCGAGTTGGGTCAAATCTAACGTTTCTCCAAACAGGAAGCAGACAATAAGCAAAGCGCATTAACAGCAATGTTCACAGTGACACAGAATTTTGAACAGTTTTTCTCAACCTTTTAAAAACAAATGATCTATACTTCCATGGATTCTTGGCGCCGCTTCGGTATCAGCAACATTTTAAGGAAATAGACATGAGTGGACCGTTGAACGTACTGTTTGTCACCGCAGACCAGTGGCGCGGGGATTCTCTCTCAGCAATGGGTCATCCCTGCCTGCAGACCCCCAACCTGGATCGTCTCGCTGCTGACGGCGTACTGTTCCGGCAACACTTCGCTCAGGCCACGCCTTGTGGTCCCAGTCGTGCAAGTCTCTATACGGGGATGTATTTGCAGAACCATCGTTCGGTGGTCAATGGCACCCCTTTGGATGCCCGCCACACGAATGTCGCCCTGGAGGCCCGCAAGGCTGGCTATGATCCGGCGCTTTTCGGCTACACCGATGTCAGTGCTGATCCGCGGCGCCACGCGCCCGAGGATCCTGCACTGCGAACCTACAGCAGCGTGCTGCCGGGCATGACACCGGTCGTTCAGGTCGATGATCACGCGCTGCCATGGCTAGCAGATCTGAAAGCCAAAGGATATACAGGGCTCGATGGGCATATAGAGATGTACAAGCCCAGGGATATCGGTGCAGAAGCCAATCATCGTGGCCTCACGTTTGCGCCTGCGCAATATAGCGTAAATGACAGCTACAGTGCCTTTCTCACCAACGAACTTATCAAATACCTTTCCGTGCGTGAGGACAAGCCATGGTTTGTCCACCTGTCTTATCTTGCTCCACATCCACCGTTCGTCGCACCCGAACCATATCACGCCATGTACGACCCCGCCGATGTACCGAAGCCGCTACGCGCAACTTCGGTGGAAAGCGAAGCCGCCCAGCATCCCTATCTGGACTATTCTTTGCACAACCAGGGCGGTTGGGGCATCCGCTATGATCACAAATCTAAAAATAATCTCAAACTGACCGACACCGACGTGTACCAGGCGCGGGCAACCTATTACGGGATGATGAGCGAGGTGGATTTCCATTTCGGCCGTCTGCTGGCATACCTCAAGGAAACCGGCGTCTATGATAAAACTCTGATCGTGTTTACCAGTGACCATGGAGAACAACTTGGCGATCACTGGCAGTTTGCCAAGTACGCCTACTTCGATCAGTCCTTTCATATCCCGCTGATAATTCGCGACCCGAGGGCGGTAGCACAACCCGCTCGCGGTCAGCAAGTGGATGCATTCACAGAAAACGTGGATATCATGCCGACCATCCTCGATTGCCTGGGCGTACCAATACCAATTCAGTGTGATGGCGAAGTGTTAACGCCATTTTGCAATGGGGACACACCCCTCAATTGGCGCACAGAGGCACACTGGGAATTTGATTTCCGCAGCTCTACCGATGTTAACGGCGATAGCGCGCTGGGGCTTAAACCGGATCAGTGCGGGGTGAATATCATACGCGGAGAACGCTACAAATATATTCACTTTACCGCACTGCCTCCCCTGTTGTTCGATCTGGTCGACGATCCGGGTGAATTTAAAAACCTCGCTGTAGATCCCGAATTCCACCCCATAATGCTCGAATACGCCCAGAAGATGCTGAGTTGGCGCATGAATCACGATGAGCGCGTGCTCGCTAACATACGCCTCACACCAGAAGGTGTTGTAGAGCGTCTGGAGCCACGAAGGTAATTACACCCCTGAGGAAGCTCTAAACGAGCAGCGAACCGCTTGTTCAAAGTTTCCCTGATTGATGAGGGTCGTTATTCGTGGACAAGAAATCTAAAAAGCGAGTTTGGTGTTCATTGCCGTTATTCAACCGGCCACCGCCATTTTCTGTTATAATGGGATAGGCACACCGTTTCTCCGCGCTACGTCCATAGATTTCGTAGCCCTACATCACACCGGCCTGCTATTCCGGTGTCTTCTTCTGGTTGCTAGTTCCACTCTATCTATATCTTCGCTCCGGTGACGTCGATCCTTACACAGGCTTCCCATCGAAATGCGCCCGCGCTCACCTTGTATCAGGTTCGAGCGCCCGGTTCTTCCAAGAACTACCAACCGAGCAACCAGGCAATGAATAATTCAGAAAGAAAGGGGAAGGGCTCTGCAATCCGAGTCTACGCCGACATGGTGGCCGATCTGTTTCACTATGGACATATTGAGTTTTTAAGGCAGGTCAGCGATATGGGAGACTATGTTCTGGTAGGGATCAACGCTGACGATGTCGCAGAAATTTATAAGCGCAGGCCAATTCATACCATGGAGCAACGTATTGCCTCCGTTCTCGCATGTGAGTATGTCGACGAGGTAATTCCTAACGCACCCTGGCTGTTCGACCCCACATGGATCGAGAAGTACGACCTCGATATAGTAGTTCATGGAGACGACTACTCTAAAGAAAAACAACGGAAAATTTACAAGGTTCCCATGGAAAGAGGTATGTTCCGGACAATTCCTTATACAAAAGGCATCTCAACTACGGAAATTATTCGCCAACGCAACGAACCACAGCAGGGAATAAAGGCTGTTGAGTGGGCTGCACCGTAAAATGAATATGAGCGTTCATGCGCCGGACGACTCAATTTTGACTCGAACGGATCCTGGTGCAAATGCTTATATGTATTACTTGCTGGATACCTTCCACAAAATATCCGGCAAATTTGACATTCGATATTGGGCCGAATGCGGAACGGTATTAGGTTACCAACGGCACGGTGGAATAATTCCCTGGGATGATGATATTGACATAGACATTCATCCTGATGACCTGTCGAAACTCTCTGTTGTTGAGATAGCAGACGAGTTTTCCAATTATGGTTGTGCTTTATCCCCAATTTACTTTGGCTATCGAGTCACTCCAATTACATTACCAACTTTCGGTAAGTCAGTGGACAATAATACGACCAGGAACGTGCGATATAACTGGCCATTTCTAGACGTTTTTGCCACTACTTTTTTCGACAAGACGGGTTCCGGGGTGTGCGACCACATCGGTTACAAGGATAAAGATGCGTTGAAGTTTTGGCCGGATTACTATTTAACCAAAGAAGAAATCCAGCCGGAACAAGTGGACTTTGGTCCCGAAAATATGAGAATCAAGATTAACATTCCAGGTAAAATTGATGATTATTTGTTGAGACTATACGGTAATGACTATATGACAATTGCTTACCAGGAGTTGGATCATGCCAATAACAAACCCATTGAAAAAGTTATTTGCAAGGTAAAAGACACAGATCCGGGACCAGCAAATTACGCCGCAATACCCTGGGAAGTGCTGCCATGAGTAAAGGGGGAGTAACCGCTATGCGGCATGTTGCTGATTTGCAGCCAAAATTACTCCAGGTTTTGCACGGATAACCGACCAGGGCTATGAAGAGAATGGCCTTCAATTAACAGGTATTTTCGTTCGGCACAGAGTCAATATTCACTGCAATAATATGGACCATAAAGGATCATTTCCATATACAAACTAAAACGGAGAGAGTGTTTACGCAGAAGAATTACCCATCGCGTAGCGCACACCAATTGCGCACAAAATCATACCACCGAGCTGGGTCAAATCCAGGGTTTCTCCAAACAGGAAGTAGGCAATAATGGCAGTGGACGCAGGCACCAGGTAAAACAGCGAAGATACTTTTGAAATACTGCCTTCACGAATCAATAGCATCAGCAAAAAGATCGCGGCAATGGAGAGCACCAGCACCAGCCAGGCGAGAGCAAAAATCAAGTTACCATTCCATTGAAAACTGAAGGTTTCGAAGCTGAGAGCGTAAAGCAGACAGGGTAGCAGCGCGCCAGCATACTGCCAGAAAGTGCCGGTCCGCAGAGGTACGCGGGTGGCAAATTTTTTCTGGTAGATAGTGCCAGCGGTTTGCCCAAGCATCGCAATGAGACTAACCGCGATATTGACCGCGTTAATTCCCTGGCCGCCAAATTCAAACCTGGGTACAAGCACTAACACCAATCCCACTGCTCCGGTCAATAACCCGATCCATTGCCGGGCCGTGACCCTTTCCCCCAGTAACGGTCCTGCCAATACTGCCACGGTAATGGGTTGTAAGCCGACGATCATCGCTGAAATTCCCGCTGGCATTCCGTGATCAATAGTCCAGAAAACGGCACCCAGATAGACTCCATGCAACAGTACGCCCACAACCATGCAATGCCCCGCAAGACGCAATCCCGGCCACGGCGCACGTGCGACCAACGCCAGTATGCCTAACAGGACAATGGCGAGGCTAAAACGAAGGCTCAGAAATGAAAACGGCTCAGCGTATGGCATCCCCATCCGGGCACCGATAAAACCGGTAGACCAGAGCAGAACGAATATGAACGGAAACGTACGGGTGATGGACAAGGGTAAAAACTCTGATTGTGCGATGTTAAACCGAGATACGCTGGATGCTCGATCCAGGGACGCCAGGGGGACTTATTGCAGAGTAGCTTAACGCATCTCCAGTCAGACTCCGATCATTTCCTTTCGATACATATCCCGCAATTTGAGCACTTTCTCCACATAGTTACGGGTTTCTTCATAGGGCGGAATTCCCTGATACCGGGCGACGGCATTTTCGCCTGCGTTGTATGCTGCCAGGGCGAGACGCGTATCGTGATCAAAAAGTAGCAACAGGTCACGCATATAACGACCACCACCATCAACGCTTTGCGCCGGGTTGTTGCGATCTGTTACGCCATAGCGCAGTGCAGTATCCGGCATCAGTTGCATCAGGCCAAGAGCGCCTCTGGAAGATTCCGCAATCGGGTTAAAGGCAGATTCTATATGAATGATGGCTTTTAACAGGGCCGGTTCGAGGCCCAGTTGATGTGCTTTCTGCAGAATCAGATTGTCGTAATCCGAAGCCCTGGTTCTCGGAGTGAATGCGGTCGGGGACGGGCGGTCAGTGGCTCCAAAATAGTCATCAGCCTGGTAGGTACGCAACAGGCGATACCCTTTTAAATCGACCCGGGGGTGATCGGTGATCAAGCGGTCTCCTTTCGTATTGATATAAACAAAGATGGAGGCAGCGAGCAGCTGACCAGGCAACAGCAGGCTGAAAATTAAAATTGCCTTTATATTTATAAAATAGTTCATAAAAACTGTACAACTGATTGAAATTAAGCAAATAAATACGCTGACTTAACGAACCCATTCTACCTCAGTATACTCTTGGCGTCACCCTGTAACTTGACACCTGTAACTTGCACACCATTGACAAGATATAAAGATATATTTATCTTTCGCGTGTCTCCATTTAATAATTACGATTCACCGCGACCAGCTTTCACAATGAATCATCTTCTCGCCGCATTGCGCGCAGCTGCAGAGTCAACACGCCTTAGAATTCTGGCTGCGTTGAAACAGGGGGAACTTACGGTTTCTGAATTAACCCGGATTCTTGATCAAAGTCAACCCAGGGTCAGTCGCCATCTGAAACTCCTGTGCGATTCCAGACTGCTTGAACGCTATCAGGAGGGTGCATGGGTATTTCATCGCATAACCGATAAAGAAGGAATAAGCGATATCGCCCAGGGACTGGTTAATATGATTGACTTTGACGATCCGGAATTAGCCAGGGACCAAAGAAAACTTGAACTTATCCGCCTGGAAAAATCGCAACTTGCCGCCGAATATTTCAGTCAACATGCGCAGGAATGGGACTCTATTCGCTCCAGGATGGTATCTGATGCGGATATTGAGAATCACCTCGTCAAGCTGGTGCGATCCAGACCCATTGATTTGTTACTGGATCTCGGCACCGGTACCGGCCGAATTCTCGAAATTATGGCGCCCTATGTCAGGAAAGCCATCGGCTTCGACCTGAGTCGGGAAATGTTAGCCGTTGCCCGCAGTAATCTTGAAAATGCAGCTGTGGCCAATTGCACGGTACGCCATAGCGACATCCAGAGTATCAGTATGAATGATCAATGTGCCGATGTGATTACTATTCATCAGGTTCTGCACTACTGCGACAACCCGGAAAAAGTCGTTGCCGAAGCAGCACGATTGTTGAAACCCGGGGGGCAGCTGCTAATTGTCGATTTTCTGCCACATGATGTTGAGTTTCTGCGTGAACTACATGCCCATTTACGACTTGGATTCGCCCACACGAGCATTGAGCAGTGGTGTCATCGCTCCGGACTGGAAATAGTGGCCCATGAAGCGCTCAAAGCCCGCAGTAAAGAAGTCGATCAAAAGACGCTTACCGTGGGACTATGGAATACCGTTCGCTCCCGGTAAGCCGTGCTAACGATCAATAAACACCTGCACGGCCAGAAAGCATTGTTTTTCTGCAATTCAGAACAAGGCAAAACCTGGCAGGTTAATTTGGTGTAATATTGGAAACTATCCGTCTGCTGTTATAGTCTAACCGGGGAAATAAACCCTCTGCTGTGAATTCTGGTAGCTGGATTAACCACTAATTAATATACGAGATACACGAGGAAAATAACGATTGATACGGACCTACACGCACAATAAAAGCCACTCACCTGTTCCCGAACTTGCTGAGGGCGTAAAAACAATCCGGATGAACAATGCCTGGCGAACCATCCAGTGGACCCTGACTCGTACCATCATTATTGGACTGAGCTGCTCACTGATCGGGCTTGTTGGTGCAAATACCGCACGGGCCGACATTCCCGACCTTGAATCCACAGACATTCCTGTCAGTAGCAGCAAACAGCAGCGCACCCTGAAGTTGATCAACTACCTGATAGAAAAGTCTCACTATCGATCAGTGACCCTCGACGATGATTTTTCGGCTGACGTTCTGGACGCCTACCTGGAGCAACTGGATTCTGGTAAAAGCTTTTTTCTGGCAAGCGATATCGAGCAGTTTTATCGCTTACAGCACCAGTTTGATGACTATATTCGCCGCGGTACGCTAAAAGCGGCTTTTGCAATTTTCAGCATTTTCAGGTCCCGTGTTGAACAGAGAATTGAATATGCTCTGGAGCGTCTGGATGAGGAATTCGATTTTGCCCTGGAGGAGGAGTATCAACTGGACCGGGAAGATGCTGAGTGGCCGGGAACAATCGCTGACCTCGATGAACTCTGGCGCCAGCGAATCAAGAACGATATTCTCGGATTACGGCTATCGGACAAAAAAGAATCTGAAATAATTGATACTCTCAAGAAGCGGTATATCCATATCGCCCGTCGCACAAGACAATTCAAATCTGACGATGTATTTCAGACGTTTACCAATGCCTACGTTAATTCAATCGAACCTCATACCAGCTACTTTTCACCCAGAGCGAGCGAAAACTTCAAAATTAACATGCGACTATCCCTGGAGGGTATCGGTGCCGTATTGCAGACCGACAATGAGTACACCCTTGTAAGGCGAATTGTCCCGGGCGGCCCGGCAGATAAGGGAGGACAACTTAAAGCAGAAGACCGAATTGTTGGCGTCGGTCAGGGAGATGGCAATATTGTGGACGTTATTGGATGGAGACTCGACGATGTTGTGGAACTGATACGCGGCCCGAAAGCCTCTGTTGTCCGACTGGAATTATTATCAGGAGAACCGACCCTTGAGGGTGAAACCCGAGTCATTCAAATTATTCGTGACAAAATCAGGCTTGAAGAACAGGCTGCGAAAAAAAGAATTCTTGAGGTAGATACCGGACATAGTTCAGGAAAAATCGGGCTCATTGAATTACCGTCATTCTACGTTGATTTTGATGGTATGCACGGCGGCAATCCCGATTACAAAAGCACGACCCGGGACGTAAGGAAATTACTTGAAGAATTCAACACTGATAACATCGACGGCCTGGTGATAGATTTGCGTAATAATGGGGGTGGCGCACTTACCGAAGCCATCGCTCTGACCGGCCTGTTCATTCGTAAAGGCCCGGTGGTGCAGGTGGAAAACTCAGGTGGTAGCGTGCAGATCGACAGAGACCCGGACCCGGAGATTGTCTATGATGGTCCATTGGTAGTGATGGTGGATGGTTACAGTGCTTCCGCCTCGGAAATATTCGCCGGAGCGATTCAGGATTACCACCGCGGACTGATTGTCGGTGAGCCGACTTTTGGTAAAGGCACCGTACAAAATCTGGTTAATCTGGATAGATTTTCCCGTAACGACGACAACCTTGGCCAACTCAAGGTCACTATTGCACAGTTTTTTCGGGTAAATGGTGATAGCACACAATTCAGGGGTGTAACACCGGATATAATTTGGCCCACCGCAGACCCGAACCCCGAATTTGGAGAGCGTTCATATGACAACGCGATTCCATGGCGTCATATTAAAAAAGCCAGCTTCGATCTGTATTCAGAAACCCGCAATACCGAAACCCTTGATCTGGTCAGAAAACAGCATTTACAAAGAGTTGAACAAGATCCTGAGTTTCAATATTTTATGGATGTTACCGAGATAAACCGGAGCCGCCGTGATATCACCAGCATTACCCTCAGGGAGGCATCACGGATTGAAGAGCGGGCGTCACGCGACAACCAGCGTCTGACCCTGGAAAATCGCAAGCGAGCGGCGATGGGAGAACCTGTGTTTGCTGACATCGAAGCCCTGGATGAATTTAACAAAGAAGAACTGAAACGCTCGCGGAGCGACCGTGAGCCAGATGCTTTCATCATGGAATCGGCCCGTATTCTGAGTGACTACATACAGTCGGCGACGCTACTCAACGACGAAAACAATATCGTGAACCGTAGTCAGGCAAGTGCGTCGTTAAGTAATTAATACGCCAAATAGTGGTCCAGCACACCAGGCAGTATTAAAGAGCAATGTCCAAGCTACTGGTTGTCGACGAAGGAAAAGACACCCGCATACCATTTCTGCGTGGCATGCTGATCAAGTCGCTACAGCACTCCGGACTTGCGTTTGTCGATGCCTACAAACTCGCCAGTGAAATTCGTGAAGATCTGGACGATGTGGACAGTATTACTTCGGAAGATCTGCGCGGCCGCATTATCGAGGCTCTGGAAGAAAATTTCCCTGATATCATTCTTAGCCGGTATCAGAAAGAAGTTGTTTATACCGAATCCATTGAGGTTGTTAGTGACAACGATCATAGAGATCCGTTTTCGCGAGGTATTTTCATCACACGGCTATTGAACTGCGGGATCCCGACTTCAGATTGTGGCTCAATTACGCGACAGGTTCACAGCAAATTGATCCGTGACAAGATACGCAAAATTAGCGCCAATCAACTGATTGCCCTGGCGTATCAAATTATTCTGACTAAAGTCGGTCAGAAATTTGCCGACAATTATCTGATTTGGTGCGATTTTCAACGTACCAGCAAACCTCTCCTGATACTCATTGGTGGCGTCCCCGGTAGCGGCAAGAGCACCATTGCTACTGAACTGGCAAATCGATTGACCATCAACAGAACCCAGTCCACGGATATGTTGCGTGAGGTGATGCGTGCGCTGATACCAAAGAGGGTATCACCCTCACTACATGCATCTTCATTCGATGCGGGGAAAGTGATGCACAGCAAGGCATTTTATAAGGCCAATGAGATAGATGCCCTGGTGAGTGGCTTACAAATGCAGAGCGAAATGGTATCTGTGGCCTGCGAAGCAATACTCAATCGCGCCGTCAATGAAAGCGTTTCAACCATTCTGGAAGGCGTTCACATGCGCCCGGGACTGTTTCAAAAACTGAGCAAAATGGATGCCATTGTCGTTCCGGTGATCCTCGCCGTTCTGCAACAAGACCGCCTTCGACAGAATTTTAAAGGTCGCTCCAGCCAGGCCAAGAAACGCGCCGCCGAACGATATCTCAACAACTTTGACCAGATCTGGCAGTTGCAAACCGGAATTTTGTCTGAGGCAGATGCTGCTGACATTGAAATCGTCGACAATATCGATCGTGATGACTCCATCAGTGAGATTTGTAAAATAGTAACCGCAACCCTGGCTACTTCCTACGTCGGCAAAATTATCGAATTGCGCCAGCAATATGGCGAATCAAACCTGTAATAAACCAATTGCTGCAGGGTACTAAACTGACAGTTCGAGAGTAAATTTCGCCTGGGTGAGACAGGATTTTTCTGCTTCCAGATCAAGGACTGTAAGAGGGTGGTTGGAGCACCATTGATGGTCAATACTGACACCCAGACCACGGTCGTGAGGGATCAGTTTTATTTCCGGTAACGGGGTATCAACACGGCCGCGATTCAGTGCAAACGCCAGTCGTAACAATACCGCAAGATGAAATACCCTTTGACGTACAGGTGGCGCCAGTTCCAGAAATAGATCCACCGGAAACTTCTGTCTGTGACTGCGAATCAAAAGTGCCAATAACCGTTGCTGTTGCCGGGAGAATCCATCAATATTACTATTCTCTATAATATAGCTCCCATGCTTATGGTATTGGCTGAAAGCAATGGCAATTCCGGTTTCATGCAACCGACTGGCCCATCCCAGCAGCTTTTTATAAATATCCTGATCAAACTGCCACTGCCGCTCTACCTGATCAAACAGCATAGAGCTGGTAGCCTCAATTCTGCCTGACTGTTGGTGGTCGATTCCGAATCGATTGACTATGGCATCCACTCCTCGATCACGAGAATCATGATCATGCAGCCTTCCATTCAAATCATACAACACGCCCTCGCGTAACGCCCCGGTTGCATGATCGAGACGGCTCAGATTGAGCGCTCTGAATATCGCGGACAAGATTGCGTAACCCGCAGCGAATACCGGCCGACGTTGATCAGAAACCAGTTCAAGCCTGTCTGTATGGCCTTGCTCAATTAACCAGCGGTCAATCAATTCAAAGCTGCGGACAGATAACCAGTCCTGATTCAGACCAAGGGTCCTGGACAATTCGTCCACCGCACGAATAGTACCGGAAGTTCCAACCACTTCCTGCCAACCCAAATTCCGGTAGCGCCCGGTAATCGGTTCCAGTTCAAGAAGAGCGGCGGCACGAGCTGCCGCCAGTGCGCCATCAGTGATTTTTCCATCGCTGAAATAACGACGGCTATAGCTGACACACCCCATGTAAAGGGAATTCATAGTAAAGGCCCTGTTCCCCTTACCGATAATCAATTCGGTGCTACCGCCTCCAATATCGATGACCAGGCGTTGCTGGCCGCTACTTTCGAGACTGAAAGCGGCACCCAGATAAACCAGCCTCGCTTCCTCATGCCCGGAAATAATTGATATATGATGGTTCAGTGATTGTTCTGCCAATACCAGAAATTCATCAGCATTGTGAGCGGCGCGAAATGTATTGGTCCCGACCGCGCGAATCTGTGTGGACGGTATTCCTCGCAATCGCTGGCTGAAACGGTCAAGACAATCCAGGGCACGTTGTTGGGACTCCGCACTCAGATTACCGTTTTCGTCAAGCCCGGCATTTAACCGAACCATCTCCTTTACCTGATCTATCAGTTGCAGACTCCCATCTTCGCATTGGCGGGCGATCACCATATGAAAACTGTTGGATCCAAGATCAAGTGCGGCCAGAGTCTGATTGACATCAGTTGACGGAGAGATTGGATGCATTGATAGAATATACTGTTACCGCTGAAAAATTTCCAGCGACCAAAACTTGCGACAGCTGGCGGAAAAAGGTGAGATCAGGCGCGGGTAAAACGTTAAATCACAGAGACTTCAGGGTGTATAGCTTATTTGCCGAGAGATGTGTTTAACGGTCGCGGCAGGAACTTCACCCATCACCGTGACCCAATAACCGCCAATTGTGCTTCGGTATGCATGCATGGCTCCCATGCGCGACAAGCCGGTCATACCGCTTTGCCCTTCCCTGGACTTTTTAAAAAAAACAGAAAATGACGATAGACCATCGGTGTATACCATATGCTCCTCTTCAATCATTTCCATTGGTGTCATGCGTTTGATATGTTTCGTCAACTGGAAGCCCATCGGAAGGTTCGCAATCTGCCAGTGTTTCTGAATCACCTCTACGGTCAGATTGGGCGTATCCGTCCCATACCAGACCAATTGCTCTTTACTGTTAACCGATTCAAGTTCGTGATCAGCAATTTCCCGATCAACCTCTATATTGACAAATACATACTGTTCGACGATTACGCCGTCCCGGTCAAGTAGATCCGAGCGTAACAGCAATCCCGTTTTCTTATCGGCCCACAAACTGTATCCATAGCGATAGTGATCTTTCGGGACGATTTTAATCTGCGTAGCCATGCGGTCAGCTACCCGTTGCTCGATACCACGTTCAAATTCATAGTAAACTTTCATGCTACCGATATCCCCGGGAAGGATTCTCGGAAATCCACTTTCCGATGTTTGCCGGTAATCATGCACGCCAATGTTCCGATCAGGGATATAACACCATACCCGATCCATATCCCGCACCAGTTCCCGGGCCTCGCCATTCAGTGCAAACAATCTCTCCTGCATGGAGCCATCCCGAACCCGACGCGCTACCTGCATAGCCTCAATCTGATTATCGTGCACATAAACAAAGGTTCCGGCAAAACTGAGTTTGGCTGCAGCATCATTGATTCGCATAAGCCAGTCGGTCGCACTTTCATCCGCACCAACCTGACTGGCCAAACTAACCAGCCACAGACAAAACCCGCGTGCGAGCCAACTTTTGCGGTTATTAGCCCTGATTAGCGGCATAGGAGAACTCATCATAAGGTTCCTGATTACTCTCCAAGATTTTCACTACTGACAAGTTTGGAATAGGCAATTAAGCCATTAAGACCAGACGTTGCAGAGAATTCCCCATGCTCCACCAACATCTGCCCGAATTCTGCCTCGAACGACTGCTTTTCAGCCTCCTGTAAGGTTAAAGAACCTGCTGAAGAAATTGAATCTTCGATATCACCGGGGATGGCAATATGAGCCACATTTGTTCCCCGATCTTCGGTCTGGAAGGGTCCTGGTGCCAACGCAATGACTGCCACCAGCGCAATTGAAGCCGCAATGGCAAATAATCCAACTGCCCGCCAAATATCACCACCACTTTTACTGTTCATATCCACCGGAAAACCATTAAGGTCGTTCACAGGAGCCAGAATAGTGGGCTCATTCTCAATGACTTGCTGAACCCGGTCTACCAGGCAATGGCCGGTCAACAACACTTCGCCCCGAATTACATCCCCAATCAAATGTTGATTTCTCCAGCACCTTACAGACTCTTTACTGCTGGCAATCATATCGATATTTCGTGCCAGTTCTTCGCTGTCGAGTCGTTGGTCTATAATGTCACTAACGGTACTTTTCATGTTCATAAAGATAGTTTCTGGTTCACTCTCCGGTCAATCGGTTTCTCACAACATTAGTCAATTTACTCACTATTAAGTTCATAACTTCCAGGTTCGTAACTACAGGCAATTATTTACCCTGTTTTCTGTTCGTGATCAGCTCAATTTCAATCTGAGGTTCGTTCATCATTTAAGTGGCATATTCACCGCTTGCTCAATGGATTCGCGAGCCCTGAATATACGTGAGCGCACAGTTCCGATGGGGCAATTCATCACAGCCGCAATATCTTCGTAACTGAGGCCATCAAATTCGCGTAAAGTAATAGCCTGGCGCAACTCTTCAGGCAGATCACTGATTGCACGGCGAATGGCCGAGACCAATTCATCATTTTGCAGGATTGCTTCCGGAGAGTTATCCTCTGTTAACCTATCCGTAATCCCGGAAGTGACCGTATCATCCAGACTCACGCTATGGGCAGAAGGTCGGCGGCTGGCACTAACCAGATGATTTTTTGCCGAATTGATCGCTATTCGATACAACCAGGTATAAAACGCACTGTCACCACGAAAATTGGCAATGGCCCGATAGGCTTTTATAAATGCCTCCTGGGTTACATCCTCCTGCTCTGCACGGTTCTTGACAAATCGGCCAACGAGATTTTGTATTTTGTACTGATACTTGGCAACCAACAGGTTAAATGCCTGCTTATCACCATTGCGGACCCGTTCGACCACAACATTGTCGTTTACATCATGCTCCATTGATTCTGGGTTGGGTCACTTGGGTAATTTTTTGCGCTCAGTATAGTGGATGTTGTTAAAAAAACAATCCTGCAACCAGCAATAAAAAAGTTTATTGATACCGGGCATCATTACTCCCATCTCAATATTATTCAATGATCACCAGAAGATCCCCGGATTCCACCTGGGTACCAGTGTTCACCAGGATGTCCGACACTTTTCCGTGCTTCTCGAAGTATAAAGTTGACTCCATTTTCATCGCTTCCAGAGTCAGAACAGCCTGCCCCTTTTCAACAACATCTCCCACCGATACCGCGATGTTGACCACCATTCCAGGCATGGTCGCAGGTAATTGATTGTTATCTGACGGGTCTGCTTTTCGATGGGATATACTGGTCGAGGCGAGATTAAAATCACTGACTATTACTTCGCGAGGCTGCCCATTTACCTCATAAAAAGCGGTACGATTTCCGTCCTGATGAGGTTCCCCAACGGTTAGAAACTTGATGATCAAGGCTTTGCCTGACTCGTTATCAATAGTAATTTCCTCACCGGGATTGAGGCCATAAAAATACACCGGAGTTGGCAAATGACTGGTATCGTCAAACTTCGTCTGATGCTCGATCAGGTCTTCGAACACCCGTGGATATAGAACCCATGAAAGCGCATCTTTCATATCTGGATCATCGAGTCCCTTTTTCTTCAAATCTCGCCGGATCCTGGCAAAATTTGCCGGGGCCAAATTTCGTCCCGGCCGACCTGCCATAGGCTTTTCACCACGGAGTATTCGTTCCCGGATTTTCTTTGGAAATCCCCTGTAAGGTTTTCCCATCCTTCCACTCATCAAATCCTTGACCGACTGCGGGTAGGCCAGTTCTCGATCTCCATCCTTGATATCATCCCCGGTCAGATTGTTTGCCACCATAAACAGCGCCATATCACCGACCACTTTGGAAGTAGGTGTAACCTTTATAATGTCGCCAAATAAATGATTGACCGAGGCATAAGCTTCACAAATTTCCTTCCAGCGATCGGCCATACCCAGTCCCCGGGCCTGTTCGTACAAATTGGTATACTGCCCACCAGGCATTTCATGTTTGTAGAGGTCCGCCGAAGCCGGCAGCGTCTCGCACTCAAACGGGGTATAAAATTCTCGAACAGAGCGCCAGTAGTCCGCAATCTGATCAAGATTGTCAGTGTCCAGTCCAGTGGCCCTTTTATTGAATTTCAACGCCGCCGCAATGGTGTTCAAATTGGGCTGGGACGTGCCACCTGACATCGACGCCATCGCAGCATCTGCAATATCGAGCCCTACCGCGGCACCGTTGAAGATAGATGCGGCCTGGAGCCCGGAGGTATCATGGGTATGGAAGTGAATGGGAATACTTACTTCCCGTTTTAAAGATTTAATCAGTAATTTGGCCGCATCCGGCGTAAGCAACCCTGCCATGTCCTTGACACAAAGAATATGGGCTCCCATAGCCTCAAGTTTGGTGGCCATTTTCAGATAATAGTCCAGCGAATACTTGGTTCTGGACGGATTCAGAATGTCGCCGCTATAGCAAATAGCGGCTTCGCATATGCCGCCATACTTCTGCACACTGTCCATGGCAACCGCCATATTTGGAATCCAGTTTAAAGCATCAAATACTCTGAAAATATCCATGCCGGCATTGACCGATTCCCTGATAAACTCCCTCACCACATTGTCAGGATAATTGATATAACCGACTACGCTGGAAGATCTCAACAGCATCTGGAATAGAATATTCGGCACTCTTTCACGCATTTCATGGAGGCGTTTCCACGGATCTTCCTGTAGAAAACGCATCGAAGTATCAAATGTAGCGCCGCCCCACATTTCCAGTGAAAAAAGGTTTGGTACCAGGGAGGAATAACTGTGAGCAATATTCAGCATATCGATCGTTCGCATCCTGGTAGCAAACAATGATTGATGGGCATCTCGAAAAGTGGTGTCGGTGATCAGCAATTCCTTTCGTTTTCCAATCCATCGTTGCAAGCCTTCCACGCCCTGCTCCAGATAAATATCGCGCGAACCTCTGGTGACAGAGCGGATTTCCGGTTCGGGAATATGCACCGCAGAGCGGCGATGGGCAACCGGGCGTTCCCTGACTTCATCATTCCCGTTAACGATGGTATGAGAAATATAGGAAAGGATTTTCGTGGTTCTGCTGGGGACAACCTTGAAGTCGAGTAATTTTGGCGATTGATCGATAAAGGTCGTGGTACATCTACCTTTGCGGAAAGTCCGGTGATCGAGCAATCGCAACAAAAATGGAATGTTAGTCATCACACCCCTTACCCTGAATTCATTCAGAGCCCGAATCATGCGTCCGATCGCCGCATCAAAGGTTCTGGCACGGGCACTTATCTTTACCAGCATTGAATCAAAATACGGCACCACGATGGCACCGGAAAATGCGCTCCCCGCGTCCAGTCTAATACCGATACCGCTTGATGACCGGTATTGGGTCAATCGCCCATAATCCGGAACAAAATTGTTCCCGGGATCTTCGGTCGTGATGCGACATTGCAAGGCAAAACCATGAACCTTGATGGCATCCTGGGAAGGAAGATCGATCTCTTTACTATCCAGTGAATACCCCTGGGCAATCAGTATCTGGGCCCGAATGATATCAATTCCGGTGACTTCTTCGGTGACTGTATGTTCGACCTGGATACGTGGGTTAACTTCAATAAAATAGAACTGATTGGTCTCTGAATCCACCAGAAATTCTACCGTTCCGGCATTTTGGTAATTCGCCGATGCCGCAATTTTGCATCCGGCAAGACAGATAGAATCCCGAAGCGCAGGGTCGAGAGAAGGTGCCGGTGCGATTTCAACCACTTTTTGATAACGCCGTTGAATCGAGCAATCTCTTTCATACAGATGCACCTGTTGTCCATATTGATCCGCTAATAACTGGACTTCAATATGTCGAGCTTTGGTTATGAGTTTTTCAACAAAGATGTCCTTGCTGCCGAACGCCGATAGTGATTCCCGCTGAGAGGCGTTAAGCGCGGATTCAAATTCTGCTTCGTTTTTAACTACCCGCATGCCTCTGCCACCACCGCCATGGGCTGCCTTGAGCATCACTGGATACCCTGTACGCGAGGCGATGGATAACCCATCCGCAAGATTTCGAATTGCGCGATTGATACCCCCCAGAACCGGCACCTTTACTTTTTCTGCGATGCTCCTGGCCGACGTTTTATCGCCCAGTGCACGTAACGTATCGGTAGACGGGCCAATAAAAATTATACCGCGCTCGCGACACCGTTTTGCGAATTCCGGATTTTCCGATAAAAATCCATAGCCCGGATGAATGGCATCTATATTTTGCTGTATCGCGAGTTCAACTATTTTTTCAATATTCAGATAGTTTTTAATGGGCTCTCCCGGATCACCCACCTGGTA
>CAYOGN010000088.1:0-6302 GCA_964403545.1 uncultured Gammaproteobacteria bacterium
CCTGTCTGGTCGCCGACGCCCTGGGTATTGATCGGGTATTTTTGCATCCTATGGCAGGCGTATTATCTGCCTATGGAATGGGGCTTGCTGATATTCGAGCACTGCGTGAACATCAATTTGATGCTCCTTTTTCCGAAGTACCGACAGCGAGAAATTTGCTCGATTCACTGGCTGCCGAGGTGCTTGATGAAGTTGAGCATCAGGGAATAGGCAAAACAGATATGGAATTATTCAAACGGGTGCATCTACGCTATGAGGGGTCTCATCAGGCGCTTGTGGTTCCTTATGGGAGTCTCGAGTCAATGAAATCTGCTTTTGAAGCAGCCCATCAATCTCGATTTGGATTTATCGCCGATAACCGACAATTGCGTATCGAGGCAGTATCCGTTGAAGCGGTTGGTTCTACCGGCACGGTGGCTGATGAGGAATGGGCCAAGTCATCGAAAATCCTGACGCCCATCGATCGGATTTCGATGTACAGCGATGGAAACTGGCACCGGGTGCCGTTGTATGACCGCAATCAAATGTATCCAGGTGATCAGGTCACAGGGCCGGCTATCATCATCGAAAGCACCGGAACCAACATTGTAGAATCAGGTTGGTACGGATCCATTAACTCACTGGGGCACCTTATTTTGCAACGCGCTGAAGAGCGCAAGCGACAACATGCTGTGGGCACCGAAGCCGATCCGATTATGCTGGAAGTTTTTAATAACCTGTTTATGAATATCGCAGAACAAATGGGCGGTACTCTGGCGAACACTGCCTACTCAGTGAACATCAAGGAACGCCTGGATTTTTCCTGTGCCTTGTTTGATGGCAAAGGCGAGTTGGTGGCAAACGCACCCCACGTACCTGTCCACCTGGGCTCGATGAGTGAAGCGGTTCGTACCGTCAACAGGGCCGCTGGTGCGACCATGGAGCCTGGTGATGTGTATGTGCTGAACAATCCATTTAATGGTGGTACTCATCTTCCCGATGTAACCGTGATTACGCCGGTATTTGATCGTGCCGAAAAAAATATTCTGTTCTATGTGGGCTCTCGGGGTCATCACGCTGATATTGGCGGTCGTACCCCAGGCTCAGCTCCTCCGGACAGCACTCACATCGACCAGGAAGGCGTGGTCATTGACACCTTCAAGCTGGTGGAGCGAGGTCGTTTGCGGGAACAGGAAACGCGTCAGCTGCTCGGTTCCGGTAAATTTCCATGTCGAAATATTGATCACAATATGGCAGATCTGGCGGCGCAAATTGCGGCAAATGAAACCGGTGTTCGCGAGGTCAAAAAAATGATCGATCAGTTTGGTCTGAACGCAGTGCATGCCTATATGCACCATGTACAGGACAATGCCGAGGAATCTGTTCGTCGGGTGATCAGCGCACTGAAAGACAGTGAGTTCACTTTTGAGCTGGATCATGGTGCCCATATAAAGGTTGCTATCAGTGTGGATACGGTAGCTCGCGAAGCGGTGATCGATTTTACTGGGACTTCTGATCAGCAGCGCAACAACTATAACGCGCCGCTGGCGGTTTGTCATGCCGCGGTGCTATACGTCTTCCGAACCCTGGTGGGCGCTGACATACCCCTGAACGCGGGCTGTTTGAAACCATTGCGTATCATAGCGCCGGATCGGAGCATGATTAATCCACACTACCCTGCGGCGGTCATTTCTGGTAACACCGAAGTCAGTCAGGCCATAACCGACTGTTTGTATGGCGCACTGGGTGTACTCGCTGGCTCCCAGGCAACGATGAATAACTTTGTCTGGGGCACAGAAGAATTTCAGAATTACGATACCATTTGTGGAGGTGCCGGTGCCGGTCCCGATTTTCCGGGAGCGAGTGCGGTCCAGATCCATATGACAAATACCCGCAGCACCGATCCTGAAGTGCTGGAAAAGAGGTTTCCGGTGCGTATAGAAGAGTTTTCCATTCGCCGTGGTTCCGGTGGCAATGGCCTCTATCCCGGCGGTAATGGTTGCATCCGCAATATGCGCGCGCTGGTACCAATGAAAGTAACAGTGCTGTCTTCTCACCGAATAACCCGGGCCTTTGGCATCCTCGGAGGAGAACCCGGCGCAGTGGGGATCAATGAAGTTTATCGTGCCAACGGAGAAACCGTTAGCCTCGGCGGTAATGACGAGATCGATCTCAATGCGGGGGATGTGTTTTCTATACAGTCTCCTGGAGGAGGTGGATCGGGTGTGCCTGACCAGTAACACCATGGGAGCTGATTTGCAGTGCAACCATAAAATTATCCAAATTTGCGTAATAAAGCCATATGAAATTATGAACCACTCACATCGCCCGCTTGATTGCAAAAATCAGTATCGCATCGGCCACGTCTTCCGCGCTGTTTGACACACTACCAATATATTGAATGATTCGCTTGATCTGGTATTTGTGTACCAGTTCAAGCTGGCTATCGTCAAATACGGCTTCCAGCAACTGTCGCTCCACTTTATCGACTTCACTTTCCTGCCGCGAAACTTCTTCTGTAAGCAGTCGGACCGCACGCAAATCGGCAAACAGCGCATCCGTTGCGCGTACCATGGCGTTAACCGTGAGGCTGGTTTTTACCAGCATTTGATTGAAAAATCCGTGGAGTTTTTCCGGGACCACTGGTTTTTCGATTTGAATATCCCGCAATGAGTGTTTCAGTAAACTGGGAATGTGATCCAGTGAATTCAATAACCACAGAACATCTTCCCGGGAATCCGGCATCAGGGATTGTGCAAACAGATTAATCTGGATATCCTGACCAAGGCTATCCATACGTTTTTCGAGTTTACCCAGTTCTCTGACCTGCAGATCAAAACTGTCCTTCTGATGATTAAAATAAGATGGGTAGGCTTCCTGATACAGCAGAATCATGTCCTCCATGCAGCGCAGATAGTAATGCAGTTTTTCTTCAATCTCATATTGCTTCTTGAAAAAAATTGACTGTAATTTACTTTTTTTATCAAATAGCTTGCGTAGTTTTTCATCCATGGGGATGCTCCGGATTGATATGATAAATCATGGCGCAGGATTGTCTACAGCATGAATTTCTGTTGGTTGCTGTCCATAGTGTTTGACCACTTCCTGTTCAAAAACATTCTTGACTACATACAGGAAAACAATACAAACAACGGCAGCAATTACAGGGGTAGCGATCCATCCTCCTACAATTCGCCCCAATACATTCATTTTTATCGTACGTGCTCCTCGAATCAGTCCAACTCCCAAAACAGCTCCCACCAGCGCCTGGGACGAGGATACCGGAATGCCGAGATAGCCAAAACCATCCAGCACCAGCGCTTCGGCGGCAATAGCGACGAATGCTGTCATGGAATCGAGTTTTACCAGTTCACTACCTACTGTCATCATGACGCCGTAGGAATAGCTGATAACCCCCAATGAAATAGCCAGTGCGCCGACAATACTGAGCAACCGCGCTTCACTAAAGTGGATCCCCAATATCAGCGTATCCTGGAAAACTCCGGAGCCATTGAAGACGCCAACGACATTACCCATATTATTTCCACCTAATGCCCAGGCGCCATAGGCACCCACCGCAATCATGCCATAACGCAAACTGGCATCCAGGATCAGCATCCGTGATTTCATCATACGGCTGATAAACAACGTCAAGCCGTAATATATTACAATCGCAGCAATAGCAGACAGGACTGGCGATGCAACCCAGGCAATGATGATAGGGGTTAACTTTTCCCATGCAATGTCTTTACCCGCAAAATAGCCCCAGGCCAGCGCGGAGCCCACGATGGCCTGGGTCGTTGAAACCGGAAGTTTCATCCGCGTCATCCACATCACCGTGATGGCCGCTGCGAAGGCTGCTGTCGCTGCGCCTGAAATCGAATCTATAGAGCCCAGTTTACCGATACGCTCGACGCCAAACGGACCAATAATGACGCCGCCCAGGATTACAAAAATACAGGTGACAATAGCGGCGGTGCGAAATTTGACCATATGGGATGCAACCGCAGTACCAAATATATTGGCCGCGTCATTTGCACCCAGCGACCAACCTAAAAAAACGGCGCTAGATAGCCACATGTTGATTTTTTATCACTACTTTATGGTTCAATAGTCCTGCACAGTTAACAGAACCTATCCTGATCTTCGAATCAGTTTCAAGACCAGTATTATCCACGGTGTACCATGCATCAGGAAGTCAAAAATATCCAGCGGTCGTAGCAAATTTCCGGCAATCAGCATTTTCAACTTCTCCCACAGATGCGGTTCAGGAAAAAAAGGTGCCAAACCCAACGTCAGGCAGGCAATCAGAATAAGCGTGAGCGGAATGTTGTCGAGCCAGGCCATAGCGTCTACATTGTAAAAAATTGCGGAGATGTTAACAGAACTGACTAATCAGCATACCGGCAATTCTCCCCTGGAAACCGCTTCCTTTGATAAAGAACTACCAGCCTTTACACCCTGCCGATATAATTTTGGGCGCACGGTGGCATTCATTTCACACATTGACAGCGCCTGCCATTCTCCGTCGCGTTTGACCACGCCCCTAAATGCGCAAGCCTGCAGTCTTTGCTCAACGGTTTTGCTGGTAGGAAACTGAACCTCGCTCTGGTCCATAAAATTATGCATGACCAAATTAAAGCCCCTGACCTGACCGCTGAGTACAGACAACACAAACCCCGGGCTCAACTCCCCTTCCCTGATCAATTGACAAAGGAAAACAAAGAACCAGACCAGCACCCCGGGACGCCGAATCAATGCACCTGTTTTCTGAATCAGAGAAAATCCCGGGGCAGTACTTTTCGCACCCAAACCACCAAAGGTATGCAAAACAGATTTCCAGAATCGGCGACCACTGTTTGAAGTGCTACCCAGATTGACCACTCTGCCATCTCTGGGCCGTACCAGTAGCGTGGCTATACTGCTGCAATGTGGATGCCCAATCAACAGATGATCACGGGGTAATTCTTTTCCAACCGCGACACAAAGCTTGCCCCATACGGTTTCCGGGACAACAGGATTTGCTGAAATTCTGGTTCTACCTACGCTGGCTTCAGTCTGGAAACTGATCGTGCGACAGACGTCCAGATTCTCTTTGCGTGACAGCAGCCAATCAATAATTTCATTCAGACTATTGATATTTCCTTCGGTCACTGTAACCGTTTGAGCGGCGACAACAAGCTTCCCGGTCTGCTTGCGTATGGATAAAACCAGATCAACAAACTGGTCTCGAAGCGGATTTAGCTGTTTTTCATTTTCGAGTGATTTGACAGGATATCCCGCTCTCCCTGCCATAGTAGTGTCGATATGAATACTGAGTTTTCGTAACCCGCCCAAGCTTACCAATCGGGCAAAATACTGTGGCTGTTCCAGCAGTATCTGTCCATGGGTCATCAACATCGGTACCAGTCCCAATCCGCTGGCGTATTGCAGGACTTCGATCAATTCCTCGGGTCTTCCAGCCCGCCAGTAAGCATCGACCACATCACCGCCAGTAATTTGTATATTTCCCCCCTCACCCATCATGTCCAGATGAGCATCCATTTGCTCTTTCATCAGAGCAAGTGGAACCAGAGGCATCCGGTTAGCGGATTTGGGTAAATAACAGTGACTGCAACCAAAAGAGCAATATGCAGGTCCGAGGGTATAACCGCACTGAACCCAGTGTTTTCCAACTATCTGATTGGGTAATTGCAGAGTTTCAGGGAGTTGATCCCATCTTTTCAATAACTGCTGACGTTTGTACCGGGAAACAGGTCGAAACAAAGCAAAAATATACTTCCAAAGGTAAAATAGGCCCAATTTTATTCTCCTGCCTCCATTGGACTGCCTGGCCGGCAGGGGTTGTTTGGGAATTTCCAACTTCATGTTAACGGCGAGTCCGGGGGTAAAACCCCTGGCTGGGCATGGAGGTTGAAATCCACGACGAGTTACAACAACAATTCATTAACCATTTTTCTGATGACTTCTAATCGATCCATTTCTATTAAATCCTCATTTCAACTGAAATTGTTCCTGGTCGCGGCTGCAACAATCGTTGCATTGGTAACAACCACGGCCAAAGCCACAGAGGGTTTCGATTACGAAATTTGGAGCGAAATTTTACAACGTTTTGTCGATGACAGGGGAAACGTTAACTATCAGGCGTTACTGGAAAATCGGGAACATTTCGACCAGTATATCCAATCCATCGAAACAATTAGTCCTGAACATGACCCCGAGCTATTTACCAGTCCTGCGGAGGAACTGGCATATTACATCAACGCCTACAATGCCATGGTGTTCAATGGCGTTCTAGCTCGTGGGCCAGAAAAGAAGAGTGT
>CAYOGN010000089.1:0-10445 GCA_964403545.1 uncultured Gammaproteobacteria bacterium
TTTCCCGGCAGGCGAATATCCGTTGGATCGACGAATGTTTTAAACCCGGAAACCTGTAGTTTTTTCAGTCGCATTCAGTTTTTATTTTTCCAATCAATGGGTTAACTTTGCTATCTAGATAACATACTGAAAACAAAGCGAACATCCTCCGATTTGTCCGGCGCGAATTATACTATTTCAAAACAGTCTGAGGGCAAATATATAAATATTTATGTCAAATAGGCGGAATAATTTTCGATCAAACCAGGCCTGTCAGGCAAACAGCAACCAGTTTGAGGTAAAACCATCATTCGGGATCACAATCGATGCGCGTAAAGATGGTCATAGTGGGGTTTCATTCGGCCATAGACATCCTGCACACGCGCGGGTGTATCGGCAATATTTACGTATTTCCTGGCTTGAGGTTTCAGTCCATCAGATTTACGTAGGTTGGCATGAAATGATCCACCGTCCCACCAACTGACTTCATCCCGTGCACCAGGCTCCCAGCGAAGTGCTGCCTCGACAAAAGGAACACCCACAGCAGTGCACCACTTACCCACCATACGATGCGGGTCTTCCAGCAAGTCATCGCTATCGATGACAGGCGGCGGCGCACCGTTGCGCTCATGGACCAGATCAAAAAGTGCACGCTGCTCGGGAAAACCCACCTCTTTTTCGTGGAAATCAGGCCATTTGTCGAACATCGATGTAATGGTCTTGGCCGGGTCTCTGATCAGGAACGAATGGGTGAATAGATCCAGAATCCCTGGATCCCAAATATGATCTATGTAATGGGGAAAATCCTTGGTAAATACCGGGCCAGATACCGCTCGGGATTTCAGGTTCTGCAAAACACTTTCGATGGTGAGACCGGGAGTACGTAAACTGTCTTTGGAGACCCGGGGCCAGAGTGGTTTTTCACCCTGATACCAGGCTTCGCCAAAGGGTTCATGCAAACAGTCCAGATCACCACGCTGGCGCATCATCCACTCGAAAGCGGTTGAAGTGGAACGGGGTATAGCCCACAGTGCAATGATCTTATGCATCGGCGGAATTCCTCAAAATCAGATCAAACTGGACAGTAAACTACCCTGTTCAGTAACCGGCGCAATGCCAAGGGTTTTCATTATGCGCCAGTAGAGTGCATTGTCATGGGTGATCACGGGCTTGCCCAGCAAGGATTCCAGTTCAATTTCCAGTGCCACAAAACGCTGCGGCAAACCGTCTGAGAGACGACGAAAATTGCACATGCCGTTCGCCAGGTAGGCATCAGCGTTGGGCGCTTTTTCGGCGACAAATTCAAACGACCTGGAGGCCAGATCATGATCAAATATCCAAATTTGATCATTCACCTGCTGTTGGTTCTCAAACAAACCCTGATCGACAAAGTTTCCCGCCCACAGGACGTCAAATCCAGCTTCTTTCAGAAAATCAACTGTTCCCCGCCACCACTCCGGCCAGTGGTAGACAGCATTCAGGGCAACTTTTTCGACCCCCTGTGCGCGTAGTGCCTCTACCATGGCATATCCCGCCATATGAAACGGGGTCTGGTATTTTTCGCTGAGCATGCGGCAATGGTCGCGAATGCCCGCTACACCAAGGCCACTGGCGTGCACCCAATTGCTACCAACCTGGGCGCAGACATCGGCTCCATTATTGGCCATGCATTGGACAAATTCTTCCAGCAGATCGAAATTCTGTTTACGCTGTGACAGCTCATGCCTGTAATCAGGCACATGCAACATCCGGCCATGAACACCGACAGTTTCCGGTGATAGTCGGAGAAAATCTGTAGGTGCACCATCGAAATCATGCGGTGGACAGGTAAACCCTACTTGATGAGGAAAGAGTTTTTTGGTCGGATCAGCCCAATGGGAGGGCTTCTGGTAGCCTTGATTTACTGGAGATTCCTGCACAGGTTCGAATTCAGTGGTTGGTACATTTAAATTATTATCAATTGACAAGGGTACATATGTTTTATTATGATGTCCACCAGAATCCTGCCTTAATCTGTATTTTCGGAGTGTGCCATTTTGCGTTCTCAATCTGATCAAATGTTCGGCTCAAACCCGCCCTCCTCTATGGCAGCCTTTGTGTTGATGCGTCATGGTGGCCTGGAAGCCCTTGAATACCATCAGGACTGGCCTACACCAGTAGCAACAGGTGCCGAGGTACTCATCAAAGTGGCAGCCTGTGGTTTAAATAATACAGATGTGAACACACGATCCGGGTGGTATTCAAAAACAGTGAGCGAAGCCACAACGGGTGATGCTTATGCAGCAGTAGCCTCGGAAGATCCAACATGGGGTGGCGCACCTATTTCCTTTCCACGTATACAGGGAGCTGACGTGGTGGGTACAGTAGTTGCCTGCGGACCAGATGCGGACCAGGACCTGATCGGCAAACGTGTGATGACGGACAACTGGTTACGGGACTGGAATGATCCGATGAACAAATATAAAACCGGTTATTTTGGTTCAGAGTGTGACGGCGGTTTTGCCGAGTATACAAAAACAGATTTTCGCAATGTTGCCGCCATTAAGAGTGATTTAACGGATGCCGAACTGGCGACATTCTCATGCGCTTACACCACAGCTGAAGGAATGTTGAGCCGGGCCGAAACGGCATCGAACGACCGAATCCTTATCACCGGCGCATCGGGTGGCGTCGGATCGGCCCTGATACAACTGGCGAGACGAAGAGGGGCGTGCGTTATAGCCATGGCGTCAGAGGCCAAACAGGATGCAGTTCAGGCGTTGTCCCCGGATGCAATATTGCCACGCAACCCACCAGACTTGAAAGCCGCCCTGAAGAAAGCCACTGGCTATGACACTGTAACCATTGTCGCCGATATCGTCGGCGGAGATTACTTCCCGACCCTGATCGATACCCTGGCTCGGGGTGGACGCTATACCTGCTCTGGTGCTATTGCCGGGCCCATAGTATCGCTCGATCTGCGAACCTTTTACTTACGCGACCTGACATTTACCGGCTCTACTGTGATCGCGCCACATATATTCACCGATCTGGTGCGTTATATCGAAAAAGATGAAATCAAACCGCTTCTTGCCGCAACCTATCCGCTCCAGGAACTGCATGCGGCACAAACAGCCTTTATCGAAAAAAAGCATACCGGGAATATCGTGGTAACCCTGTGAAAATCACCAAAATATCAGTTTATCAGCAGGATCTGCCACTAACGCATCCTTACTGGTTGTCCGGGGGGCGTTTAAAATTTGAGGTGCTGGACGCTACCTTTGTCAAAATAGAAACAGATGCGGGCATCACGGGCTGGGGCGAAGGCACTCCCTGGGGGCACACTTATGTACCCGCCCACGGCCCTGGAATTCGCGCCGGAATCAAAACCATGGCAACAGCGATCCTTGGCCAGGATCCACGCCAGTTAGTACATGTGGAGCGGGCTATGGACCTGAGTCTGCCAGGGCATCTCTATGCAAAAGCCCCTGTGGACCTGGCCTGCTGGGATATTGCGGGGCAATCAGCCGGTCTGTCTATTGCCGATCTGCTTGGCGGGCGAGACACAGAAGGCACCTGGATCGCTTCATCTGTTTCGTCAGGTGAACCAGAGGAAATGCTGGAGATCATCAACCGCTATCGCCAACTGGGTTACAAGGTTCATTCGGCCAAAGTTGGCGGAGATATCGAAAAAGACATCACCCGGATCCGTTTTCTGGAGCAAAACAGAATGCCAGGCGAGCGTATTCTTTATGATGTGAATCGGGCATGGACCCGGCGGGAGGCCTCCATCGTGATGAATGCGGTGACTGAACTCGGGATCACGGTGGAACAGCCTTGTGAGACACTGGATGATATCGCCGCCATCAGGCGGGTCACCACGACTCCAATCAGTGTGGACGAAAGCCTGGTCACCCTGCAAGATGCTGCCCGGATTGCCCGAGACGGGCTGGCCGAGGTGTTCGGGATCAAGCTAAATCGGGTAGGCGGGCTGACGAAGGCTATACGAATGCGGGATGTGGCGCTGGCTCATGGTATCCAGATCTACGTAATGGCGACCGGTGGGTCAGTACTCGCTGATACTGAAGCCGCGCACCTGGCGCAAACCATCCCGCGGGATTTTCGCCTGGGTACCTGGGCTTGCCAGGATATGCTAAGTATCGATATTGCACCGGCACAGGGTGCGCGTAATATAGAAGGAAAGCTGACGGTAACTGATACCCCCGGGCATGGAATCATTCCCGATCAGGGGTTACTGGGTAATCCGCTGGCAATTTACCAGTAAAGGTACCCTGCCAATATTACCAACTGGCATCTAAGGAGACTTTATCTGATTCCCGGGGACGTTTCTCGCAAAGTGGCTTATCAGGCACGCTACGGTCCGTATATTCGCTTATAGGCGGCCTGAAATTCCTCCAGAACAGCAATATAGCTTTTAAATAACTTCTCGCGCTCGGAAAGACTGTGCCGAATAACCTTGTCGTATGACTTCACAGCATTCTCCCGTTCCTCTATCTGCCGCTCTACTTTCTTGGTCTTTTTCAGTTTCTTCAGTTTGTCAATATCTTTAAGGGTGCCCTTCTTGATTTGCCGGGTGATTTCGATGTTATTGTCGATAGAAGCAATCTTGCGATCCCGGGTTGTAATGATGGTCTCTTCGTTACTATAGATGCGAACAATTTCCATATCTCGTTTGTGCTGTGTGCTGGCATAGTCCTCTTTTGCTCGGACATCTTTCGCTAGCGCCTCCTCCTTCCTGATCTCTTCCTCGCTCGGGGGCGGGCGATCCTCACCAATCTTGGCGCCACTTTCGCTCAGCTTTTCCACTACAGCGTCAATACAGGCATCTGCGGCGAAACTGCCATAGTGCCAGTTACCATCAGCATCCTGACATTTGGTAATCTGTTGTGCCTGTATCGACATAACATTCAGCGCCATTACCGGGCCCATAGCCAGCACTAAAATTAAAAACCGGTTCAGCTTCATATGGTTAGCTTTCCCCGAAAAGCATGCGCCTAAAATTATGCATTATACCTGCAAGCCGATATCAGTGCGCCTTCTCTTCCACCGGCCGGAGGATCAAAAAAACTCCTCCAGCAATCATCGGCAGACTTAACACCTGCCCCATGCTCAACCAGTCCAGCAATATTGGCCCGAGATGTGCATCCGGCTCGCGAACAAACTCAACCAGAAACCTGAATACACCGTAACCAATGAGAAACAGCCCGGATACGCGGCCATTTGCACGGGGTTGCGATGAATACCACCACAGAATAATAAACAGGACCAGCCCTTCCAGAGATGCTTCATATAATTGTGAAGGATGACGGGGGCCATCAGGATTGGTGTGAAATAAAACCCCCCACGGCAGGTCGGTTATTCTTCCCCATAACTCCTGATTGATAAAATTACCGAACCGGCCAAAAAAAAGCGCAGGTGGTATCAAGGGCGCTATGAAATCTGCTACTTGAAAAAAACCACGATGGGTCTTGAATCCATACCCCCACATGGCCAACATAACACCAATCAAACCACCATGAAATGACATGCCTCCATCCCATATCGCCAGCACATCGAATGGGTTCTGCAGGTAGAACGATAAATTGTAGAACAATACATAGCCAAGGCGTCCACCCAGGATCGTGCCCATCGCGATATAAAACAGCAGGTCGGTTATCTCATCCGGCATCCAGCCAGAACCGGGGCGTGATGCACGGTACCTGCCCAGCAGCGTACCCACAGCAAAACCCGCGAGATACATTAGTCCATACCAATGGATGGAAAGAGGGCCAATTGAAACTGCTACGGGGTCAAAATCAGGATGTACAATCACATTGTTAAAAATGGGTTGGAAAATTACTCAGGGAATATTTAATGTGGGGTATGCAGTTTAACACTGGTTTACTCGCGCCATTTTGACGGTTATTATAATTCGCCAGCTACCCGGTTCCAATAACCTGCGGGATTTCTTTCTATTGATAAAGCACTAGTCATATGCCCAACAATCTAACCAGAGAAACAAGCCCCTACCTGCTACAGCACGCAAATAATCCGGTCAATTGGCATGGGTGGAATAAAGAAGCTTTATCAAAAGCGGCAATGGAAGACAAACCGATTCTGTTATCGATTGGCTATGCAGCCTGTCACTGGTGTCATGTCATGGAGCATGAGAGTTTTGAAAACAGGGAGATAGCGGCAACAATGAATCAACACTTCGTTTGCATCAAAGTAGACAGAGAGGAACGGCCTGACCTCGACAAGATTTATCAAACTGCGCACCAGATGCTGACCCAACGGCCGGGAGGCTGGCCGTTAACCGTAATATTGAGCCCCAAAGGCCATGCACCTATATTTGCCGGCACCTATTTTCCACCAGAGCCACGCCATGGAATGCCTGCTTTTGGCGACATACTGGAAAAGGTTGCTGCTCACTATCAAGAAAACAAACATGCCATGGAAGGACATGTGGCATCATTTCAACGCGCCCTGGAACAGCTGAATCCAGTTGTAAGTAAAAAGACCGTATTGAACCCGGACGGTTGCCTGAATAAATCAATTGAGACATTGCGATCCCAGTTTGATCCGGAAAATGGCGGATTTGGTGAAGCGCCCAAATTTCCTCACCCCACTCAACTGGAACTCCTTTTTCGGCATGCCGCCAGCGAGGGAGACCAGCATGACGTCAGCCTGGCCATGGCCAATAAAACGCTCCGAAAAATGCATCAAGGTGGTTTATTCGATCAACTGGCCGGTGGCTACTACAGATATTCAGTGGACAAACAGTGGCGTATCCCGCATTTTGAAAAAATGCTCTACGACAATGCCCAATTGCTGTGCCTTTATGCGGATGGACTCTGCCTCTCTGGAAGCGAATTTTACCGTAGCTCGGTAGAGCGTACAGCCCATTGGGTAATATCTGAAATGCAACAGGATCATGGCGGTTACGCTTCAACCCTTGATGCAGATTCCGAGGGAGTTGAAGGTAAATATTATGTCTGGAGCGAAACTGATCTGCGCGCAATTCTGAATACTGTCGAGTATCAGGCAATAGAAAACCATTTCGGGCTCTATGGAGAACCAAATTTTGAAGGCAGCTGGCACTTCAATATTAATGAAGAATCCAGATCGACGATCGATTCCACAGATGCTGCCGAAGAACTGCGGCTCGCGATGGACAAACTCCTGCAACACCGAAATGAAAGAGTGCGCCCGGGGCTCGACGATAAAATCCTCACCGCATGGAATGGGCTGATGATCAAGGGCATGGCGCGATCAGGACGAATTCTGAACCTGCCAGACCTCATCGATTCTGCGGAACAATCGGTGGATTTTATTCGCCACAGCCTGTGGCAGAACGGGCGGCTGCTGGCCAGCTACAGAGCGCAGGAGGCAACGTTAAACGGATACCTGGACGATTATGCGTTCCTCGCCGAAGGCCTGGCGGAACTACTCCGGAGCCGTTGGCGAAGCAGTGATCTGAACTTTCTGGTTGCCATTTGTGATGCCATGATAGAGCGCTTCGAGGACGGCGACAATGGCGGATTTTTCTTTACTTCACATGACCACGAAACGCTGCTCCATCGACCCAAACCAGGCGCCGATGATGCCATCCCGTCTTCCAACGGTGCCGCAGCAACCGTTCTGTATCGTCTCGGCACATTGCTTGGAAATTCACGTTATATTGATAGTGCGATGAAAACCATCCGCCTTTATGCTAAAGATATTCATAGCAACCCCTCGGTATTTGCCTCTCTGACAATGGCGGCACTGGATCTTCGCAACGAAAGTAAAACGGTCGTTATACGTGGAAAAAAAGATAGTATCGCCAGCTGGCAAACAGCCATTAGCGGAAAGTATTTACCCGGAATCTGGATATATCCGATTCCGGATGATACTTCCGACCTGCCAAACGCGCTGGCAGTTAAAGCTGCGGTCAAAGGCAAGACCGTCGCCTATGTATGCCAGGGGCATGAATGTTCGGCACCAATAGACGCGCTAACGGATCTGGAAAACATTCTGCAATGAGCATCGGATTTTTCTACTCATAATACTTCCCACAGGAAAAAATCTTGCGTCTCAAGACTCTGCTGGAAAATGTGTTAATGATCATTTTTTTGGGTGCGATCGCGTTCGGGTTATATCGATACCTGCAATCTCCAGCCGAAAACCAGGAACAGACAACCCGCTACCAGAAAAATGACCAGGAAAATCTATTTGAAAAGGAGGTAAATGAGGGTGTCAACCTTGATGATTGCGAGCGATTTGTGAATCCGGTCATTGCCCAGAATTGTATTGAGGCTCGAACAAAAGATTAGGGTAATTATTGGACAATAATTATTCACCAAACTTGGTCAACATTGAAATCACAACGAATTACCGACTTCGATTCTTTTCATAACAATATCCCGAACCTTATGCCCAAGCCGTTGACCGCGTCTTTCAAATTTGGTTTCAGGCCGGGATTCAGGCCGTTGGGAAAACTGGCCCGACCCCGACAGGTTTTTAAATGCACTACATTGTCCCATTCTTTCCAGAGCCTCTTCAGCATAGGGTTGCCAGTCGGTGGCGAAATGCAATATGCCCCCGGTTTTTAGTCTGGTCGCTACCAGTTGGATGAAATCAATGGTAACTAACCGTCGTTTGTGATGTCGTTTTTTGTGCCAGGGATCAGGGAAAAACAAATTCAGACGATCGAGGGTATCTGGCAGGACACAGTGGCGTAAAACTTCCATGGCATCCGCGCAGAAGACACGGACATTAGATAGTTTGTCCCGCTCAAGTTTTAGCATCAGATTTCCGACACCCGGATGATGCACCTCAATGCCGATAAAATCCTGTTGCGGATATCTTCGTGCCAGCTCAAGCAAAGCCTCACCATCACCAAAGCCAATCTCCAGGGTTAGTGGCGCCTGACGGTGAAATTCCCTTGAGAAATCGACCGGTACAACATATTTCGGCCCCAGGCCATACACCGGCCACAGTTCCTTCATGGCGCGCTGCTGCCCCCGCGTCATCCTGCCCTGGCGTAAAACGTAACTACGGACGACTCGGCGGTCAGGGCTGTTTTCCAAAGATTTACTCATATTTTTTCACGTGATCTGGTCTCTCCGGGTAGTCAAACAGAGCATAGTGTTCGCGCTATAATAGTGATTATATTTCATAATCGGCTCTCTCTATGCATAACGGAAGACCTGTATATATTGTTGACGGCAGTCGAACACCTTTTCTCAAGGCTGGTGCCCCCGGTCCATTTGCCGCTGCCGATCTGGCAGTTCAGGCCGGCAGGCCTTTGCTCTCCCGGCAGCCCTTTGATCCCCAACAGCTGGACGAAGTCATTCTCGGCTGCGTAGGCCCCGAAGCCGATGAAGCCAATATTGCGCGGATCGTGTCCCTGCGTCTGGACTGCGGTGAATCAACGCCTGCGTGGACCGTAGCACGAAATTGTGCCAGCGGCATGCAGGCACTGGATTCAGCCGCGACCAATATTGCCTTTGGACGCTCCGAACTGGTGCTGGCGGGAGGAACCGAGTCCATGAGCCATGCCCCGGTACTGTTCAGCAGTGAATTTGTCACCTGGCTATCCAAATGGGCTCGGGCAAAATCTATCGGACAAAAACTGTCGGTTCTGACGAAACTTAAATTATCTTCACTGACACCTGTAATCGGACTCCTCAAGGGACTTAAAGATCCCGTTGTTGGACTTTCAATGGGCCAGACTACGGAAAAAATAGCGTGTCGTTTTGATATCAGCCGGGATCAGATGGATATGTTTTCCATCCGTAGCCATGATCGACTTGCCGCAGCCATAGACAATGGCCATTTTGCTACCGAACTGGTACCCGTCTATGACACCAGGGGAAACAGCTACACTGAAGACGATGGACTACGAAGAGGGTCCACCATGGAAAAACTGGCGAAGCTCAAACCCGTTTTTGACAAACCAACGGGGTTGGTTACCGCGGGCAATAGCGCCCAAATTACCGATGGTTGTGCCTGGCTGATATTAGCCAGCGAAGAAGCGTTGAAGAAATATGATTTGAAAGCCCGTGGTGAACTCATAGACGCCCACTGGGCTGGTGTTGATCCGACCCAGATGGGTCTTGGCCCGGTACACGCCAGTACCCCGGTTCTGACACGAAACGGATTATCACTGAAAGATGTTGATTATTGGGAAATTAATGAAGCATTTGCCGGCCAGGTATTGGGATGCCTCGCTGCTTGGGAATCAGAAGAATACTGCGAAAATGAGCTGGGCCTTGGCAAAGCCATGGGCAGCCTCGATCAGGAACGACTTAACATCGATGGTGGTGGCATCAGCATAGGGCATCCAGTGGGTGCAAGTGGGGCAAGAATCGTATTACATGCGCTGCATGTTCTGGAGCGTAACCAATGGAATTCTGCCATGACTACGTTATGCATAGGAGGCGGACAAGGGGGCGCAATGTTACTGCAGCGCCATTCCGGGTAGCCAGACCACACAATGACGT
>CAYOGN010000090.1:0-7210 GCA_964403545.1 uncultured Gammaproteobacteria bacterium
GAGCAATTGCCGGTCCTTTTTTCCCGCGACATGCCGGCCTTCCTGGCCATCACCGGCTATTTTGGCTATAGCCGGGACCGTTGTTTTGGCAGGCAGGATTTGTGGCTAAAAATGTAGCTGTTGTTGCTACAGGATATATACAAATATAAACAGGCCGAGCCAGACGACGTCTACGAAGTGCCAGTACCAGGCAGCCGCTTCAAAAGCGAAATGCCTGGTCGGGGTGAAATGACCGCGGATCGCTCTAAACAGTACTACGGTCAGAATAATCGCCCCCATGGTGACGTGAAATCCGTGAAATCCAGTAAGCATAAAGAACGTTGAACCGTAAATTCCACTCTTCAGGGTCATGCCTTCATGATAGGCCTCCTGGTATTCTATTGCCTGCAAATAGACAAACAGAAAGCCAAGAATTACGGTGGCGAGTAAGCCAAGAATAAACCGCCTGCGGTCATTCTTTATGATTGCATGATGAGCAATGGTCACCGTGAGTCCGGAAGTCAATAGTATGGCGGTATTGATAAACGGCAATGGCCACCATGCCATGTGAAAATCACTGCTGCCCATATCCATGGGTCCATTGGTGGGCCAGATCTCGCTGAATCCACTCCACAATTCAGCGTGGGTATTGGCGCCATTGCCGTTGCCGAGCAACCATTCCACCGAATAGATTCTGGCGTAAAACAGCGCGCCAAAAAATGCGGCGAAAAACATGACCTCGGAAAATATAAACCAGGCCATGCCCAAACGAAAGGATTTATCTTCCCATGCGCTGTATTGACCGCGTTCACTTTCCCGGATCACGGTGCCAAACCAGCCAAAAAACATAATGATCAAAATTCCGACACCCACCAGCATTGCCGGCATTCCGATGCTGGATTCATTCAGAAACAACGCAAGTCCACCCAACAGGGAAGTCAGTGCGATTGAGCCCACCAGGGGCCAGTATGCCCCCTCAGGTACGTAGTAATGGTTATCAGCGGTGCTTGCCATATTTGTTAACCTCTATTCTCAAAATAACTATTCTATAAAAATAAATGACCTGATTCAGTCAGGCTTTCAGGGTGCTTCTATGCAAACGAGCATTTCATTCTGCATGCTAATTTAACTGCTGTTCGGTTACATTGAAAAATGTATAGGACAATGTCACCGTGTCAACATTTTTCGGTAAATCAGGGTCGACGATGAAAACCAGTGGCATTTCCCGACTTTCGTTGCCATCGAACGACTGAGCGGTAAAACAAAAACATTCCGTCTTGCTGAAGTAAGGCGCTGCTCTGGCGGGTGATACACTGGGGACGGCCTGGCCTACCTGTGTTTTGTCCAGTTGATTGGTGGCAATATAGTTTGTCTTATATTGCTGCCCGGGATGCACCAGCATGCTCGCTACAGTGGGACCAAATTTCCAGGGTGCGTATTCATTTAGCGACCCGGTAAACTCCACCTTAACCTTTCGGGTCCGGTCGATCTTTATTTGTGAGGCTTCACGGACACTGATTGCGCCTGTTTTACCATTGAGTCCTGTGATATCACAAAATACATCGTAAATTGGCACCATCAGATAGCCAAACCCAAACATCAGCACCGGCACCAGGAACAATAAGGGCAGACTGATTTTACCGCCAGACCTGTTCATGCTCCTGCGCTTCGCATCATAAGGATGAAGCCAAAGTATACCGTTGCCGCAGCGATAGCCAGCAGGATCACGGTAACTCTGATGCCTCTGTTCAATGCCATTATCCAGTCAATAGATACTTGCAGGATCGACCTTTACCGACCCCACTCTTTTTTACTTGATAACAGGTTGATCGGTAAATGTATGGTATGGAGGTGGTGAACTCAGAGTCCATTCGAGGCCATGTGCACCCTCCCAGACCTGGTCACTGGCTTTTGCTCCACTACGTATGCACTTGAAAATCAGCCAGACAAACAATAGTTGGGAAAATCCAAAACCAAACGCACCTACGGTTGATATCATGTTGAAATCAGTGAACTGTACCGAGTAATCGGGGATTCGTCGGGGCATACCTGCCAGCCCCACGAAATGCATCGGGAAGAACAGCAGATTTACAAAGATAGTGGACAACCAGAAATGCAACTTGCCAAGTTTCTCGTCATACATGTTGCCTGTCCACTTGGGTATCCAGTAATAAACCGCAGCGATAATGGCGAAAATTGAGCCCGGTACCAGTACATAGTGGAAGTGTGCGACCACAAAGTAGGTATCGTGATACTGGAAGTCCACCGGTGCCAGTGCCAGCATTACACCTGAAAAGCCACCGATGGTAAACATGATGACAAACCCCAGGGCAAACAGCATCGGGGTTTCAAACGTCATACACCCGCGCCACATGGTGGCAACCCAGTTGCATACCTTGACCCCGGTGGGTACTGCGATCAGCATGGTGGCGAACATAAAAAAGAGTTCTCCGGACAATGGCATGCCTACGGTAAACATATGGTGCGCCCAGACAATAAATGAAAGGAAAGCGATGGACGCGGTTGCGTATACCATGGATGCATAGCCAAACAAAGGTTTACGGGCAAAGGTAGGAATAATTTCAGATACGATGCCAAAGGACGGCAGGATCAGGATATAAACCTCGGGATGACCGAAAAACCAGAATATGTGCTGAAACATGACCGGATCGCCACCACCGCCAGCGGTGAAAAACGCGGTGCCAAAGAATTTATCGGTAAGCAACATGGTCACAGCACCTGCCAGCACCGGCATAACGGCAATCAACAGGTAGGCGGTAATAAACCAGGTCCAGACAAATAATGGCATTTTCATAAATGTCATGCCCGGTGCCCGCAAATTCATAATCGTCGCCACAATATTGATGGCGCCCATGATGGAAGAGATGCCAAGCATGTGAATAGCGAAAATCAGAAATGGGAAACCCATACCACCCTGGAGCGAGAGGGGCGGATAAAGTGTCCAACCGCCAGCAGGTCCGCCACCCGGCATAAACAGGGTGGACAGCATCATGGTAAATCCAAAAGGCAGAATCCAGAAACTCCAGTTGTTCATTCGCGGCAGCGCCATATCCGGCGCACCGATCATGATTGGCAGCATCCAGTTAGCGAGGCCGACAAATGCCGGCATGACCACGCCGAAAATCATCACAAGCGCATGCAGGGTGGTCATCTGGTTGAAGAAATGTGGATCTACGATCTGCATCCCGGGCTGGAATAATTCGGTTCGGATGATCAGCGCCATCGCACCACCGATAAAGAACATAATCAGTGAAAACCAGAGATACAGTGTACCTATATCCTTGTGGTTAGTAGTGGTTATCCAGCGCATAAGGCCGGGAGCCGGGCCATGGTGGTGGTGATCAGTATCGGTTGCCGTTGCGTTCATCTTGTTTGCCTCAAAAAATAATGCTTGCTTTAAAAATTATGCTTTTAAAAAACCTGGCCTTTAAAAAATCAAGTGCTCGGGTGGATAGTGGATAGTTGCCAGATCAGTTGTTGGATGCGAATTGTTCAGTAGACTCCTGAGTTCCACCCTGAGCTGCAATCCACTGATTAAACTCTGCTTTCTCAACCACTTTCACCACCACTGGCATAAACCCATGATCACGTCCACACAGTTCAGTACATTGCCCACGATAGGTGCCGGTTTCATTCACCTTGGTCCACATGGTGTTGATAAATCCGGGAATTGCGTCCTTCTTGATCGCAAATTCCGGGACCCACCATGAATGGATAACATCGTTGGCGGTGAGCAATAATCGCACCTTTGTGTCCACCGGGATGACCAATGGCTTGTCCACCTCAAGCAGATAATTTTCCACCGTGTTGACATCAATGCCAGAATTCAGACGCCTCGCTTCATTGCTCTTCGAGTCCAGGGCGCTGAAAAAACTGACCCCCGATTCAGGGTATTCGTATTGCCATTTCCATTGATAACCGGTGATCTTGATGGTCAGTTCGGAATTGCTGTCATCTTCCTGGAGTATCAGTGTGCGTGCTGCGGGCAACGCCATGCTGATCAGAATGATGAAAGGAAGGGTGGTCCAGATCACCTCTACGGTAAGGCTCTCATGAAATTTGGATGGGTTGACACCCTTCGTTTTGCGATGATGCATGATGCTGTAAAACATCGCGCCGAATACTACTAACGCAATCGCACACATGATGTAAAACACCAGCATATGCAAATCGTATACTTCGTTGCTTATGTCGGTTACGCCTCTGGGCATATTCAGCCCCCAGTCGGCGAGCGCTGAAGTCGACATCAACGCTAGTATGGTGGCACTGATACCCGAAAATCGGAAACTATTAATCATTGGACAATGAAACCTCTGAATCTAATAAATCTATTGGTAAACCTGTCGGGACCGGTAAATCGGACACAATTTCCCGGTTCCCCGATCTGTAATCTCTCCTGGTGCCTGTTACGACACCCTTTCACCGATTCCGGCGAAAAAAATTCTTATCTGGCGGCAACCAGAACGGCGAACCAACCGTTGGCCGATGTGTCTTTCTTTCGCAGGAAAATAAGCGTGCGAATTATAGCCACATTACAACAAACTTTACATCATATATCAGTGATAGGGGTCGAATTACAACCATACATAGTCGGCCCAACCCTTTCCAGGGTATTGAAACAGGCGACATTTGTCCTTATCCTGTAGGGGTTGTGGCCAGCATATATTTTACCGCCCCCCATACCGAGAGCAGGAAAACCACTACAAATATCAGCCCCGCAGCGAAAAAATGCCAGAATTTGCCGCTTTCAAAGTCCCGTTTGCGGTTTGCATTATTTTGCAGGCCAAAAAAGGAACAAAAAACGCTGGCCAATATGGAAAATAACGTAACTGTTCGCTGAGGTTCGGTTCCGGTACTTTCGGATGATTTGGCCTGGTTCGGGCTCGCCGGTGCCCGTTGGTTGTTATCGTTCATACATTAACATTTGCTTTCTCAGAGTATCCAGGCGCGAATTGCCAACCGTGTATAGTGATCAAGCAACAGAAAACCAAATAGCGCACTCAGGTAAAAAATGGAATAGCCGAAGGTTTTCATCGCGAACTGGTCACCTTCTGATCTATATAGCCTGACCGCGTAGTAGACAAATCCAATTCCAAGGGAGAGCGCGCCAGCCAGGTAAATGGTGCCGCTCATATTGATCAGAAATGGCATCATCGTGACGATCAATAGTAATATGGTGTACAGTAGCACGTGCAGCTTGGTCAATGCGATTCCATGGGTCACTGGCAGCATTGGAACTTCAGCGCGGGCATAGTCATCTCTACGTTTGATCGCAAGGGCCCAAAAATGTGGCGGTGTCCAGATAAAAATGATCAGGAACAATAGCAGTGCTTCACTATGCAGCTCTCCGGTAACAGCGGTCCATCCAAGCACCGGTGGTGCCGCCCCGGCCGCTCCGCCGAGGACGATATTTTGCGGCGTCGAACGCTTGAGGAACATAGTGTAGATTACTGCGTACCCGACCATTGATGCCAGGGTCAGGATTGCGGTGAGGTTATTGACAAACGTCACCAGTACGATCATTGACAGCGCAGCCAGGGTGAGGGCAAAAATTACCGCGTTGCGACCGCCAATATTGCCCCGGGGCAGTGGCCGGTCATGGGTGCGCTCCATGCGGGCATCAATCTCCTGATCAACCCAATGATTTAACGCCGCCCCCGCGGAGGCGGCCAGACCAATACCGATGAGTCCCCAGAACCAGGCGTTAAATGGCACCCAGCTTTCGGTGGAAAGAATCATTCCCACAAGTGCGGTAAACAAAATCAGGACGACGACTTTTGGCTTGCATAGCTCAAAATAATCACGCCAGTTAAATCCCTGGGCAGCGGCTTCAAGCATTGATGATGGTGGTGTTCTGTTTAATCATTATTTCTTTTGTGCGCGTAATTTCCAGTCGAATTGCGTCGGCGAGGCTAAACCGCTCTTCTTCAGTCAGACATTGTCCGATCTCGACCCATTGTCCGGAAGCCCCCAATAACAGCCTGTGGGGGTACCAATGATGTGCCGGAGATTTCAGATCCACCCGAATCCAGTGCAGGTTAAATGACCAGCGTCGGTTATTATTTCTTTCCAGGTGAAAAATCTCCACGTTGTCCTGACCGATTCGAATTTTCTCAATATAGCTGGAACGCCGCCTGACCAGGTAAATCACCAAAATGACAATGGCCAGATCAAGTACGGTAAACGGTAATATCATCCAGAATCCAAGCCAGGCCAACCGCAGCGCAAGCCCCAGGCTGATGACAATCAGCCCGAGTAATAACCAGCGCCAGCCTTGCCGTCGGATAGCACCATTGGGCTGAATGTTGAATTCAGTAGAATCGGGGTTCATAGGGTAAAATAAAAAGCGCCGCAACCAGGTGGGACAAGTGTATCAAATCAAAGCACGGGGATCGCTTCTTCGAGACCGGGATATTAACAAATTGTGCCACCACATATTGCTGTATTCCCTTAATTTACTAAGGTAATATGATTTGTCGAGCCTATTGCAATATCGTCTTTACGCCATTATTCTTTCGCCCAGTACCCGGATAGCTATGCGGGATCAATCAATTTATCGTTTGCAGGAGAACCATACCACCATGAACCCATTGAGAAGCGTGTCGGGAACCATTATTGCCGGATTTGTTATTGCCATTATCATTGCGGTAATAATGTAATCCTGAAGTTTTAAACTAAAATCAAGAGTTAAATAAGAGGATAGATCATGAATACATTTGCGCTCGTCGTATGGTTACACGTTTTTGCCGGAGTAATCTGGATTGGATTGCTGTATTACTTCAATTTCATCCAGGTGCCTGCATTGGCTGTAGCCGCCGCCGATAAGGATGGTCCGGGGCCAGCCGCCATTGGCAAGTACATAGCCCCTCCCGCATTGTTATGGTTTCGCTGGGCTGCATTGGCTACCTGGCTCACCGGTGCCTCTGCGCTGCATTATGTTGGTGGATTTTCCACTCATTTTTTCGCAACCAGTGGAGTGACAGTCATCGGTATCGGGGCATGGCTCGGCACCATTATGCTGTTTAATGTCTGGGTGCTGATCTGGCCTAACCAGAAGAAGGTGCTGGGAATGGTCTCCGCATCGGCGGAAGAAATCGCCAAAGCCAAGAATATTGCGCTGCTGGCGTCGCGAACCAACACCTTGCTGTCCATTCCGATGTTGATGTGTATGGTGGGTCATGGTCACGGGCTGCCACTCTAAATGTAGAAG
>CAYOGN010000091.1:0-19797 GCA_964403545.1 uncultured Gammaproteobacteria bacterium
AATATCGAAATTATCAACGACAGTATCAGTGGAGACACCTCGGCTGGTGGGGTGTCGAGAATCCGTGATGGAATTGTTCGAACGAATCCGGACTGGGTCATTATTGAGCTTGGTGGTAACGATGGTTTACGAGGGTTGCCACCAAAAATCATCGAAACCAATCTGAAAAAAATGATCAATATCACCAGCGAATATGGGGTAAAAGTCATGCTGTTAGGCATTCGGATACCACCTAACTATGGCAAAACCTATAGCAAACGTTTCGAGCAGGCTTTCGTGGAAGCAGCGGAGTCCACCGAGACACCCCTGTTACCTTTTTTTATTGGTGAAGTCGGGGGCGATCCCGCCCTGAATCAGGAAGACATGATTCATCCAAATGACCGTGCACAGCCGATGATCAGGGACCAGGTTCTGAAATTTGTTCAGTTGGTACTAAAGAATAATCTGCACACTGGTGACTGAGCTTCTTCATCCTGCATTGATTCGCGCCAGGGCCAACTGGCGTACAATTTAACCTTTCCCGATGGCCCTGGCCATCTGGGTCAGTCGAAAGAACCTGATCGCCGTTGATCGGCATAACATTTCCCATTGATTCCGGTCTGTACCTTTACGCCGGTTACCGGTATAAAGCGGACATGAAAATTCTTTTAAGCAATGATGACGGCTATCAGGCCCCGGGCCTGGCGGCATTGTTCGAAGCGCTCTCCGATATCGCTGATACTACTGTAATCGCGCCGGAATCCAATCGTAGTTGCGCCAGTAGTTCTTTGAGCGTGCAGAAGCCAATTACGGTGAGAACGGCTGCCAACGGTATGATGTACGTGGATGGAACGCCTGGTGACTGCGTTCATCTGGGCATTAACGGATTACTGGATTTTATCCCGGACATGGTTGTGTCGGGGATCAATGCAGGATCCAATATTGGCGACGACGTCATTTATTCTGGAACCGTAGCCGCTGCCATTGAGGGTCGTTTTCTCGGCCTGCCCGCCATTGCTGTTTCGCTGGTCGGGGAGAGGCTTGATCACTACGAGACCGCAGGGCGGGTCGTGCGACAGATCATTCAAAACCTCGAAGTCAATCCATTGCACAGGGACACTATACTCAATGTCAATGTGCCGGATATCCCCCTTGAGCAGGTGGAGGGAGTGTATGCCACCCGCTGCGGATCACATCATCAATCCCAGCCCAGTATCCCGATCAGTATTAATGGTGACGAAAAAGTGTTTCGAATCGGGTCGGCGGGAGTGGAAGCGGATGCGGGACCCGGAACGGATATCTATGCAGTCAGCAATAACAGGGTATCGGTGACGCCGCTACAAATTGATATGACGAACTACAACCGGATGGCTGAAATCGCACACTGGGTGACCGGGGTGGATCTGTCACGGTGAGCCAGGCAATTTCCCGACAAGGCATCGGTATGACTTCGCTGCGTACCAGGCGACGACTGATTGATCGTTTGCGCAATCATGGAATTGGTTCAGAGCAGGTATTGGGGGTCATGGAGCAAACTCCCCGCCACATGTTTATCGATGAAGCGCTGGCCCACAAGGCCTATGAAGATACCGCTCTGCCTATTGGCCAGAATCAGACTATTTCCCAACCATTTATCGTCGCGTTAATGACCGAGATGCTGCTCGGTAGTAATATCGAGATAAAAAAGGTGCTGGAGGTGGGGACCGGTTGCGGCTACCAGACCGCTATCTTGTCGCAGTTGGTAAAATGGGTATTTACTATCGAGCGCATTGGATCTCTGCAGCAGCAGGCCAAACAGCGGCTTGGTGAGTTAGGGTACCGGAACATCAGCTATTTGAATGGAGACGGGTTTGCAGGCTGGGAAAGCAATCAGCCCTTCGATGGTATTCTGGTAACGGCAGCCCCCATAGAAGTGCCGCAACCACTACTGGAGCAATTGAATACAGGTGCCCGTCTGGTGATCCCGGTCGGCGGCGACGACAATCAGCGGCTGAGAATTATTACCCGTACCGAGACTGGTTATGAGGATGAAGAACGGGAACCGGTTCGGTTTGTTCCGATGCTGAACGGACAGAAATACTAGTGTGTTGGACCACTAGTGGTAATCGGGAACGCACCCGGAACATCAATGAAAATATTTGAACCTCTTTACGACAAGGTTCTTGGCTGGTCACGCCATGAGCACGCCGAACGCTACCTCGGTTTTATCAGTTTTATTGAATCCTCTTTTTTCCCGATACCCACAGCAATTATGCTTGCCCCGATGGTGCTCGCACGGCGTGACCGGGCCTGGTGGCTGGCGAGTCTGGCTACCATCACTTCGGTTGCTGGAGGGGTGCTGGGTTATGCAATTGGATTATTCTTGTATGATCAGGTTGGTGCCGAAATTATTAAGTTTTTTGGCAAGGAACAGTTGTTTCTCGAGATCAAAGAACGATTTCAACAATATGGTGTGTGGCTGGTTGTGCTGGCCGGGGTGACGCCATTGCCCTACAAACTATGCACCATCGCATCAGGTGTTCTGGGCCTGGCGCTGGTGCCCTTTATTTTGGCTTCCATTGTTGGTCGCGCTGGCCAGTTTTTTATTATCGCGGGTGTTTTGTGGTGGGGCGGCCCGAAAATTGAGCAGCATCTACGGCGCTGGATGGAATTCATCGGCTGGGCCATGGTTGTCCTGGTCATAGCGGCATACCTGTATTTCCGTCATTGAAATTCCCTCAGGCAATGATAAACAGTGCGGTCTGGAGTGTCAGGCAGGCGCAGTGTATTATGCTATCACTTGTGATCGGATTGGCAGGATGTAGCAGTAATGCCATCGCTCCAGTCATCAACAAGACGCCTCATCGACTGATACCGCCAGAGAGAGTGGTGCAGCCCGCTGACAGTATTTACACCATTTCATGGCAATATGGCCTCAACTTTCTTGATATTGCCAAATGGAATGGTCTTAAGCCGCCCTATGATCTGAAGTCCGGTCAGCGGCTTGGCTTGCGGCCTGGAGCAACGCCGACACCAGCGTCCCGGCCATCCTCCATCGTCAGCCAGCCGTTGCCGGCAGAACCAGCGATTCAAGCGACAAAGCCAGCAGTAAAAACAGCACCAAAGCAAACCGGGGGATCTGCCATTGTGGCGCCACCACTGCCTGCACCGAGCAACTGGCAATGGCCTGCCACCGGCACATTGATCGCAAAATTTTCGCGCGATAACGGGGTCAATGGAATCCGTATTGCGGGCCAGCCGGGCAGTCCCGTTCTTGCTACCGAAGCAGGCGATGTGGTTTATGTAGGAGAAGGATTGCTTGGTTATGGCAAACTCATTATTGTCAAGCATTCGAAGAAATACCTGAGCGCCTATGCGCATAACCGCCGGATCGATGTAAACGAAGGGCAGCGGGTGAAAGCGGGGCAGAAAATTGCCGAAATGGGCAGTAGCGGCACCGACAAAACCATGCTGCACTTCGAGATTCGAGTGAATGGTAAACCAGAGAATCCGCTTAAATATTTACAAGGTTAACGGAATGCGTATTTGTCACCTGAACTATTCAGCAGAATGATTCCCGGGCCAGATTTTGATCGATTAAACCGGGCCCTTGAACCCTGGCCCAGGGCCAGTCTTGCCCATACCCCTACACCTTTGGATGATCTCCCGCGACTGTCGGCCTGCTTTCCCGGACACAGGTTGTATCTCAAACGAGATGACTGTACCGGTCTTGCCATGGGTGGAAACAAAGCAAGGCAACTGGAATTTTATCTTGGCGATGCGTTGGCTAAAAATTGCGATGTAGTGCTCAGTACCGGTGCCGTACAGTCCAACTATATGCGTCAGTTAGCGGCGGCAGCGGCCCGGTTGGGCCTTGAATGCCACATCCAGCTCGAGTCCAGGGTGAAGACCGATAACTACGATTATCTGGGTTCGGGTAACGTTTTGCTCAACAAACTGTTCGGCGCCCATATTCATTACTTTTCAGAAGGTGAGGACGAACTGGGCGCTGACCGGGCGATTAATGCATTGGCGGATGAATTGATTGCGGCAGGAAGAAAGCCATATATCGTGCCACTGGCACCAGTGGCACAGCCCAAAGGAGCCCTCGGTTATGTGTTGGCAGCTGCCGAAATGGTGCAACAACTGGTGGATCTGAAAATTGAACCGGACCTGATTGTGGTTGGCTCTGGCAGTGGTCTGACTCATTCTGGCTTGCTCGTCGGGCTCAGGTTGATGGGACTGGAAATACCGTTACTTGGTGCTTGTGTTCGGCGTAACGTTGAAGCACAAAGTCCGCGCATTGTCTCCACCTGTCGCAAAGTAGAAGCCATGCTCGATGTTGGTGAAATAGTATCGGAGACAGATGTCTGGCTCAGCGATATCGCGCTTGCTCCCGGCTATGGCCAGGCATCGGATCATGTGATGGGCGCACTCAGTATGATGGCTCGCCTTGAAGGGGTGCTGGTTGATCCAGTGTATTCGGCCAAAATGGTGTCCTGCACTATGCAAATGATGGAATCTGGTTCGCTAGCCGGATTTGAACACATCATTATGATCCATACTGGTGGCACGCCTGCGCTGTTTGCTTACCGGGAACAGCTACTGTCGTCCACAAAATTCAGTTTATAATTCCGCAATTAAATCGAGGCAATAGTATGGATTTGCAATCTGCAAATCGCCAACTGGCGGCGGGAAAAGATTTAACCCGTGAACAGATGCAGGATGTCATGGGACTGATCATGCGAGGCGAAGCCACGCCGGCGCAAATCGGGGCCTTTTTGACCGCATTGATGATCAAAGGTGAGACGGTAGAGGAAATTGTCGGGGCGGCCACTATCATGCGTCAGATGTCGGCGAGAGTTGAGGCCCAGGCCGGACACATTGTCGATACCGTAGGTACCGGAGGTGATGGCGCAAAATTATTTAACGTTTCTACCGCCTGTGCGCTGGTAGCGGCGGCTGCAGGGGCCAATGTAGCCAAGCATGGTAATCGGGCCGCTACGGGTAATTCCGGTAGTGCGGATGTGCTGGAAACCGCCGGGGTAAATATTACAATCACACCAGAGCAAGTGGGCCAGTGTATCGATCAGATCGGGATCGGATTTATGTTTGCACCGACCCATCATGCCGCTACCCGGCATGCCATCGGGCCGCGGCGGGAAATTGGTGTTCGAACCATTTTCAATCTGCTTGGACCACTGACCAATCCCGCGAATGCGCGCTATCAACTGGTGGGTGTGTTTGATCAAAAATGGATTCTTCCCATTGCCAAGGTATTTGCTGCGTTGGGAAGTGTTCATACTGTGGTTGTCTGCTCTGACGATGGCACCGATGAGATTTCACTGGCTGCGGCAACCGAAGTGGCAGAGTTTCGTGACGGCGCCATCACGACCTATAGAATTGAGCCAGAGGATTTCGGGATTGCGAAAGCATCTCTTGATTCGATAATCGTGAGCGATTCGGCACACAGCCTGGCGCTGATCGAGGAGGCACTGGGCGGTACAGAAGGTTCGGCTTTCGATATGGTGGCACTGAATTCAGGTGCAACCCTGTATGCAGCGGATATGGTTCCCGATATTGCTGCCGGGGTGGTGATGGCAAGGGAGATATTGAAAAGTGGCAAGGCACTGGATAAGCTCTCACAGCTGGCCGGATTAACATCAAGCATGGCGGAGGATTCCTGATGCAAACAATATTTGTCCAACTTAAATGTGAATTGGGGCAGGCCTATGAGGTCGCTGCCGCCCTGGTAGACCAGCAAAATGTATCAGAGGTGTATTCCATTTCCGGGCAGTACGATTTACTGGCCAAGTGTTATCTTGATGATGGCAAGGATGTTGGTCGATTTGTCGCCAAAGATATCCAGAAACTACCCGGCGTGCGGGATACCTATACTACGATTACATTTAACGCCTTTACCTAAGTCGGGCCTGATCCCGTAGAGGCCACCCGCCAACCCGTGGTCGGGGTGCTGCGCAAGGGTTGCCGGAACGCCTTGTAAAGTCCGTTAGCGAGTAGGGAAATCGTCACCGCAACAAAAAAACCACATGAATTATCTCAAATCGCTGATCGAAAGCACCCGCTTTGAAACTGCCATTCTGGTCATTATCGTCATCAATGCCATTACCCTTGGGCTGGAAACTAATCCGGAGATCATGGCGCAGTATGGCGGAATACTGCACTGGCTCGACCGGATAATTCTGGGGATTTTTACCCTGGAGGTAGCAGTACGCCTGTTTATTTACCGACTCCGGTTCTGGCGGGATCCGTGGCGATTGTTTGATCTCTCTATTGTGGTTATTGCACTGATGCCTGCCACAGGTAATCTTTCCATCTTGCGCGCGCTGCGAATACTGAGGGTGCTTCGCATCATCAGTATCGTGCCTTCATTGCGTCGGGTCGTGAATGGCCTCATTGCAGCCTTGCCCGGTATGGGGTCAATTACCATGTTGCTGGGCCTGGTGTTTTACATTTTTTCTGTGATGACCACCCGGTTGTACGGTGAATCGTTTCCCCAGTGGTTTGGCTCCATTGGAGAATCAGCTTATACCCTGTTTCAGGTTATGACGCTGGAGAGTTGGTCCATGGGAGTCGTGAGACCGGTGATGGAGTTGTTTCCCTACGCCTGGCTGCTATTTGTCGTCTTTATTCTCTTTACTTCATTTACCGTATTGAATTTGTTTATCGGAATAATTGTTTCGGCCATGCAAGCGGAGCATGAAGATGAAGCGAGTGCTGAGCGCGATACGCTGAAGCGGGACCAACAAGCCATTCTTGCCGAACTCAAAGAAATCAGGCGAGTACTAAAACTGCCGCAGTAGACTCTTCCTGAGTTCGACAGACTCATATTTGAGACCCGACGGGCAATTGATGAATAGTGCTATATTGTTGCGGTGAAAAACCTGCCCACAGATTTATTGCGACTGAAGAAACCGGATGTGACGGGCAGAGTTCGGCTGGGTATTTCCCATGAATTTTACTGATTTTTGGGAGCGGGTCTGGGAGCGGGTTGAACGAAATAGATGCCGATGAGTACCAGACCCAGGGCGACTATGATTCTCCAGTTGATGAATTCTCCCAGCAGCAAAACGCCCCAGATGCTTCCAAGCACAGGGATCAGATAATTAATCTGGGCAAAGGTAACCGCCCCCAGATTATGGATGACCCGAAAGTAGATCAATGCGGCGACTGCAGTATGCAAAAAACCCAGAACAAGTGTTGCCAGAATCGCGTCAAGGGTTGGCGAAACAGTCGAAGGGTCTTCCAGGATAAATGCCATCGGTAAGCAGGTTAATGCAGCTACGATGGCCGCCCCCGTTGCCATGTGAACGCCCTTGAATGCGGGTTGGGATCGCACATAGATAGTCGTTACTGAATAACTTAGGGCACCTCCAAGCACAATCAGTTGGCCAACAATATGACTGCCGATGCCACCAAGCGAAGATAATCCTACAAGTGTTACGAGGCCAAATATTCCAAACCCGACCCCAAAAATCTTGCGTCCGGTCATGGCTTCGGTGGGGATAAAAAAATGTGCCAGAACAAATGTTGAAATTGGCATGATCCCCATTAAAATGGCTGCCAGGGAACTGTCGATATATACTTCGCCCCAACTAATCATAGCGAACGGTAAAGTGTTTCCCAACAATCCAACCACAAGATACAGCTTGACTGCTACTCCATGTATTGGTATTCGTTCACCTTTGAGCAAAACAACAAATCCAAGCAACAGCGCCGCAACCCCGAGTCTGATGGCAGTCATGGTAACCGGCGGGATGCTGCCGATGCCTACCTTGATGAGCATAAACGAGGTGCTCCAGATCAATGCCAGGGTGCCGAGTAACAGGTAATCAATAACAGTTTTTCTGTTCACTTTTAAGAATAGTTTGAAAATTAATGCGAAAAATAATAACCAGATTTTTTGAGCCTGACGAAGTGCCACCGTTCACTGCACGAAACGAGGGCGGTACAGCCCCATTAATGATCATCTGTGATCATGCCAGCAACAGACTTCCCCGTAATCTCGGTGGAATGGGCCTGGACCCCGCGTTGCTGGGGTTGCATATTGCCTATGATATTGGCGCCCGGCAAGTAGCAGAGATTTTATCAAAGAAATTCAATGCACCGTTATTACTGGCAAACTACTCACGCCTTGTGGTGGATTTGAACCGGCACCCCGGTGATCCGGAGATGTTTATGGAGGTCAGTGACGGGCACAATATTCCTGGCAACCAGACCCTCGATAGCGAAAGCCTTAGTGTTCGAATGGATTCCATATTTGAGCCGTATCATCAAAAACTCGAATCCATGTTGATCAATCTCAGGCAAAACTTTTCCCAACCGATGATTGTTTCGGTGCATAGTTTTACCGACATATTCCAGGAAGTGGAGCGTCCATGGAGCTTTGGTGTGCTGTGGGACCGGGACGAGGACCTGGCGATAAAACTGCTGGCAAATTTGTCTGAACTCGGACGTCAATGTCAACCGCCGCTGAACATCGGAGACAATCAACCCTATCACGCCAATAGCCCCCAGGGGTATGCAATGGTGGCCCACGCAGAAAAAAATAACACAGAAATGGCGTTGATCGAAATTCGTCAGGATTTAATCTGCCAAAGTGATGGCCAGCAATGGGCGGCGGAACTGTTGTTTGAGGCACTGAATCCATTGTTGAAGTTCACGCCAGTTTAATTGTCCTCCAAACCACCGAGATATAACAACCTGGATTTAACGGGGTAAAAATATGATGAAACTTATTATTGGAAACTATAACTACTCTACATGGTCATTACGCGCCTGGCTCTTCGTTCACTTTCACCAACTACCCGTTGAAGTGATTCGTATACCACTTGATACTGACCAGATGCGGGTAACGCTGGAACCTCACTTCTCCAATCAGAAGGTTCCTTTGCTCCTGGATGGAGCGCTCGAAGTATGGGATTCCCTGGCAATTCTTGAGTATCTGGGGGAACAATTTCCGGAAACGTTACCGTGGCCGAAAAATGCATCTGCCCGGGCTGTGGCGAGAGCAGTAAGTGCCGAAATGCACTCGAGTTTCGCTGCGTTAAGAAACGAAGCACCGATGAATTGCCGCAAGCGCTTCCCTGGCTATCGGTTGAGCGAGCGGGCACTAAAGGATATTCGGAGAATTCAGCAGTTGTGGAAATATTGTCGTGAGGGCTTTGGTTCTGGAGGGCCGTGGTTGTTTGGAAATTTTTCTATCGCCGATGCCATGTATGCGCCCGTGGTCATGCGGTTCAGGAGTATTGACGTTGAACTGGATAAGGTGGCGATGGATTATTGTGCCACGGTCAACGGGTGTGCATCTGTTAAACAATGGGTTTCTCTCGGGTTTGATGAAACTGAAGTCGTTACCGGGGATGAGTTAGACTGGCCTGGTGAGACAATTACCCCCGGCGGTGATCAATAACCAGTGAGTACAGGGCATGCAATGAGATACAATTGACGTTGACTGAAAACCTGTAGATCTCTATTGTGGCTGGCAATTCAATCGGGCAAAGCTTTACCCTGACAACATTTGGCGAAAGCCATGGCCCCGCTATAGGTGGTGTTGTGGACGGCTGCCCACCGGGATTGTCATTGTCTGCAGAAGATTTGCAGGACGATCTTGATCGCCGTAAACCAGGCCAGTCAAAATTCACTACCCAGCGCAAGGAGGCCGACAAAGTTGAAATTCTGTCCGGCGTGTTCGAGGGAGTGACCACTGGTACACCAATTGGTCTGCTGATTCATAACACCGACCAACGCTCCCGGGATTACAGCAAGATTAAGGATCGGTTTCGTCCCGGGCATGCAGATTTCACTTATCAGAAAAAATATGGAAGGCGGGACTATCGTGGCGGGGGCAGATCCTCGGCGCGGGAAACTGCCATCAGGGTGGCAGCTGGTGCCATTGCAAAGAAATACTTGAAGGAACAGTTTGGGGTATCCATTCGTGGCTGCGTATATCAGATTGGTGAGGTATGCATTCCTCCAAAGGACTGGACCGTGGTAAACAACAATTCCTTTTTTGTCGCCGACGAATCTGCAATTGAGACCCTGGAGAATCTTGTTAAAAGTACCCGCAAGCAAGGTGATTCCATCGGCGCCGGGGTGCAGGTTGAGGCGCAGGGTATGCGGGCAGGTTGGGGGGAGCCTGTATTTGATCGACTCGATGCGGATATCGCCAGAGCGATGATGAGTATCAATGCGTCCAAGGGGGTTGAAATCGGTGCAGGGTTTGACTGTATCAGTCAAAAGGGATCGGAACATCGTGATGCCATCACTCCCGAAGGTTTTGTCGGCAACAATGCGGGAGGTGTTTTGGGAGGCATTTCGAGCGCTCAGGATATTGTGGTCAGGATCGCTTTCAAACCCACATCGAGCATTATGCTGGCGGGAGAAACTGTTTCCATTGATAACGAGCCGGTGGAAATATCAACTCCGGGTCGTCACGATCCATGTGTAGGAATACGCGCCGTCCCCATTGCCGAGGCAATGTTGGCGTTGGTGCTTATGGACCATGCGATGCGCGACCGGGCGCAAACAGGAGCTTCTCTGATGCGCTAGGGTAAATTTTACTACGCGGAGTGCTTTCGATATCATGGAACCGCGACATACTGGCCATATGCTAAAATCCGCCCCCTTTTAGAACTTTAGATTTCCTGATATTTAAAATTATGGGCAAGCAAACCTTGTACGATAAGTTGTGGGATCAGCACGTCGTATTCACTCAGGACGAAGGTACGTCTCTCATCTATATTGATCGTCACCTGGTGCACGAAGTGACTTCACCCCAGGCCTTCGAGGGGCTACACCTGGCAGGCAGGAAGCCATGGCGAGTGGGAAGCATGCTGGCAGTGCCAGATCACAATGTCCCCACAACCACCGATAGCATCGGAATTGATGATCCTGTTTCCCGACTCCAGATCACAACGCTGGATCAGAATTGCAATCATTTCGGTATTACCGAATTCGGTTTGGCAGACCCGAGGCAGGGTATTGTTCATGTCATCGGTCCTGAGCAGGGCGTGACGCTTCCGGGGATGACCATTGTCTGTGGTGATTCCCATACCTCAACTCATGGTGCTTTTGGCGCATTGGCTTTTGGAATCGGTACTTCAGAAGTTGAACATGTAATGGCGACACAATGCCTGATCCAGCGAAAATCCAAAAATATGCGGGTTTTGATTGAAGGAAAATTGCGAGCGGGGGTGGGTGCCAAAGACCTTGCGCTGGCAATTATCGGAAAAATAGGTACGGCGGGTGGCAACGGTTATGCCATAGAATTTGCCGGCCCTGTGGTATCTGACTTATCCATGGAGTCACGGATGACCATTTGCAACATGACCATTGAGGCTGGTGCGCGGGCGGGAATGATTGCGGTTGATCAGGTGACTATCGATTATCTTGAGGGTCGACCTTTCGCGCCCAAAGGCGAAATATGGAGTCGGGCTACGGATGTATGGCGTACATTGCACAGCGACGACGATGCGGTTTTTGATCATGAAGTAGTACTGGATGCCAATGAAGTATGGCCACAGGTTACCTGGGGGACTTCGCCGGAAATGGTTACCGATATTGACGGTAAAGTACCAAACCCGGCCGACCAGGAAGATCCGGTCGCGCGCGAAGGGTTGATACTGGCGCTTGAATACATGGGGCTGGAGCCGGATACGCCAATCAGGGAAATCAAGCCAGATCTGGTTTTTATAGGATCTTGTACGAATAGTCGGATAGAAGATTTACGGGTTGCTGCCGATGTGGTCAGGGGCAGGACAGTGGCACCCGGTATCAAGCAGGCGCTGGTGGTTCCCGGATCAGGGTTGGTGAAACGTCAGGCAGAGTCTGAGGGATTGCATCAGGTATTTATCGATGCCGGTTTTGAATGGCGTAATCCCGGGTGTTCGATGTGTCTGGCGATGAATGCAGATCAGCTTCAGCCTGGTGAACGCTGCGCATCCACTTCCAACAGAAACTTCGAAGGGCGACAGGGGCAGGGAGGTCGAACTCATCTGGTGTCACCCGCCATCGCTGCTGCGGCAGCAATTGCCGGTCATTTTACAACCGTGGAGGAATTATAGAATGGAGCCATTTACGACTCTGGAAGGACTGGTTGTACCACTGGACCGGTCAAATGTGGATACCGACGCGATTATTCCAAAGCAATTTCTAAAATCTATTAAACGAACAGGCTTTGGCCCAAACCTGTTTGATGAGTGGCGTTATCTCGATCATGGTGAACCTGGTAAGGACAACAGTCAGCGACCACTAAACGAGGATTTCGTACTCAATCAACCACGCTATCAGGGTGCCAGTATTCTGCTTGCAAGAGAGAATTTCGGTTGCGGTTCTTCTCGTGAACATGCCCCGTGGGCACTGCTGGATTATGGGTTTCGCTGCATCATCGGGACTAGCTTCGCGGATATATTTTTCAATAATTGTTTCAAAAATGCTATATTACCTGTTGTTTTAAATGAAAAAATAGTAGATGATCTGTTTGTTCAGGCATTTGATCGGCCCGGATTCAAGCTACGAGTAAATTTGCCAGAACAGACCATTGAAGTTCCAGACGGTGAGCAGATCAGTTTTGATGTAGAAGTATTTCGCAAACACTGTCTGGTAAACGGGCTTGATGATATAGATTTGACACTTGAAAAAGCTGAGGCAATTAATAATTACGAGCAGCGCCGCAAGTCTGAAGCGCCCTGGTTGTTTGAGCCTGTTATCTGATCCTAAAGGGGGAGCCAGATAAAGGTGGGCGTACAAAGACCAAGTTTGACTTGAACGGGATTTGCGGGCCAGCCAATTACTTGGGTTATAGTATGCGAAGAATATCACTAATTATCGCTTTCGGAATTTGTAGTGCGATTGCATTAATGGGGTATCCGCAAATCGGGCACGCGCTCGGTTTGGGAAAACTGAAAGTGGTTTCCGGCCTCGGCCAGCCACTTGAACTGGAAATTGAAGTCCATTCTGTGACCGCAGCAGAAGTGGATACTCTGGTGGTGTCTCTCGCCGCCCGATCGGATTTTTCTCGTGCCGGGCTGGATTATCCGGAGATCGGCAAATTCCTTGTATTTGAGCTGGTTCAGGATAGCAACGACAACTACAGTGTATTGATCAGCACCGGGGAACCGGTTCAGGATACTTTTTTACACCTGCTGGTATCTGCCTCGTGGTCGGGGGGCAAGGTAATAAGAGAATATACCGCTTTGCTGGATCCGCCGCTTTATAGCGGCCGGGCAGCGACTGATGTCACCGTCGCAAAATCGCAAACTGCACCAGAGGTTGATTCAACGGTGATCAGTGATGTCAGTGAGGCTTCTGATCCGGTTGACGGGAACCTGGGTGGTGGAGCGGAAACCAGAGATTCTGTTGATCCTGCCGCCAGCGCCGGGGGAGGCAAAGAAGTTCTTGTGGTGAGTGGCGATACCCTTTCCGACATCGTTAATGGGCTCGGCAAGCCTGCTGGCGTCACGCATTATCAGGCATTACTGGCAGTCTATCGCCATAATCCAGGCGCTTTCATCGAGAACAATATGAATTTGCTTCGTAAGGGAGCAACCCTGAAGGTTCCTTCATTTACTGAAATGGAAGCGGTGACCAAGCGTGAATCCATGACATCGTTTAGCGAGCAGCTAAGCGACTTCAAGCAATATCGTACAACGCGCAATGCGGTAACGCGAAAACAGGAAATCCAGGCCGGCGAAGATTCCGGCCAGTCTGTTGACAGGGTAGCGGGGCAACCTGATAACGTACAAACGGAAGCGATCGTAGACACAGAAAGTGAGCGGCAAAGTATCTCCACTGCAGGAATCCAACCCACTGACGCTACGCTTACCATCGGCCAGCAAATTGACGAAAATCAAAGTGTCACGGCGTCGGCGACCAGTAATGACGAGATCGCTGCATTACGCACGCAGCTTGCACAACTGGATGAAAGTCTTCTCGCAAGTGGAGTGGAGAGTGAAAGTGTTCGACAAAGCCTGGAGCAGATTCAAAATCAGGTTGAACGAATGTCCACTCTTATTCAACTTGAAGATACAAACCTGGCATTGGCGCAGAACAGGGCCCAGCAATCGTCAGCCGAAGTGGAGGCCAGGGTAGAAGAATTACTATTGGAAGCCAGTCTGGCTGTGAACGATCAACAGGCCAGTGATACCGGTATTGATCCGATGGTCGGTGTCGAATCGGAAACGTCTACAGAATCTGAAGAGGAGGTGCTGGCGCAGCAGTTACTGGCCCAGCAGGATGTGGTGCAACAAACAGGTGAATTGCTCCAGCAAGATCAGGATGCTGCGGGATTCGTTGCCGCTGACGCTGGTTCCGGGCAACCGGCAGATGACCTCGTCGATGCGCCCATGGCGACTTCTGACAATGAAGAGTCCGCAAAAGTAATCCAGACCGCGGGCACTGACGAGGCTGGACCGGATCAGGTTGATTCTAGTATCGTGGCCGAATCGGAATCAGAGTCGGAGCCAGAATCGGAGGCTGCGTCTGGTACCACTGCGAGAAAAGTTGCTCAAAGCAGTCTGTTTGATTCTGTCAAAAATATTTTTTCAGTATTACCCGAGTATGGGTTAAAAATTGCGGCCGGACTATTGGCCCTGATTGCCGGTTTGTTCTTCTGGCAACGAAGAAAATCACGCAAGGAATTTGATGCGAGCATGCTGGATATCGAGACCGAAGAAGTATCGATGAATTCTGAAGCTTCCATTCAGAGGATGAGCAGCGCGACCGGGATTGATCTTGCCAGTGGTAATGACAGTGCATTGGAACTAACCATCGGCGGCGGAATGTCTTACCTTAGTGAGGAGGGCATTGCCGGAGTAAATGAAGAAGAGAACGAAGTGATTAAAGCGGGTGCGGTTGACCCACTGGCGGAAGCGGATGTCTACCTCGCCTACGATAGGGATGAGCAGGCTATTCAGGTGTTAAAAGAGGCCTATGCGGACAATCCAGAACGCGGAGAGCTGGCAGAAAAATTATTGGAGATATATCACAAACAGGATGATCGACGATCATTTGATGCAATTGCATCGGAACTGTATCGTCGTCGGGATACCACCCATAACTTTAGCTGGGACAAGGTTAGAGGTATGGGGCGAGAGGTCAGCCCAGACAATACTCTTTATAGTACCGGGCCGGATCCCGCGGATGGAATGGTTAACCTGGAACTGGATAGCCTGATTCGTGACGAACTGGACGATAAGTTATCAGATGCAAGTGAGAGTCTTTTAGCTAAAAAGCCGGGCGGAGGTGATCTTGACAATACAGAGCTGGACATCTCTGGTGTTAAACAATCTGGCATGTTGGATGATGCTCTTGAAATGGATGACCTGGATTTGGGAATGGGACAAGATCTTGCTGAAGGAAAGCGTGATCCCGGCCTGGATACACCGACACTCAGTCAAATAGTTGGCCAATTTACAGATAAATCAAAGGATTCCGGAATTGAACCTGTTGACGAGGATGAAGAAGTCTCACTGCAAACCGGCGACCTTCAATTTGATCTTGGTCAGGACGACCACCAGTTTAATCAGCTTGAAGAAGAATCGAGGCGGGCGATAGAATCATCAACCACTGAAACCGGCGAAACGGTAGAGCAAGACGAATCGACAAAGCATGATCTCCTTGTTATTGGTGAAGATTCTGCGTTGACTGAAATGAGCGAATCATCCATCAGCAAGCTGGAACCGTATCATGAATCTGAAACGGCACTGGAGTTGGCCAAGGCTTACATTGAGTTAGGTGAACAGGATATCGCCAAAGGGTTTATTGAAGAAGTATTGAATGAGGGTAGCGAAAAGCAAAAAGGTAAAGCCCGTAAACTGGTCCGAGAGCTTGCGACTTGATCCTGTAACACTTGATCCTGTAGAAACCTGGATTTGATTTTACAAATCTGCCACCGTAGTTAAAATTTCGCCTTACAGTGACTGACCGTAGTTTGCGGCGGAAGAGCCAGTCACCCAATTCCAGCGAAGACCCACTGCCTGTGATTTGCCCGAAGCCGACCTTCCCCTCCAAGATCAGAATGATTTGTTGCGCCGCATCGTCACTGCCTCAATTCGATCCATAGCAGTCATGGTTGATGCGAGGTAACGTACTGACACTGCCCTTAACAGTGGTCGAACCTGCGCTGCAAATGCCAGGAGAGTAGTTGACAACCAGAGAGGCATTAAGACTTGCGATAGACCAGCGCAAAAGCGGTATCAGCCGAGTGATCATGCCCCGTTTTCGTATACATTGGCACCTCTGCGACTCGCAGGTCCTTGATCAATCCGTCCGCCTCCATACCCCGAAGAACGGGTTCAAACCCCGCCTCCTGGTAATACGCTTTCTTAACACCGATTACAAATAGAGCATCGACCCGGGCGATGCCGAGCAAACTTTCAAGTGGTTCGGGACCAAGATGTCCGGAAGTGAAAGTTCCTACTGAAAGTACCGCCCCATAGTTGTTTGCGATTTCGTTTAATGATTTCGTAAGATCTACGTTATAGAGTGAGCGATAGAGTTGTTTCTCTTTCGCGACGTGAAGCATTTCGACCGAAATATCTATCCCGTCAATCTGTTCCTGTGGGAGGTTCAAGACGCTTGCCACAAGCCCGGTACCGCATCCAATATCAGCAATCGGGGTATCGGTTGTGTTGGCAGCATCACGGTAAACTGCGGCGATCGCAGTGGGATAGTGCCATCCTAAAGCATCGGCGAAGTCTGTATCGTAAGTGGATGCAAAAGCATCGTAGTACTCTGCATTGTCTTCTGGAGTTGAGAGCTTGTACGCATTTTCCAGAAGGGATTGGCCGGCGCTTTTTTGAACCATGGTTAAGTCCTCCAGTGTTTGCTATATACAGGGAACAAAATGGCTCGCATCCCCAATAAATCAATAACATGGATAGGTTACTACACCCAAAATCCCTTTTTAGGGCACTATCTGTAAGAACTTATGGGAGTCGGATGACGGATTTTGGTCGTGTACCGACTATTGCAACGCCACAATCGACCCCGTCTCTCACGTTCTATCCAACGCGGTTTTAAGTATACAGCGAAAATTTTTAAAAGCTAGAAATTGTCTATTAAAGTATAAAGCAGACGTTTTCAGGGGCCGTAAAATCGTCGGCAATTGCCCTAAGCCATCATTGCCGCTTAGATAGATTGGGAGTGTACTCCTCCAGACTATGGTGCCTGTAACGAGGTTGAGGTAGTTGATCCAAAGTAATCAGACCAGGCTCGGCGTTTGTAACATCGGGAATACGGTTAACCGCCGTGCTACAAGTGATAAGGCGAGTCGGTACATTTAAATTTGTAAGATTTAGATCAGGCTCTCCGTATATTTTCCATTCATTCACGTCGATCTCTCCTTCAGAATATATACGTCCACTCATTTCAAGGGTGAATTCTGGTCCCTCTTTAGTGCTAATTGTCGTCGTATCGGTAATACCCAAATTTGACCGCATTTCAAATCCAATGTCTGGATGGCTCCAATAAATTGAACGCCGCGTAATCGGCGTGTTTATTTAGCAACCTGTCGGTTATAGTCTTCGACGTCATACCACCCGAGTGATTTGACTACTTCCAGGTTGTCATCCAAATCCCACTCTTCCCAACCGCTGAAGCGAATCAGTTTTTTTGTTTCATGATGGTGCCCCGCGAATGTCCAGGCATAGACCATGTGATGATCAGCTACTAAAACGTTGTCACACGTAAGGACAAGGTCGGGAAATTCTGACATAAACCCACCTGCCATTTCAGCTATCTCTTCACGTGTTGTCATGGGTTGACCGCAATTCATGGCGAAGCTTGTCGAAGTGGAATACCTTTGCGCAACAACATCTGGAGAAAGGCTAGTCCAGGCTGTGCAATGAGCATCTGCAATTTTACGTGCTGTATCAACATTAGGAACCATCATAGTCACAACACGGATTTGTAGGAGGAATTCATAGTAGTATATTGGAGACCAATTTTAGTTTATGAATTAGATCACAAAACTTGATGGAACATTTCCCGGAGTCAAAAATTGTCTGCTAACCTTAAAATTAGCGATATCGAATCAAGTCGGAACATTTGCACCTGATCCTGTATGAATGGCCTACGCCAGTTTTCTGAGGGTTTTATAGCGCTCGACCTTGGCTACATAAATATCCGCTATTTTCTTTAAGTCATCGACCTCCTGATCGGTCAGCTGCCGAATGACCTTGCCGGGGGTTCCCAGGATCAGCGATCTGTCCGCAAAATGCTTGCCCTCGGCAACTAACGTATTTGCGCCGACCAGGCAGGATTCACCGATTACTGCCCTGTTCAGTATGACACTGCCGATTCCAATCAGGCTGTATTCACCAATTTCGCAGCCGTGTAGCGTTACGCTGTGTCCCACCGTTACATTGGCATTGATGATCAGGGGAATTCCGGGGTCGGTGTGCAGTACCGCGTTGTCCTGAACATTTGAATTTTTCCCGATCGTAATTAAATCGTTATCTCCACGTGCTACTGCATTGAACCAGATGCTGGAGTTTTCCTTCATCTTGACCAGACCGATTACGTCTGCGCTGGGTGCTACAAAACAGGAATCATGGATATCAGGGATGCTTTGTTCGAATTGATAAACCGACATTTTATATTTTCTTAGATCGTTACAAACATTGACTTACAGGAGATTGTATCTTTTTTGGTAAGACTGTGGAGTAGATTATGGATGGTTTAAAGGTGACTCCTGCCCCGGATGGCGGCTGACATAGCTCACTGTTCATTGACTTCCGAGAGTATGAATTCACGAAATGCCTGTATCTTTTGCTGTTGGATAGCTTCTTCAGGATAGGCCAGAAAGTAGGCGGGCTCCAGTTCACTGGATGTCGCGAATGGTTGTATTAAAACACCGCTATCAAATTCTGATGATAACATCGCCGGGGAACCAAGGAACACTCCATGACCCTCGATGGCAGTGCGTACCAGGGAATTTGGATCATCCAATATCGGGCCGCGTTGCCCGTCTGCATCATCCAGCCCCGCTGCGATCGTCCATTCTGACCATTCCTGATGATTAATTTCATGCAGTAATACATGATGACGCAGGTCGCTGGGCGCAAGCAACGGGTGAGAGCCTTCCAGTTTTGACGGACTGCATATCGGTACGGCAGCTGCATCCATCAACCTCTCTGAAACTACGTCTGGCCAGAGGCCAAGGCCCCAACGTATCGCCAGATCCGTATCATTTCGTGTGAAATCGACTAGCTGAACTGAATGATGGATCCGAAGATCGATCGCCGGGTGCTCTGCCCAGAAGCGACCCAGGCGTGATGCCAGCCAGCGCGAACCAAAAGTAGGGGTGACGCTCACTGTCAGAGTCGAGCGATCAACGGACTGGCGAATTCGGCAAGATGCTTCCGCTATCCGATCGAGTGCCTGCGAGATCGCCGGGTACAGTTGTGCCCCCGAATCGGTCAATGCAAGTTGGCGTTTATTTCGATTGAACAAAACTACGCCAAACCAGTCTTCTAAATGCCTGACCTGATGACTGATGGCAGTAGGCGTGACCGCAAGTTCGTCGGCAGCACGGGTAAAGTTCAGGTGTCTGGCACCTGCTTCAAAGGCACGCAGTGCATTGAGGGGTGGAAGGCGTCGATTCATGTCTTTTAATGATGAGAATAATTCATCTAACGTGTGAATAATGATCGTTTGTAACATTCTCACTATTGGCTAGATAATACAAGCCATAGAGGTAATTCATGTTTTTTAATTTCTTTGAGGGCTGAGAAAATGTTTGAGTATATGATGCAAGGTATCGCTAGAGCAGGTGGAGTAGAAATGCAGACTGGAAGCACGATTCTACCGCAAAAG
>CAYOGN010000092.1:0-30379 GCA_964403545.1 uncultured Gammaproteobacteria bacterium
TTATAAACGAGGATTTATTATGAGCAGTGGTAAATGTTTATGCAGCAGTGTGAGTTGGCAAATTACTGGGACACCGGTAGAGGCCTATCATTGCCATTGTTCTATGTGTCGCAAAGCTCATGGCGCGGCATTTGGCACCTACTACCTGATGGCAGCCAAAGATTTTCAATGGACCAGCGATCGTGAGACGGTTGTCGACTTTGTATCATCGCCTTCGGTGGTTCGTTGCTTTTGCGGGGTTTGTGGATCGGTAGTGCCGCAAGATAGTGGTGATGGTGAGCTTGTTTATGTTCCGGCCGGTTGTCATGATGAAGGGCCCGGGGTGAACGCGCATATTTTTGCCGGGTCGAAAGCACCCTGGCACGACATCTCAGATAATCTGGCGTGTTATGACGCGCAACCAGAAGGTAATGATTTGCCGGCGTACCCCGACAAACCCCTTGCATCTGCTACAGAAGGTATTGTGCGTGGTAGCTGCCTGTGTGGTGCCGTAGAGTTTCAAGTATCGGGTCCATTCAAAGTTGTACATAACTGCCATTGCTCACGCTGTCGCCAGGCGCGTTCTGCGGCTTATACCACTAACGGGTTCACCCATATGGATGCGGTGCATTTTACTAAAGGAGAACAGCACCAGGCCAGCTATAAACTACCCACAGCACGTTTTTTCACTCATTCGTTTTGTGATATCTGTGGATCCGGCTTACCGCGTATCGATTCCAAAAGGAAAATTGCCGTGATTCCCATGGGTGTGCTCGATGATGATCCGAAAACCAGACCAGTTGACAATATCTTTGTCGGAAACAAGGCGGCGTGGGTTGAAATATGTGATGACTTGCCTGCGTTTGATCAGTATCCACCCGGTTAGTTGTTTAAGATGCCGGTATTCTTTACTGTAACGCTTGTGTCTCAATATCTTTCAGTAGTTTTTTTACATGCTCTATGGGTATGCCAATGTTTGAACCGGAGTAATCAGGAATAATAGCGGCATTGACCGCGACAACTTTGCCGTCTGTGTCCAGTACCGGGCCACCGCTACCGCCATGGGTAGTCTCGGCATCATAAACAACTGTCGCGGTGGAAACCCGGGCGACAATACCCCGACTTGCGAGAGGATGAATAAACTGATTTTGCGCCAGACGATTGGCCACTTCCCAAAAGTCAACTCCATCACCCTTATTCAAATCATCGATAAAATCTTCACCAGTTTGCGCCACCATGGATTTCAGGCCAGTTGGGTAACCCATGACAATGACTTCATCACCCAACGCCGGACCAGACTCACTCAGGATTAATCGTGGTATATTTTCGGTGACTGCCGTACACGATAATATGGCAAGATCAGCTTCATCGCTGGCCTTATGCAAAGTGACGTCGAACGGCGTCACTCTGTCGGGAAGGTAACCGAGAAATCTTGTCATCACTGGTTTCATTCCCCGTTCTTCCATGATCGTAATTCGGGTATCATTTTCCCAGGGCAATGCTACATGACGGTTTGTTAACAGAAGGCCTGTTTCACTGATGACGAAAGCTGTGCCGGTAAACAGGCGCTCGGCAATGATTCCTTCCCCTTCCAGTGTCAATAATGGCTGACTTTTCTGGGTCATTAAAATATTGCCTTCACTGTCCACTACATGTCTTAGCATGCGGCCAGTTTTAATTTCCTTGAATCCATAGGCGCCCTGGAGGAAGACAACCGATGCAGCTGCGGAGCGAATAACCCGGGCACTGGCTCCGGAACGGGCTTCAAGTGCTGCCAATCGCTCAGATGCGCTGGTCAAATTTTGGTTTATTTCTTTGCGTAGTTCGATCAGATCGCCCGGATGCAGGGTTTCCTCTCTGGTTCTCGTCAGAACGCTGCTGAATGCATCCAGCCTTTGACCATCACTCTCAAGGTGTTTTTGCAGCTGGTTGGCAGAATATATCTGATACCCCGTCATAAACGACAGCACAACCAATGCCAATACAAAAGCCGAGCGAAACATCAGCGTTGTTTGCCTGGTCAGACTTCCGAACAGGTTGCCAGTGGCGCGCTGGACGCGAGTGGTTAGAGGAACCCGGCTAACCCGGGCATAATCCATATAGTCGTTAAAAATTTCAGCAACGGTTTTGCGCAATAACACACCATCTTGATGTAAATTGAACCGGCATAAAGGCCCCGTGTCGCCGAACTCAATGAGATCCCCGGAATCCAGCACTTTGGCGGATACACGGTTTCCATTCACCCAAATGATATTTTCACCACAAGCCTCAATTTCATAGGTATCCCCGGCGCGGCGGAATCGGGCTAACACATTGACATCGGAATGATGCTGTCGGGGCGGGGCAATGCGTAACGTACGGCTTTCGCTGGCAAATATATCCTGTGCATCGCCTTCCAGCCAGGAAGCAGTGCCCCGCGCTGGTCCTGTGAGGTGTTCCAGCGTCGCTGTGGCGGTGGTAATATTGTCCGGCACACTGCCGGTTGATGGGTCGCTCATGGACTACTCCCCACGTCTGATGAATGCACTATAACATTTTGCGCTGAGTGATTTTGCATTTGATTGGCGAATTAATTATTCAACCGTTGCGTTGGCAGGAAAAGGTCAGGTATTCTTCTTTCCTCCAAATATGGTGACAATCTGGATTATGCTCAGACAATCGTCCACAGAATATGTACTGCAGTCCATTCAGGTTAAAAAATCATGTATACCCTGATATTGCTGCTACTGATCACCATTTGTTATGCCGCCTATCATCTATTGGTTAAGATTTCGAGTGGTCATGGGGTCCCTGTTGATACCGCTCCAATACTCGCGACATTAAGTCTGCAGGCCTCCGCGATGATGGTGTCTCTGGTCTATTTATCCTACCTGGCTCGCCAGCAGGTGAGCGTTACATTGCCGGGCAAAGCTTATATCTGGGCAATTGGTGCCGGCATGTGTATAGGCTTCGCAGAAATTATGTATTTCTATTTGTTTCGTGGGTTTGCCGGGGAAAAGCCGATGGCAGCGAGCACGGCAATTCCGTTTATCGTTGGCGGCACGATCGTAATTGCTGTCCTCGTATCTGTGCTGGTGTTCAAAGAAGACTTGAATCCCGGACAATGGATCGGGGTATGTCTGGCATTTATCGGGATGGTGATCCTTGGATTGAACTCAATCAATACCGAATAGAGGATTGTCAGGCTAAAGACGCTGTAAGAAATAAATATTTTCCTCTCCTGCCGCGGAAACCTTTATGGCAATTACCAATAAAACAAAGATGATGACCCCGGGTAACGCAACACATTGAAACGTATTGTTCCGGAGTATGCTACCGAATTCGCGGTAGCGCTTGTGTCTCTGGGTTTGTTTGCGTTCATTTAACTGGCCGACTGATGTGATCGCCGGATGGATTGCGGGTGCCACCTGGGCCATCCTGTGCCTGATCGTTGGCCGGAAAATGGTCAGTTGGAAAAATTTCCAGGACGCTTATTTTGAGCGCTGAAAGCTGAATATTTACAGCGATTCATTACCGATTCCGGCATAATCCGTACCTCCAGAATCTGAGTAATCAAGATGATTTTAAACCCACTTACCAAGCTGGTAAAACGCTCACCCCTGATAGCGATTCAGGAGCACATGCGGGCAGCTGTGGACGGTGCCAGGGAAGTGCCAGGCCTGTTTCAGGCCTTAAGCGACAACGATACTGAGAAATTCAGGGAAATCGCAAATCGTATAGAGACCAAGGAAAACGAAGCTGACAAAATTAAAAACAGGCTGCGCGGGCGTCTGCCGAAGAGCCTTTTTATGCCCATTGACCGGCGCGACCTGCTGGAAGTCCTGCATATTCAGGATAGTATTGCCGATACTGCCCAGGATATTGCGGAGCTGTTATATGAGAGAGAAATGCGAATTCCGGCGGAGATGCAGGCACCCATCATTGCGCTGGCAGACAGCTGCCTCGAAGTTTGCGAGTATGCGCTCAAGGTGATCGATGAACTGGATGAACTGCTGGAAATGGGATTTCGTGGCAATCAGGCGCGAAAGGTTGAAGAAATGGTAGACCGGCTCAACCTGATCGAGGATGAGGCCGATGCACTGGAGCTTGAACTTGCCAGAGCGCTCTATGGCATTGAATCCGAAATAGACCCGGTTTCAGTGATAATGTGGTATCGCATTATCGAATGGGTGGGTGATCTGGCCGATCATGCCGAGAAAGTAGGTGATCGGATTCGACTTTTTATTGCACGCTGAACCCATCAATCATAATGTGTTGAACCACTAATTAGATATTATGGAAATACTGGCCCAGCATGGCACCATTTTAATTGCCATTGCGATTATTTTTGGTTTTTTTATGACCTGGGGCATTGGTGCAAATGATGTTGCCAACGCCATGGGAACATCCGTTGGCTCCAATGCCATCACCGTAAAGCAGGCCATCATTATTGCCGCTGTTTTCGAGTTTGCAGGCGCGTTTCTTGCCGGTGGACACGTCACAAAGACTATTCGCAAGGGCATTATTGATCCAGCCTCCATTGTGGATCAACCAGAGATTCTGGTTTTTGGTATGTTGGCAGCATTGCTTGCCTCAGCGACCTGGTTGCTCATTGCTTCAACCCGTGGCTGGCCGGTTTCGACAACCCATTCTATTATTGGTGCAATTGTTGGTTTTGGTATGGTAGGGATTGGAATCGATGCTGTGCAATGGGGCAGGATCACCACCATTGTACTGAGCTGGGTAGTATCGCCTGTGGTGGGGGGGGTGATTGCCTACCTGTTGATGATGAGTATACGGCGGCTCATTTTGAATACAGAAAATCCATTTGAGGAAGCAAAAAAATGGTCGCCGATGTATGTGTTTATGGTGGGGTTTATTATTTCACTGGTGACTGTGTTTAAAGGGCTGAAACACCTTAATATCAATTTAACGATTCCCCAGAGTTTTTTTATCTCTATTGGTATTGGCTTGCTGGTGGCTTTTATCAGTTGGTTGCTGATCAGGAATATATCCATCGATGCTGAAGCAGATAAAGATTTCCATTTTGCCAGTGTGGAAAAAGTATTCGTTCCGATGATGTTATTCACTGCCAGCGCAATGGCCTTTGCCCACGGATCAAATGATGTTGCCAATGGCATTGGCCCTCTTGCTGCAGTGGTCAGTATTGTGCAATCCGGTGGTGAATTGACGCAAAAAGCCTCGTTACCGCTTTGGGTATTGCTACTCGGTGGAGCGGGTATCGTTATTGGCCTGGCTACTATGGGTTATCGTGTCATGCAGACCATAGGATCAAAAATCACGCCACTGACGCCTACCAAAGGATTTTGCGCTACCCTGGCTGCTGCAGCGACGGTGGTTATTGCGTCCAGAACCGGGCTGCCCGTATCAACTACCCAGATTGCCGTGGGCGGTGTGATCGGGGTCGGAATGGCGCGTGGTATCGGTGCCATTGATTTACGCGTGGTGGGCGAAGTGTTTATGTCGTGGATCATTACCTTGCCTGTGGGGGGGGTTCTGGCCGCATTATTTTTCTTTACCCTGAAAGGCATGTTTATTTCTTAGTGTGTGCCGACGAAGTTCAATGATGAAGCGAAAATGAAGCGAATCGTGATTTGTACTGGCGGCACCTGGATTTCCTACTCGTTTCCTGTCATGGGTCTCGGATCCAGCTTCGCAGATTCTTGAGATTGCGCGCGGTGTAGCCGGCGATATCCGGGTTTTCCCGAAAATAGCGATCGTTGCACAGTGGGTAGTAAAGCACTAGTGGTCCAACACACTATGATTGATGGGTTCAGCGATTTCGGGTTCGCCCTGTATCAAGATTGATTTAGAGGTGAATGGGGTCAAGTTCAACATCTCCTTTTACCGCAATGGATTTTCGAAAAACAAGCTGACCCATCCAATAGAGTTCAATATCATAGGAACCCTGAACCGGAGGAACGTAGTCAAAGTTAAAGACTCCCTTTTGGTTTGTATATCTTGGTCGACTCGTGCCTTGCTCTGGATGAAATAATTTTACCTCCATACCTGGAACCGGAATTCCCTGCTTGTCTACAACCTGGCCCGACAATGTTTCAGCGAAAGAAATCATTGGCTGCAAACCAGCGACAAGCAATACACCGGACACGATAATCTTGCGAACCTTTTTCATCAGAAAAGCCCTCTCGAATCAGAAGGTTCGGGCCCCTGCCTCGGCGGTATGTTTTCCTGTGGTTGAATGCTGTTGACAATTCTCTTTCCTAAATCTATTTCTCCTATACTGGAACTGTCTGAATCAATGGTAATCATCTTGCTAACCCCCGAATTTTCATAACCCGGCGCAACAAATGTTGCACTCAGATTCTCTACATTTGGATGAAACAGAAAAGAAAACCTTCCCGTCTGATCTCGAATATCTCGTTTCCATGAACCTGCGCTCAATATAATTTCTACACCAACGAGTTCATTTGGAGAAGATACTACACCGTCCAGTCGTATCTTTTTTACATTTCCCTGTTGGGCAAACCATGCTGCCGAGATGAAAAATATGAATCCTATAAGGAACAGGGCGAGTGCCGGATATCGGGTAGACAGTTTGATTTCCTTGATTAGCTCAATTGACAGTGCTTCACCATCACAGGCGGCTCCCCGTAGTGAAATTGCCCCACTGTACAGGAGTGCCATCGAGCCGATTACCATAATGGGGCCACATATCGCTCCTATCAAAATGACAATGTCAAACATTTCTCTCCTCTATTGCGATCGTTGCAACTAAAAAAAAAGATCCAGCAGCATAATAATACCATGATCTTTATTAGAGGAAACGAAATCCAACATCGATAAAGACGCTGGGCCCGGATTTTTTTCGGTAGAACAGTCGCGAGGCAAGTGGGTGATGCTGAAGTGCTTTCAGGACTACTTATAGTAGTGGATAGGAGGTGGCCCAGCAAAAGTAGACCAGACCAAAACCGGCACCGATTAAGATCGACCACATCCTCCATTGGCGGATGGTCAGCAACCAAAGGTATCGCCACAGTGTGCCAAGGTTAAGAGACCAGAATGTCAGCCCGGTCAGCAGGTCACTGTAGCCCATTCTGGAGTGCAATAGTAGTTCTGGTACAAGCAGGTCAAGCTCAACGCCTGGTTTGATAACCCATTGCGCAGGTAAGCCCGGAATCACCAGTTGATAATAAAAATAGTATATTTGCGGCGAAATACGAACCAGCAGAAAAAACAGAATCAGGGTTAAAGATAGATCAATGATAAAAGCAGGTAATTGCCATAAATTGTGCGCAACACGCCAGGCATAAACTTTGTTTGATTTGAAAATTGAAAGCCGGAACAATACGAAAATCAGTAATATGGACCATGTCACCAGTCCAGTTTGCTGGAATGCAGATAAACTATAAAAACTGTCACCGGGTTGATCCATCAGGGTTCTGGAGATCAATTCATGATGCCAGAGAAAAACCAGAATCAGAGAGCCGCCCCAGATCAGGGTCTGCGGCGGCCTGCAATTTGAGCGAACTACGGCGTATCTATGGAGCAGGACAAAAAAACCTGCGTTGTAAAGCCCTACTGCAACAGAAGCCCAACTACTTGACAAGTGGCAACCGGAATGAACGCGCGACTGTTACCGCACTGGCTGCATTATTTGTAATTTAATTTATTTTGGCGACACCTAACGGTACGCTGTATTTTTCGCACCAGATATAAATCTCATTGTAGTTGCTGACATTGACCTCTGTGGGTACAGGGTAACTTTGCTCGCCGGTATTGGACTTAAGATGCGCGAGTTGCGAGCTGATATCATACTGTCCGCTTTTACCAAACCCGACTTTGGGGTCGGGGGCGCCATCAAAGGTGAAATCCGGTCCCAAAACCACAGCCAGACCTTCCGCTGTTTTAATCACACTCACTCCGCCGGTGGTCTTATGATTGCTGGCACCTGCGAAATCGCCGGAGACCACAACTTCTCCGGCACTTCCCTGCGGGGAGAGCATCAATAATGGTAAAGCAATGAAAACTGCAAGAATGGAATTGTAGTTAATAAAATTCTTCATGGTATATAACTCCCTGGGTGAAAAATGTACCAAAGCCAAATGTTTCCAGGCCAACGAGACATTGATTATGACCCATTTTTAATCCAATGATTCAATCCCGGGTGTGAATCTCCAGGTTTGAAGCGGCCAACTGCAGGTTCCAGGATCATGACAGCAATTGTGCATTTCAGTATGATTCATGCCCTTTGATTCATTAATCCCGTAAACTCAAAAGCCCGTTAAACAAAAAATTTGGATCCGACATGTTAAGCGAGGAACAAAATCAAATCCTGACCAGGGTCGGCAAAGGCCAGCCTGCCGGGGAATTGCTGCGCCGATACTGGATTCCGGCGGCATTGACAGAAGAACTGGAGGGAGACAGGCCGATCGCCCCGGTACGACTGCTGGGTGAAGACCTGGTGTTGTTTCGGAATCAGCAAGGGAATCCTGGTTTAATGCAGCGCAACTGTCCCCATCGCGGTGCAGATCTATGTTTTGGTCGTCTGGAAAATGGTGGGCTTCGCTGTGTGTTTCACGGCTGGCTGTTCGCTCCCAATGGCCAGTGCCTGGAGCAACCTGCTGAACCTGAAAATAGCCGGATGCATGAGCAGATACGTGCTACCAGCTATCCGGTAGTGGAAAAGAACGGGATATTATTTGCCTACCTGGGGCCCGGTGAACCACCACCTTTTCCGGAGTTCGATTGCTTTCGGGCTCCAACGAGCCATGTATTCGCATTTAAGGGATTGTGGCACTGCAACTGGCTGCAGGCGCTGGAGGTTGGTATCGATCCGGCTCATGCTTCGTTCCTCCATCGTTTTCTCGAAGACGAGGATCCGGCAATCAGCTATGGTAAGCAGTTTCGTGATACCGCGGTGAACACGGATATTCCGATGACCAGGGTATTGCGGGAGCATTCGAGGCCCACCATCGAGGTTGAGCTCACGGACTATGGCCTCAGGCTGATTACGCTGAGGGAACTGGACCAGGACAACATCCATGTTCGGGTGACGAATCAGGTATTTCCCTGTGCGATCACGATACCGATGTCAAATCAGATGAATATCACACAATGGCATGTTCCGGTGGATGACACGCATTGCTATTGGTATTCCATGTTTACCAGTTTCGGTGATCCCGTTGACAAGCAGACCATGCGACAGCAGCGGATGAAGGAACACACATTACCGGAGTACAGGCCGGTGAAAAACAGCAGTAATCAGTATCACTATGATCCCGGGGAGCAGGCCAAAGCTACCTATACCGGGATGGGTGCCGATATAAATGTACATGATCAATGGGCCTGTGAATCCATGGGGCCCATCCAGAATCGCGCTGATGAGCATCTGGGGCAATCGGACAAGGCCATTATAAGATATCGGCGATTATTAAAAGAAATGATTGCCAAAGTAGAGCGGGAAGAGTCGGCTCAATTACCGATGCATGGCAATATTGAGTTGGTTGCGGGCATTGAAGGTCCAATGGCCATTGATACCGTAGTTCCCATCCATGACTGGCGCGCGGCATGGGTTGCGACAGAACGATCCCGTCGCCAGCAATCGTCATGGCCAGCTGGCATGAAAAAAGCAGAAAATGAACAATAGGGCAAGCCATAAAACAGAGTTTGGCACCTGCCACGGCTTACGCGGTGAGGCAGAAAAGGCGTGGGTTGACAAGGTCCTTGAGCTGGTTGCAGAGCATAAACTGGAAACGATTCGGATCTCTTTTGTTGACCAGCACGGCATACTGCGTGGTAAAGTGATTGTCGCAGATGACTTGCCTTCTGCGTTGGAAAACGGGGTTGCGGTAACGAGTACCCTGTTGCTTAAGGATACTTCCCACACTACCGTGTTTCCAGTCTGGAGTGAGGACGCAGGGTTTGGACGGGGGTTGATGACTGGTGCCTCGGATATTTTGATGCTGCCCGACCCGCAAACCTTCAAAATTCTTCCGTGGGTGAAAAATTGCGGCTGGATCCTGGCCGATTTGTTTACTATGGATGGTGCGCCGCTCCAGTTGTCGACCCGCTACATCCTGCGTCAGGCCATTGAACGATTACATCAACATAACCTGGATTTTATTTGTGGACTTGAGGTGGAGTTTTATGTCTATCGCCTCACCGAGTCCAATCTTGAACACCATCATAGCGGCAGGCCCGAGACACCGCCGGAAACCCGTTTGCTGTCACACGGATATCAGTATTTGACAGAGCAGAATTACGACCAGATTGAACCGGTAATGGATTTGATTCGCCGCCATGCCGAGCAGCTGGAGTTGCCGCTAAGAACCATGGAAGCCGAGTTCGGCCCGAGTCAGTTTGAGATCACATTTCAGCCAGATACCGGGTTACAGGCTGCAGATAACCTGGTGTTGTTTCGTAGTATGGTCAAGCAGGTGTGCAAACGGGAAGGCTACCACGCGACTTTCATGTGTCGTCCAAATTTGCACAATGCCATGGGTAATGGCTGGCATTTGCATCAGTCGGTGGTCGATTTAACGTCAAGAGAAAACCTGTTTGCTGAACCTAAGGGTGGCCAATTGTCGTCGGTATGTACCCAATGGATCGCGGGATTGCTCGCTCATGGTGAAGAAAGTTGCCTGCTTTCTACCCCAACAATCAATGGCTATAAACGCTATCAGCCATTTGCTTTGGCACCGGATCGTATTCAATGGGGAAGGGACAATCGTGGTGCAATGGTGCGTGTTCTGTGTCGTGAAGGCGGGTCTGAGTCGAGGATAGAGAACAGAGTAGGTGAATCGGCGGCCAATCCATATCTTTATATTGCTTCCCAGGTTCTGTGTGGTCTTGACGGTATCGAGCAGAATTTGATTCCGCCACCAGCGGTGGAATCACCGTATGATAACGAGGCTGAAAAATTGCCTGTTAGCCTCATTGACGCCCTGATCGCGTTCGAGGGAAGCAGTTTTTATCGCCAATCCCTGGGTGAAGAGTTTGTAAATTACTATTCCTGTATTAAACATCACGAGTGGAATCGGTTTGTTCGGACGGTGTCAGATTGGGAGCATCGGGAATATTTCTCCCTCTTTTGATGTAAACCGTCGGAAAAGGCGCTAATATACAGGGTATCTATCCCGGCCACGGTTTCCCCCGGTCGGGTTTTCCAATCTGATTAACATTGATAATTTTTTAGTAATCACAAAGACCAAGAGGATAATTTACGTGAAAATAGTCTCAAAATTAATTACCAGCACATTGCTGGCTACTGCACTGACTGGCGTGGGTATTGCCCAGGCCGATAGTGTCAAAATTGGCTTCGTTACTACCCTGACCACCCCGGCCGGTGTCATCGGCGCCGATATCCAGGACGCGGTGAATCTTGCGCTGGAACATATCGAGAACAAAATGGGAGATCTGGATGTTGAATTGATCATGGAAGACGATGGTTTCAAGCCCGATATCGGTAAACAGAAAACCGACAAACTGGTGAAGCAGGACGATGTTGATTTCGTCGCTGGATATATCTGGTCCCACGTGTTGCTGGCATCGATGAAATCAGTGTTGGACGCAGGAAAGTTTCTGATCAGTGCCAATGCGGGACCGTCCAAGATTGCCGGAAAACTGTGTAACAAGAATTTCTTCTCTACTTCGTGGCAGAATGACCAGACACCGATGGCCATGGGCGAGCATCTGTCCCAGCAGGGGGTTAAATCACTTTATGTTATGGCGCCAAATTATGCTGCGGGTAAAGATATGGTGGCCGGGGTCGAGAAGACATTTACCGGTGAGATTGTGGGTAAGGATTTCACCAAGTGGGGCGCAGATGCCCAGCTTGATTTCTCTGCCGAACTGGCCAAGGCAAAATCCTCTGGTGCGGAAGGGATATTTGTATTCTATCCGGGCAAGGCAGGAGGGGCATTTATCAAGCAGTACCAGCAGGCAGGCTTGCAAGGTGTGATGCCGCTATACACCGTATTCACCGTGGATTCCATTGCGCTACCAAAATTACAGGGGGCGAAACTTGAAGGTGTAATGGGTTCCAAAATGACCCAGTTCTGGGCGCCTGATCTGGATACCCCGGCCAATAAAAAATTCGTTTCTTCGTTTCTCGCCAAGCACGATCGTTACCCTTCTTTCTACGCTGCACAGGCCTATGATTCTATTTTCCTGATCAAGAGTGCGGTGGAAGCGGTGGATGGAAATCTGGATGATATGGATGGTATGCGCGCTGCCATGGAATCTGCCAATTATGATTCTGTACGTGGCAAGTACACTTACGGAAACAACCACATGCCGATCCAGAATTTTTATCTGCGAGAAGTGGTGGCTGATGATCAGGGGCGCTGGACCACTAAAATAGTCAGTACGGTGCTGGAGAATCATCAGGACCCTTACGCTGCGGATTGCAATCTGTAGTTCTGAATATCTCTTAGCGTTCAATCAGTCAGCGCGCCCCGCCAGTTTCTGGTGCGGGCGCGCCGATAAGCCATCATCCGCGGTGTTGCGTCTCTTGGAAAGGGAGCGACCATTCCCTGCGAGACGCGCCTTGTGGCCAATGGCTTCTCGGCTCGCTGAACCCATCAATCATAGTGTGTTGGACCACTAGTATCGATGGACTGGAATCTACTGATAACCCAGATTATGAACGGCCTGCAGCTGGGGCTGTTGCTGTTTTTGCTGGCTTCAGGATTGACCCTGATTTTTGGCATTATGGATTTTATCAATCTGGCCCATGGTTCGTTTTACATGATTGGCGCTTATTTCTGCGGTACTGTGGTGTCTGTGAGCGGGTCTTTCCTCGCCGGTATTGTTGTGGGCCTGATCTGTACCTTTGCCATTGGTGCCCTGGTGGAGGTTTTTGTAGCCAGACGGCTATATCGTAGTGACCATCTTGACCATGTTCTGGTGACCTTTGGTCTCATCCTGATTTTCGACACGCTTGTGCATATTATCTGGGGTGCCGCCGGTATGGCAATTCCTTTACCGGACATGTTGAATGGACAGATTGCCGTTGGCAGCCTGGTTTTACCAAGTTATCGCCTGCTGATCATTTTCTGCGGATTACTGGTCGCTGCCTTGCTTTATTTTATGGTGACCAAAACAAAGCTTGGTATGCTGATCCGTGCAGGCGCATCTAACCGGACCATGGTGGAAGCCCTCGGTGTCAACATCAACAAGCTGTTCCTGATTGTGTTTGCAATTGGTGCTACGATGTCTGGCTTTGCCGGTATGCTGATTGCACCCATCACTGAAGCAAGTATCGGTATGGGCAACGAGATCATCATCATTGCTTTCGTTGTGGTGATCGTTGGCGGCATTGGCTCGATCAAAGGTGCATTTTATGCGGCGCTTATCATTGGTCTGCTCGATACCCTTGGCCGATCCTATCTGGACGACGTGCTGGAACTATCGATGTCCGTACAAAATGCAGAAACTGCGGCCCCCGCATTGTCGGCGATGCTGGTTTATATCCTGATGACGGTGGTGCTGTCATTTAAACCCCAGGGATTATTTCCACCTGGCGGTGGTAAGTAGTAAATGAAACTGCTTCCCGTCACCGTGTCCGGGCGCGTCTATGCGGGTTTATTGCTATGGTTGGCCATCGCACCAATGATCTTTGACCTGATCGACCAACCATTCTATTTATTATTGTTGAGCAGGGCGCTCATACTCGCCATTGCGGCGCTCAGCCTGAATCTGATTCTGGGATATGGTGGCATGGTAAGCTTTGGTCACGCGGCATATCTCGGAATTGGGGCATATTGTGTCGGTATTCCTGCTTACTATGATATCTATAATGGTTGGGTTCATCTTGGCTTAACCATTAGCGTGAGCGCGACATTTGCTTTTATTACGGGCGCTATCTGTCTGCGAACGAAAGGCGTTTATTTTATTATGATCACCCTGGCTTTTAGCCAGATGGTGTATTTCACCTTTGTCAGTCTCGAGGAATATGGGGCTGATGATGGGCTGGTCATATATTTACGTAGTGAGTTTCCGGCCTGGCTGAGCATGAATGGTGACTACGGGATGTACTACTGGATTTTTGGCGTTTTGTTGCTCACTTTGTTCTTTATCCATCGCCTGGTTCACGCCCGCTATGGTCGGGTGATTGTTGGTGCGAGACATAATGAGCAACGTATGCAATCATTAGGTTTCAGTACTTACCGTTATCGCCTTACCTGCTACGTTATTTCCGGTGTAATTTGTGGAATTGCAGGTATGCTGCTGGGTAACTTCACCAGCTATATCAGCCCCGAAATGATGGGTTGGACAAGATCCGGCGAGTTAATTTTTATGGTGGTTATGGGAGGTGCCGGAACGCTGATTGGACCTTTGGTGGGTGCTGCTGCATTTGTCTTTCTGGAAGAAATACTTTCTAACATCACAGTTTATTGGCATCTGATCTTCGGTTTGATGCTGGTTGGCCTGGTGTTGTTTGGCAAGGGTGGAATCCACGGGTGGTTAAGCCGATTTGACCATGAGGAGCAGCCATAATGGTCGACCCATTATTAAAAGTCACGGGGTTGCATAAAAACTTTGGTGGAATTATTGCTACCAACGATGTCAATTTGTCTGTCCAGTCGGGGCAGATACATGCCGTTATCGGACCCAATGGTGCCGGTAAGACGACTCTTATCGCGCAGTTGTCAGGCCAACTCAAACCAACCGGCGGCAGAATCTATTTCGAAGGCAGAAATATTACTTCTCTTGACTCGGCACGGCGAGCGCGGGCCGGTCTTGCCCGCTCATTTCAGATAACCAGCGTGCTCATGCCCATGACGCTGTTGGAGAATGCGATGCTTGCGGTCCAGGGAACACGCGGTCACTCTTTTCGGTTCTGGTCACCGGTTCGGGAAGATCGTGAAATGATGGATGCAGCGATGCAGTACCTTGCCGAGGTAGGCCTGGAGGGTCAGGCGGATCGGGTGGCAGCGAATGTATCTCATGGTGAGCAGCGCCAGCTCGAAGTAGCCATGGCGCTGGCGATGAAACCCAAACTTCTTTTGCTGGACGAACCAATGGCTGGCATGGGGTCGGAAGAATCATCCCGCATGGTTGGTATTCTCAACCGGTTAAAAAAAGAAAAGACAATATTGCTTATCGAGCATGATATGGATGCGGTGTTCAGTCTCGCAGATACCCTGTCTGTATTGGTCAACGGACATATCATTGCCACCGATACAGTGGAAAATATACGCAGCAACCGGGACGTACAGCGAGCGTACCTCGGTGAAGATCATGCTTGAGCTGAAAAACGTCGAAACATTTTACGGCACCATCCAGGCGTTGTTTGGCATGACCCTGGTCGCCGCCAGGGGCGAGGTGACGACATTGATTGGACGCAATGGCATGGGAAAAACCACCACCGTAGGATCCATCCTGGGTACGGTACCCAGCCGCTCGGGAGAAATCCGTTACAATGGTGCTGTGGTGAGTGGCAAGCCCGCATTCCAGGTTGCTCAACTGGGCATCGGTCTGGTGCCGGAAGGCCGGCAAATATTTCCCAACCTTACGGTTCGCGAAAATCTGATTGCGACTTCGGCAAACTACACAGGCGCTACGACTCCCTGGAATCTCGATAGCGTTCTCGATTTTTTTCCGGCACTCAAGCCCCGGCTGGAAAATATGGGCAATCAACTATCGGGTGGCGAACAACAAATGCTCGCGATCGGACGCGCGCTAATGCTGAATCCGGGCTTATTGATTCTGGACGAGGCCACCGAAGGTCTGGCGCCGCTTATCCGGCAGGAAATCTGGAAGCGCCTGAACCAGCTAAAACAAACCGGTCTATCCATTCTCCTCATAGACAAGAATATCGATGATCTTTCAAGGATTGCCGACAGGCACTATATTATCGAGAAAGGCGTTGTGGTGTGGAAAGGAGATTCCGCCGCGCTGGCAGAAAATCCGGAATTAAAAACCCGATATATCGGAATTTGAAGGCTCACCGGCGGCCTGCCGATCAGCCTGAATTTCTGCAACATCGCTGCGTCAGTGCAGCACCAAAAATCAGGCCCCATCCCTCTTCGCACCTGAAAACCCTTCGTCGGTGCGTTATAAATCAATTTCTATTCTGATTTGCAGGGAACTCAAAATTGATCGGTTTGGTTAAACTTTTTGATGGTTGATTGTTTGATATCTCCCGCGAGAGTAACGAAAAAAATATCACCATAGTCGATATCCAGACTAAATACGTTTGCCAGTGGCATCGTGGTTATGTATGCCCGGAAACAGCGGATAACACCGGCATGGGTGACCACTGCGATTCGCTCCGATGTCTGGTTCAAAAGGTATTCAATAAAGCTTTCTGTGCGTTGATATAATGACTCCAGAGATTCTCCGTTTGGCGGACTTCTCGCTACAAAGTCGTTTGCCCAGAAGTCAAATTCCTGACGATCAATTTCATCCCAACGGGTTAATTCCCAATTGCCAAAATTCAGTTCCAGTAGTCGTTGATCAATGACGGGATCCACCCCGGGCAAATAGTTAGCCAGATCAATGCAGCGTTTCAGTGGGCTGGAATAGACGGCATCGAATGGTAATACAGGATTTATAGTTGCAAGGATTTTGTCCTTTTCTATTTCAAAACTGTTCGCCAGCTCAATATCGGCTTGTCCATAACACACATCCTGGTTTATTTCAGGCGTTGTGTGCCGAATCAAGTAAATCTGCATAGTGCAAGAATTGACAAAGCAAACACGACTTCGCTGACCTGTTGAACCGCGCCCAGGCAATCTCCGGTATAGCCACCAATCCGGCGTTTAAAATAAACGCCCAGATAAATTTTAGCAAGGTAGGCAGGCACAATTGCAAAAATCAACAGCCAGTGGGGAAGGAAAAATAATAGCGGAATTACTGCAAAGAGGCTGCTGTATAAATTTTCTGCAGGAGTAAGGCGAAGAGTGGCAATGGGTCTGATCTTGCTTTTATCCGGGTCCTGGACATATTCATGTGATTGGACAAACATCGATGCGATAAAGCGACTCACCGCATGCCCGCTGAACAGGGTTACAAGGAGCAGGGAGTTGGATACATTCTGAATCTCGTATAGGGTAAAAAACTTGATCGAAAGTAATAAAACAATTCCAACTGTGCCGTAGGTTCCAATTCGACTATCCTTCATGATGGTCATGATTTGATCGCGAGTCCAACCACCACCAAATCCGTCACATACATCGGTAAAGCCATCTTCATGAAAGGCGCCGGTCGCCAAAATTGTTGCGGCCATGGACAATATTAAAGCGAGACTGGTTGGCAATATAAATTGTGTAATCCAGAACGTTACCACGCCCAATGCACCAACGATCCAGCCCATCAGGGGGAAATACTTGCGGGATTTACCGAGATATTCGTCCCTGTGTTGGAACCACGACGGGCAGGGGATGCGGGTATAAAACATCAACGCCGCGAAAAAATAATTTAACTCCGTTTTTATCATGGTCGCTCGTATTTCCCGGAAACCCCTGGAGCAATTTTCAATGCAAGAGGGATGATCAAGGTGATTCCAGAGTGTCGTTAATTGCCCGTAGTGACGGCCGCGCTTTCGAAACTTGCCATATCATTGAGAAATGCTACTGCACAATTAATGATGGGGTAGGCCAGGGCGCAACCTGTGCCTTCTCCCAGGCGCATGGATAGATTCAGCAGTGGTTTGGATCGCAAAAACTCCAGCAGTTTCAGGTGTCCATGTTCATCAGATAAATGACAAAATATTGCATTGCTGGAGATTGCCGGATTTATTGTCACTGCCGCAAGATAGGCGGCACTTGAGATAAATCCATCTACCATCAGAAGCATATTATGTTTGTAGGCACTGAGCATCGCGCCAGTCATCATCGCAATTTCAAAACCAGCAAAGATTTGCAGGCACTGCCTGGCCGACTGCAGTTTGCCGTGCCTGGATATTGCCCGTTGGAGCAAGTCAATTTTATTTTCCAATTGGCGATCATCCAGTCCCGCCCCACGGCCGCAGCAATTCTCTATCGGAATATTACAAATCGTACTCATGATCAAACTTGCCGACGACGTGTTACCGATTCCCATTTCTCCAAAGCCGACAATATTACATCCATCGCTATCCAGCCGATGGATGATCCGGTCTCCATGGGCAAAACATTCTTCCAGTTGTTGTTCTGACATTGCCGGTTCCGTCAGATAGTTACCTGTGGCCTTGTCGACTTTGGCATCAATCAATTTGGGTTGTTGTGGAAAATCATGGTTGACCCCCGCATCAACCACATAAAAATCAATGGCATTCTGGCGGCAGAAAACATTAATGCCAGCACCTCCCTGGAGAAAGTTATTGACCATCTGGAAGGTCACCTCCTGGGGATAGTTGCTGATACCCGCAACCACCGCGCCGTGATCGCCGGCAAAAATGAGAATCGTTGGATTGATTAGTCTGGGGGTCAAAGAGTGCTGCACTTTACCAATCTGAAATGCCAGGGACTCGAGATCCCCCAGTGCTCCCAGAGGTTTTGTTTTTTGATCAATGGTTTGTCTAAGCTGTTGCTCCAGTGTTTGCATTTTGCGGCTCAAGAATATTGTGCAATCTTCAAAGGGCTTATGATGCAGTCAAATTCAACAATGACATCACCTTCCCGATATCCATGTGATTTTCCAGCGCATCGGCCAGTCGGTCTATCTCAGCGTCTCTAAGTGCAATGTAGTCCGCTGATTTCGGTTGTTTCAGCCCCGCCCACTGAAGCAGAATATTGCAAGCCTCTGTCTGGTCAAACAGACCATGAATATAAGTCCCAAGCACCTGGTTGTCATCGCTAACTGCACCATCACAGCCTTCATCCGTGATCACAGCTGGATGGTCAAGTGCCTTTCCCGCAGAGACGCCCGTATGAATTTCGTAGCCCTGGATTGCGACCTTATCCATGGTCAGATGACCCTTAATATTTTTGAGCCGTTTAATTGGGGTCAGAGTCGACTCCATTTCGAATATTCCAAGGCCGGAAACGGATTCTACGGGACCTTCAACGCCCTCAGGATCGTGGAGCCAGTTTCCGAGCATTTGAAATCCGCCGCAGACCGCGAGTACTTTTCCCCCATAGCGCAGGTGGCGCTGGATAGCCAGGTCCCATTGTTGCGTCTTCATCCATTTCAGGTCAGCGATCACACTTTTTGAGCCCGGCAGGATAATCAGGTCCACATCCGGAATTTTACAGGTCGGACCGATAAATTCGAGCTGCACCTGGGGATGTAACCGTAACGGATCAAAATCGGTATGATTGCTGATCCGTGGCAATACGGGTACTGCAATTCGAAGTACCTGTTCTGCCTTGGGAGGCAATGGGTTGTCTACCGGTATTGCGTCTTCCGCTTCAAGATGAAAACCTTGCAAATAGGGCAATACACCCAGCACGGGTTTACTGGTGCGATGCTCCAGCCAGTCTAATCCCGATTGCAACAGGGCAATATCACCTCGAAATCGATTGATGACAAATCCCTTGATTCTTTCCTGCTCTGATGCAGACATCAGGGCCAGCGTTCCGACGATATGGGCGAATACGCCACCACGATCAATATCTGCGATCAGGATAACGGGGCAGTCAACCGCTTCGGCAAAACCCATGTTGGCGATATCACGATCACGAAGATTTATTTCGGCGGGTGAACCTGCGCCTTCGATGACAATGGCGTCATAACAACCGGCCAATCGCTGAAATGAATCTACGACTGATTTCAGTAACTCGGGCTTATATTTATGATAAGCGTCAGCCTCCATATTACCAATTGCATGCCCCCGAACGATCACCTGGGCTCCGATATCGGTGTTTGGCTTGAGTAATACCGGATTCATATCGGTATGCGGCGGAATTCCGCAAGCCAGCGCCTGGACTGCCTGCGCCCGACCGATCTCGCCACCATCAATGGTAACGGCACTATTGAGTGCCATATTCTGTGGTTTAAATGGTGCCACGCTGATTCTCTGCCGCACCAGAACACGACACAATCCCGCCACCAGTGTGCTTTTGCCGGCATCGGAAGTGGTGCCCTGAATCATCACGGAGTTTGTGCGTGAGGAAGTCATTTCCATGTTAAAGTTTGCGCGGCACGGGGTAGCACCCGGCGGGTAGTAGTTCTACGCCTTTCACTTTATTGAGGTTGGAACACCAAACATCACCAGCGTTATCTTGTCTGCTATTTGTCCAATAGCCTGGTGCAGCCAGCCGCTACAATCAACAAATTCCCTGCCCAGTTTATCCATAGGGATTACCCCCATCCCAACTTCGTTTGTGACCAGAAAGATTGAGCATTCGCTGTCATTAAGCAGCGTGAGAAATCGCTGCTGTTCATTTTTCCACTGATTTTTTTCCTTTGAACAAAGCCAGTTACTGAGCCATAACGTCAGGCAATCTACCAGCAATACATCTCCTTTTCGATAGCGGGCAATGGTGTCCGCAAGGTATAGCGGTTCCTCCACAAGTTGCCAGCGTGATGATCTATCAGTCTGATGACGATGTATGCGTTCTGTCATCTCTTCATCCTGAGCGGTTGCAGTGGCAATAAAATAATGTTGCCCATTAATCCCTTCAGCGGTTTGCAGTGCGTAGGCACTCTTGCCACTACGCGCACCACCTACTATAAGTTCAATCATAAAAAAGCTACCGCAGGAGTGCCTGTCGTACTTTGTCAATTTGATCGCAAAAAACCGGAATTTCCCGCAGCATGCGCAATGTGTGACGGTGCATTACATCCGAATTGATAAATATAATATGTTGATTCCTTACAGCATCGACGATCTGCCATTTATCCCAAATCGACATGTCCGGGTTCACGCCATCTACTTTTCCAGTGATAATGATTTCCGGATTCGCTTCAATGACTGCTTCGATATTCACCCGGGGTGCGATAACAGGAAGATCTGCAAACAGATTTCTGGCGCCGCATAGCTCCAGTACCCGGGTGAGAAAATGATCTCCATTTAACGTCATCAGTGGATTCGGCCATACCTGATAGAACACCGCAATGGATTGACGATTTGCATAGGTTTGGCGGGCGGTCTCAATGGTCTGCGCCACTGTGGAAACCATCGGATCCATGGTTTCCCGGGTGCCGGCCAGGATGGTGAGCTCTTCAATATTTTCAATAATATCCTCAAAGGTTCGAGGCTCGGAGTAGTAGATGGGCAGGCCCAGTTTCTCGATTCTGTCGAGAGCATCGCTATTATTGCCACTGCGCCAGGCGACGACCAGGTCCGGTTCAAGGGTCAAAATTGTTTCGAGATTAAACTGGACATAGCTGCCAACGGACGCAATTTTTTCTGCAGCAGGTGGATAATTACTAAATTCAACCACCCCTACAATTTTCTCGCCTGCCCCTGCCGAAAACAGGTTTTCTGTAACGTGCGGCGCCAGACTGACAATGCGGCTGGCAGGAGCAGCCAATACGATCTCCCGGTTGAAATCATCGAGTACCCGAATTTCAGCCGCTACCACCCCAGGATAAACAAAATACAGCCACCACGACAAACCTAACCATATCCTGGTGGCCGGGAGAGACAGCATCCTGGAAATCATTGGCCAACGATTACTTTGGCAGGTAGCGTAGCGTAGCCAGGGCGTTTACTCCATCCTGGTTAAAAAATGCCGCGGTCTCATACTCTTCATCCAGTGCATTGTTTATATTAACACTTAACATCCATTTCGCATGAACGCGGTAGCCCGCACGCAAATCCAGCACGGTAAATTGATCCAGTTTCGTCACATTACCAAGATCATCGAAACTGTCACCCCTGGACAGGACAGAGCCGCCAAACGTCCAGTCTCCAACGGCTCGATCTGCACTGATCTGAAAGATTTGCTTTGGCCGTCGTGCCAACTGATTGCCATCATTAATTCCGCCACTGGCATCTTTCGGATCCTGTAGGGTCAGGTTGCCAATGATGTTCCACCCGGCCATCGCTGTGGAGGCGGAAAATTCGATGCCGGAAATCTCGGCCTTGCCAATATTGACCGGTGCAAAGGTTACCGGATCGAAGCTGATCAGATCTTCGATCTCTGTGTAAAAAAGATTCATCGACCAGGATCGATTTTGGCCTCGACCAGAAAACCCAAGGTCTATACTGCCGGAAGTTTCCGCGACCAGATCGGGATTCCCAAAGCCGGGGAAATACAATTCGTTGAATGTGGGGGCCTTAAATGCGGTTCCATAGGACAACACAATTCTTTTATTGTTATTCAGATCCCGACCGAATGCGATGCCGCCAGTAGATTCATTACCAAACTGCTCATTATCATCGTTGCGTAACGAAAATTCGAAATCGTTGCCGCCGATGTTCCTTTTCAACAAACCGAAGACTCCCGTATTGTCCCGACTGCTGACGGTGAACGGGTTATCACTATCTACTTCATCCTTTATATAGTCGATGCCGAAGACAAATTTATTCACCCCCAGCAGAAGATCATTTTGCCACGAGACCTGGTCTCGATCCGTGTCGAAACGAGAGGCGAACTCACCGTTCAAATAATTCTCTGATTCATCTTTCGAATTCGCGATTAACAAACTTGTGTCCCAGCTATCGCTGGCTTTCAACGCTGCTTTTACATGGCTTGTACGCGTCAATGATTCAGATTCGTTCTGAAATGAGCCATCAAATTCTGTCTCACTCTCGGCATTCAGGATGCCGCCTTCAATGCTGAGGCGATCAGTAATCTGCCCGCCCCCGCGCAACGTGATCGCCGTGTTTTCGTAACCATCGTCATCGGGTTCGTCGGCAAAACATCCACCATTGAGATTTCCCACACAGGCATCGAATCCATCGGTTTGATAGTTTGACCCGGTGATGGTGTACCAGGCGCCAGCGGTTCCTCCTGAAATTCCTAGTTCAATGTTGCTACTGTTATGACTGCCAGCCGAGACACCGAATGTCGGACGTGTACCCTTGCCACCTTTTCGGGTGAATATCTGAATAACACCACCTATGGCCTCCGAGCCATACAGGCTTGAGCGTGGCCCACGCACAATTTCAATTTTTTCCACCTGACTCAATGGCAGATCCTGGAAAGGGGTGGTGCCAAGGGAGGCTGAGCCAGCTTTGACCCCGTCAATCAAAACCAGAACATGATCGGATTCTGTGCCGCGCAAAAATACTGAAGTGGTTTTCCCTGCACCACCATTATTGCTTAGGGTAAGCCCCGGTACCGTAGCCAGAACCTGTGGCACGCTTAGGGCGCCAGTTTTTTCAATCTGCCTTCGGTCAATGACGGTGACCGGCGCCATGGATTCATCGACTGTTTCGGCACTGCGTGAAGCGGTAACCACAATGGTCAGAGGATCGTCTGCCGCAAATACGGTAATTGAAAGAGTAAAAATGGAAAAGCAAAACACACCGGAGAACCCGGCCAAAAGGGTTTTATTCATCTGAAAGATCCCAGGTAGTTGCACGCACCCGTGCACTTTATGTTATGCCTGGCTAATGCCCGGCACACCTAAGCTGAGGTCGGTCTCCGGACTCATGAACTATGGGTTCCCTGAATTATCAGAAGATTCCCGCCTGCGCCTTCCCATACCAGATGGATACAGTGGCCGTCTAAAGAACGTGCAGGTTTGACTCATTTACCGTTGCGGGGGCAGTATCGGGATTATCGTGACAATATTGTTATTAACCATTGCCACAATGCACCGATTTCCCATTTCACTCTGATGAAAAATTTTCACCAGAAGAACCTTAGCAAAATAGCATAGTATGCAAATTTCTATCGTTATACAAGCAGGAAAGATCGTCAATGTTTCTTCGCTGGCGGTGTAAGTTTATCGATCAGACTCAGTATTCTGAAATGGAACTAGAGGGAGCAACCTTTTCCATGTCCAAATTTTTTTTTGAGAAGGCAGCACCCATAAGCGAATAATTCTCGAATGGTTCCAATCATTTTACCCGAAGGGCCACGTCCCGTTTTTCCCTCATCGGCGTTATCATTCGCTCATGGAGAAGAACTAGGCTCATTCAGGCCTTGCTGAGGAAAAAATGGGGAATGGAAGCAACGACGTGGTCATTTAGAACGCCCCCGGTACTGTTTCAGTGTAATAATCAACCTATGCAGCCAGCAAGCACAACAAGTCTTCGTTTTTCAGTTTTTAAGTAAATAATACTCAGTGTGCTTTCATTGCTGTCGATGGTTCCAGATGAAGCATTGGCAGGCCTGCATAATTTCAGCAATACCGCGTGAGCCTGTATCAGACGAGACAAACTAATCAAATTTGCCCTTCAACGAATAGCGGTCAAACCTTTTGTGGAGAAGGCATGATCTGTCCTGGTGTATGTTTGGGCCGGGCGCCCCTGTTTTATGAGTAGAGACCAAACAATCCAGCTGGAACCTTCATGGCTTGAAGTGCTGGGGGATGAGTTCAGGCAGCCTTATATGCAGTCGCTTAAATCTTTTTTACGCGAAGAAAAATCGAGTCAAAAAATCATCTATCCGGCCAGCAACAATTGGTTCAATGCGTTTAATTCAACACCATTTGATAAGGTTAAAGTGGTTATTCTTGGCCAGGACCCCTATCACGGTCCCGGTCAGGCGCATGGGCTCTGTTTCTCGGTGCTCCCGGGCGTCAAGTGTCCACCATCGCTGGTGAATATTTATAAGGAACTGGAACAAGACCTCGGCCTTCCCATACCACTGGAGGGTAATTTGCAAAGCTGGGCGGAGCAGGGTGTTTTGCTACTTAATGCCACTCTCACGGTGGAAGCGCACCGAGCGGGATCCCACCAGGGAAAAGGATGGGAGCAATTTACGGATCGTGCTATCCAGGCACTGGATGAGCGACGAAATGGCCTGGTTTTTTTACTGTGGGGTAGTTATGCGCAGAAAAAAGGAAGCTTTATAAATCAGGAAAAACACCGGGTACTGAAATCAGTACATCCCTCTCCGTTGTCTGCCCACAGGGGTTTTTTTGGCAATAGGCACTTTTCCAAAACCAATCAATGGTTACTGGAACATGGATCATCTCAGATAACCTGGTCGATCCCAGGGAATCCGACTCACAAGGGTTGAGGCGTTCAGCGGAACAGGCAAATATTGACCGTGAGCCGCGTCTTGCCGGGAACGCTCAAAAAAGTCCCGAGTAATCTCCAGGAGAGTCCATGAGAGCAAGAACTACTACGTACGCGGAGAAAAGAAAAACCTTTGCTGGTATTGACAAACCGTTATAAGTTCTCTATTTTGAGAACTTACTTTTCGATTTACAGATGATGGCAGGCAATCGCTTACCCGCTTAAAAACCAGTCGACTTCCCGGGCAGAGGAAAATTTCTCGCAGCTGAAATTAGCGCCGCGATATTATCTTGATCACTTCAATGAATTTCTTGCCGTGATTAACGACAGATATTTGCCTGTGCTGGAACCCGCGCACAAACGGTTTCTGGAGGATTTTCGCAGTCTGCCAGATGATGCCCAGTGCCTTTATATTCGCATGCTCAATCGCCGTGGGCGAATTTTCGACGGCCGAAAATTTACCTATAAGGAAATTCAAAATATCACTGATCAAATAACGATACTGCTGAACGCAGGGTTTGTCAAAGGTCTGAAGAACAGTGATGTGAAATCCTGGTTCAAGGTAGTTACTCGGGATTTACTGATCGATCTGATCAGTAGCCAATGCGCAAACGGAAGTTTTGGTCGCTCATGGCCAAAATCAGAATTGATCAAATTTGCTCTGCATCAGCTGGATTTTTCCCATTCAACCATGCAAGGAGCAATGGAAAATTTTATAGTTCAGATCAGAGCCGATGATATTGGTTATTTACTGTTTTTATTCTTCGGCAAAATTGAACAGGGCCTGACCCGATTTACCCTGCGTGATCTGGGTGTGTCCGGAACTTCCGGATATAAAACCAGATTCAAACCTCGTTTCAAAGATAAGGCCAGTGCATTAAATGCCTGGTTCTATATTCAGAAACAATCAGAGATCGAATTGCTTGACGGGAATGAATTTGCGGAATGGGGGAATCAGATGGCCAGTTGGCCGGATGCCATTGGAGATCAATCCGTTTTATTGCGGCAGAAGGTTATTTACCAGCTCGGAGAGCGGATAGAAAAATATGGCGAAACAGGACTGGCCGAACAAGTTTATGCCACTGCCCATAGCTGGCCGGCAAGTGAACGGCTGGTGCGAATTGTTTATGCGCGGGGTGACAAACAACGGGCAATGACCTTGCTCGACAATATGATGAATGATCCATCCTGCGATGAAGAGTTGTTGTTTGCAGAGGATTTTCATCAACGCAAATATCATCAGAAACGTACCAGTCGGATTACAGATATTCTTCGCAGTGGTCAGGTAATAAAACTCGACGAATCTTTCAGGAATTCACCGGAAGAAGGCGCAGCGGAGTATTTTCGGGTTCGGGGGGCACAGGTGTTCCACAGCGAAAACCGCTTGTGGAGGAAACTTTTTGGCCTCCTGTTCTGGGAGCTATTGTTTGAGGATGAATTCTCATCAATTTACAATGATTTTGAAAGAAGCCCGAAGGATCTGGGTACAGGGAAGTTTTATCCACTATATTCAGCACAAATTGAGAAGCAGCTTGCAATGATATTCGACACTGCATATATGCTGAAAAGGTTGTTGGCGACCATTGCCCGGCAATATGGCAAGGCAAACAGTATTTTTCGTTGGCAACCAGACATGTTTGATGAAATCAAAGCATTTGTTCAGGGTTCGCCTGCGGAGTCTGTCAGCCAGATATTACGCCGAATGGCAAAGGACTATCCTGGCAATAGTTCGGGATTTCCTGACTTGCTGGTGATTAAAAAAAATCACGCGCAATTTATTGAGATCAAGACTGAAGGAGACCAATTGCGGAGGAATCAGCTCAAACAGATTGTTGCCCTGGAACAGGCAGGTTTTGCAGTTGAGGTAAATCGGGTTCAATGGGTGGTGGATCCGAATCAGGTATACGCGGTGGTGGATATAGAAACTACCGGCCGGCGTTCGGCGACAAACAGAATTACCGAAATCGGGGTAGTGAAAATTCGCAACAACCAGATCATCGATGAATGGCAAACGCTGATAAATCCCGGACGCCGGATTTCAGGTGAAATTACGCGTTTAACCGGCATTGACAATGAAATGGTCAGCGATGCGCCACCATTCTCTACTATTGCGGATACATTCAGGGCTTTTACTGAAGGTGCGATATTTGTTGCCCATAACGCACGGTTTGACTATGGTTTTATCAGTGATGAATATCGACGACTTGATCAGTCTTATCATCGTCCCACTCTGTGCAGTTGCGTTCAGATGCGTAAATGGTATCCGGGACATCGTTCCTACAGTTTGAAAAACCTGTGTGAAATTTTCCACATTGATCTCGATTCACATCACCGAGCGCTGTGTGATGCCAAAGCGGCAGCGGAACTTTTAAAACTTGTCAATCAAAAAAGAATCGACGCCTGAACCGAATTGGTGAAGCTGTCTGCCAGCTGATTCTATATTGCTTTACAATAGTTGTCGCATAACAATCACCGTCTTCCTGAAACTACTACCAACTATCAAAATGCCGGACGCAAGTATAGAGAGAATTAAAACCCTGCCCTGCTGGAGTGGGCCCACAACAGTTTCCTCGTTATCCGGGGGCATGACAAATTTTAACTTTCGGGTATCCGACGAGACTAAGGATTCTGTGGTTCGATTAGGTGAAGATGTGCCGGAACATCTTATCTGGCGAGAAAATGAAGGTGTCACTTCCATGGTTGCGGCAGCCTGCGGATTTTCACCGCAGGTTGTCTATCGCACGGCAGGCATACTGGTGATTGATTTTATCGAGGGCAAAGTATTTACTGAGGCAGACGTAAGAGAGCCTGAAAACCTGGAGCGGGTGGTAGGCTTGTTACAACGTTTTCATACTGAAATGCCGCAGCAGTTTAATGGATATCCGATTATGTTCTGGGTATTTCAGATACTGCGGCACTATCGAAATATCCTGGAGCAGGGGAACAGCCCCTATATTTCGAAGTTGTCCGACATGAAAGAGTTTGCAACCCGGCTCGAACAGGCGGTGGGCCCGGTGGAAATTGTATTTGGCCATAATGACCTGCTGGCGGCAAATTTTATCGACGATGGTGACAAGTTATGGTTGATCGATTTTGATTACGCCGGTTTTAACAGCCCATTGTTTGATCTTGCCAATCTGGCATCCAATAGTGAGCTCGAGCAGGATCAGGAAAGTTTGATGCTTGAACAGTATTTTGCGCACAAAATTGACGAATCGTGCTGGCGAAGTTACTCTGCAATGAAATGCGCCTCTTTACTGCGTGAAACCATGTGGTCCATGGTGTCAGAAATGTATTCCAAAATCGATTTTGACTATGGGGCGTATACCGAACAGAATCAGCAGCGTTTTGATCGAGTATTCAAGGAATACAACCAGTCCTTCCGATAACGGGTCTTTAGCTGAACAATTAACTGGTTCAGCGATTCTCTCGATTTTTCAGCAGGTTCTTCACAGAACAGGAGCCTTGTTCAGCTTAACCCTGAGGCGGAAAACGGGGCGGTTTAAATCGGGTTTTTCTTGAGCAGAAATATTTTTTCTGTCAACGTATCCAACCCGCGTTTTTTCAAGTTACCCAGGATTTCCGGTCCTGATGACTGCGCAATCTGTTGTATCTCGAAGTCGTTTACATAAAGTTGCTGCACCTCGCTTTCTACAACAGAAAACGGCGGACCCTGCATTTTTATCTGATCGTATTCCATAGTGATCAGCATAACAATAGTGCCAGGATTTAACAGAAAAGAAAGGTGCTTCGCATAGTCACTGCGCATTTTAGCGGGTAACGCGATCAATGCGGCACGATCATATACTGCTCGTACCTGGGCCAGGTCTTCGGGCTGCAGATCGAAAAAGTCTCCACTCCATAATTCAATTCCCTGTCCATGGAATATTTTGAATTGCTTCTGCTGTGTAACCTCACAGGTTAAATTATTCTCGGAAAAGAAGTCTTCGCAGGCGATCGCACTGACCTCGACACCGAAGACATTGTATCCCTGCTTCATCAACCAGAGCATATCTCCTGACTTCCCGCACAGTGGCACCAAAACCGGATGCTGATGATCGGCGTCCAGTGTAGGCCACAGCTTCACCAGCCTCGAGTTTATGTTTTCCTGGTGAAACCCGATTTTGTCCTCGGACCAGCGTTGGTGCCAGAATTCAGTTTCCATCTTTCGTGATTTTGTTAGGAAAAGGTTGTTTCAGCCGGAAAGAGACTGGTCCGACATTTTACCTGATTCATTTAAGTCTGTAATAATCTTGCCAAGATCATTGCAACATTCAGTAATTGATTTCTCGCTGGTTTTCAACCTGTACCGGGCACGCTGATAGAGTGGTTGGCGCAATTCGATCAATTCCCTGAGATTGTCCATGGCATCGGGATTACCTTTGGCTGGTCGACGATCTCCCTGGGCGATAACCCGGCCCATGTGTTCCTCAGGAGTGGCTTTGAGCCATATGGTATGAAATGAATGTAAAAGTATCTTGAATGTGTCCAGATTGGTAACGATACCGCCCGCCACGGCAAGTATTAGTTGTTGCTGAGTACGGATGATCTGATCCAGACATTCACGTTCCAGCATGCGATAACCAGAATCACCATAGAGGGAAAATATTTCTTCGGTCGCAAGGCCACTGCGTTGCACAATTTCCTGATCCAGTTCGACAAAGGGAATCCCTAGTTGCTCCCCGGTGCGGCGGCCAATGGTACTTTTCCCCGCTCCGCGCAATCCGATCAGGGCGATCCGGCCAGCCCTGTCTCTGGACTTGCGTTCAATCAGCCACTGATTGAGCTGTTTGCCGAGGTCAGTTTTCTCCTCACTGTTCAGTTGCCTGATTTGATTCAGCAGCGGTGTCAACGCATCCTGTTCCTGGTTGACCAGCTGTTCAACGGAAGAATCCATTGCGTCAGCAATCTGCCGTAGTAGTCGGATTGATATATTTCCCTGACCGGTTTCGAGCTGGGCCAGATGGCGTTGGGATACCCGGGACTGGATAGATAACTGCTTGCGGGTCAGGTGGAGGTGATTTCTGGTTGCTCGTACCCGACTGCCTACATGGGCGAGAAACTGTTGCGCTTGATCAGGGTCGGTCATTTTTCTGCTGCGGGAAATTCGGCCAATGGTCCCTGTTGCGAAACATAGTGTTCGATACTGGTTCGAATATTGGGGGGAATCGATATTGTTTTCATTTCCCTGGCGTTCACAAAGGCCGCAGTCGTGGTTCCCTGACAGCAAAGGTTTCCGGCCTGGAAGCCTTCCACGCGATGAGAAAGTGATGAATTACCCAACTTGCTGACGTATACGTCGATGTCCAGTGTAGTGAGCGGTTTGATTGGCGCAATAAAATTGAAACTTAATGTGATAAAGGGAGTGCCTAACCCATGATGTAAATTCAACTCGTACCAGTTGACCCCCAGGCATGCCTTGTACCACGC
>CAYOGN010000093.1:0-4424 GCA_964403545.1 uncultured Gammaproteobacteria bacterium
AAATTCGTTGGGTTCATTTTCCTCAACGATATCACCTTCATCCATAAAGATGACGCGGTCTGCGATGGTTTTGGCAAAGCCCATCTCGTGGGTCACCACGATCATGGTCATTCCTGTGTCTGCCAGTTCAACCATTACATCGAGAACTTCCTTGATCATCTCCGGATCAAGTGCTGAGGTCGGCTCGTCAAACAACATAATCTTGGGATTCATGCACAAGGAGCGCGCAATGGCCACCCGCTGCTGCTGACCACCAGAGAGTTGACCTGGAAACTTGTCAGCCTGTTCCGGAATTTTGACCCGTTCAAGATACTGCATGGCGGTAGCCTGGGCGTCCGCTTTGGGCATTTTTCGGACCCATATCGGGCCCAGGGTGAGATTGTCAAGAATTGACAGATGGGGGAACAGGTTGAAACCCTGAAAAACCATACCGACTTCTGTGCGGATATGATCGATATTTTTCAGATTTTTATCCAGCGTTATGCCATCGACAATTATGCTGCCCTCCTGATGCTTCTCAAGATGGTTGATACAGCGGATAAGTGTTGATTTTCCCGAGCCGGAAGGACCACAGACGACGATCCGTTCACCCTTATGCACTAACAGATCGATATCTCTCAGTACGTGAAAATTTCCATACCATTTGTTGACCTTGTCGAGTTGGATAATGACTTCACTGGAAGCAGCTGACGCCAGTTGTCGCTCTGCACTCAGTGTATCCTGCGTCTTTGACTCTGCCATGTTCTCTCTCGGGATTGACGGGTTAGTTATTGTGGTCAGTGGACAATTTCTGTTCCAGGCGGCGGCTGTATTTTGACATCGCAAAACAGATCAAAAAGAACAGGATCGCACCAAAAATCAGTGGCTCCTTATGCAAACCGAGCCATGGCGTATCTCTGCTGATCGAACGCAGCATGCCCAGTATATCGAACAGACCAATGATCGACACCAATGTGGTGTCCTTCAGCAGCCCAATAAAACTGCCAACAATATTCGGAATCATATGTTTCAGGGCCTGGGGCATGATAATCAAACCCATGGTGCCCCAATAGCCCAGGCCGATCGTGTGGGCGCCTTCCGCCTGGCCTTTAGGAATGGCCTGAAGGCCGGCGCGAACGGTCTCAGCCATGTAACAGGCATTGAACAGGCAGACAGCAATGATGACCTGCACCAGCTTGTTGAGAATAATGCCTTCAGGCATGAACAGTGGAAACATCGTGGTCGCCATAAACAACACGGTAATCAGCGGAACCGATCGAAACAGCTCTATAAATGCGGTACTCAGAACCCGGATAACCGGCAACTCAGATCGTCGACCAAGGGCCAGAATAATTCCGCCCGGTAGTGCCGAGGCTATTCCCACCCCCGATATCACGAGAGTGAGGAACAATCCACCCCATTTGGTCCAGGAAACACTCTCAACACTCCAGCCCAATTGCCATACAAAAATAACGACAAAGCTGGCCACTAGAATACCAATAAGCAAGTTTCGCTGGATTTTTTCCGAGGCATCCTTCTTGCCAAACAGCTGGATCAGAAATTCCGGGAGACTGCGACCATTGGATACACCAATAAATGAATGCAGGGTATTACCGATCAGACAAACAATCGCAGCGGTAATCATGACCTGCATGAAGATGCCTTTCCCACCCCCGGCAAAAAGATAACCGGCTAAGAACGGATACAGGAGCACCACTGTCAAACCGATAAAAACCTTTGCCTTGACCCGCGGTAGCCAAAGTGGCGCCATCCAGATAAACAGGAGAAACAGGCCAAAGTTTATCCGCCATAATTCTTCTCTCGGATAGCGGCCGTAAAAAATATTGTCCAACCACGCAATGACGCCAGCCCAACAGGCGCCATCAATGCTGATGGCAAAACATTCACGTCGATTTTCAGCGATCCAAACGGCATCGGCCACCCCCCAAATCCACACCCCCGCCACTGTTGTGTAGATTATATAAAGAGCGATGGCGGTAAGAATGCTGTTGAATACCGAACTGAACAGATTCTTCTGCATCCAGCCCATAACCGTACTTTCAGATAAGGGTGCCGGTCTGGCGGGTGTTTTACTGGCGTTTACAATACCCATGATCAGCGCTCCACCAGTTGCACGCGTTTATTGTATATATTCAACAGTCCCGAAATTGTCAGGCTGACGAACATATAAAAACCCATGGTCAAACCAACAATCTCAATAGCGTGACCGGCCTGATTGAGCGATGTCTGCATAAAAACTGCTACCAGATCCGGATATCCGATAGCGATGGCTAACGACGAATTTTTGACCACGTTCATCCACAAACTGATCATTGGCGGAACAATGGCAGGCATCGCCTGGGGAATAATCACAAGAGACAAAACCCGGTTTCGCCTGAGACCAATCGCCATCGCAGCATCATGTTGCCCCCCACTTACTGAAAGAATACCGGCGCGAACCGATTCGGCCAGGTGTGCGGCGTGATAAATAGTCAGCGCAACCAGAAGCGCCAGGAATGCAGGTGGCAAGGTGGCGCCACCGACAAAGTTGAAACCCTCAAGGACTGGAAAATCCCAGCCAAGGGGCGATCCTGTCATTAAATAAACAATGCCCGGCAACAATACAATCAACGCCGCAGATGGGATCACGATCGGGACTATTTGCCCTGTTTCATCTTGTCGTTTGTGAGCCCAACGTCTGAATACAATGACAATGATTATTGCAACCATAAAAGAAAGGCCGGTCATCCACATCAGATCGCCTGGTACTGGCCAGGGCATATAAAGCCCACGATTATTGAGCAGTACAATTTCTGCGCCAGCAGATAAATCCACGCTGTTCTTGATCTTCGGCAACAGGGAGAATATCCCGGTATACCAAAATATAATCTGGATTAATAATGGTGTATTACGAAAAATTTCCACATAGGCAAGCGCTACTTTGGCAACCAGCCAGTTGTGAGAAAGTCTTAGTACTCCGATGGTAAATCCCAGTATAGTACTGGCGATAATTGCGAGAAAGGATATATAGAGTGTATTGAGGATGCCTATGAGGAAGATATCGCCATAGGTTCCGATTCCGGCTTCATAGGCAATAAGCTTGAAGTCTGTGTCGAATCCGGCTTCGACACCCATAAAGCCAAAACCAGAGTCCATCCCCCGTACCTGGAGGTTATGTGCCGTGGTGGTAAAAAGATACCAGCCAATCCAGCCAACAACCGCCGCTGTCAGGAGTTGATAGAAAACTGAGCGAACCCGCTCATCATTGAGAAAATCAAACTGCTCTTTTGGTTTGGTGTGTTCGGATTTCACGCGTCAATCACCGGCAGTGTCGATAATTCTTTCTTGGTGTTATGCGTTAGAAGCAGCAGTAAAAATTGGCGCCAAACCAGAAATCAGGATTGACGCCAAATTAGAAGGATGCTATCGCATAGGAGGAGAATACATCAGGCCACCGTTGGTCCACAGTGCGTTGGCTGATCCTTCGCGAGGGATTCCGATACCCAATTCACCACTACCCATATAGGCTTCATAGTTTTCGCCGTAATTGCCGACTTGTTTAATGATGTTATAGGCCCAGTCCTTGTCAAGATTCAACCCTTCATGGAGATTACCCTCAACTCCAAGCATACGGCGAATATTCACATCATCCGAATTGGCCCGCATATCATCAACATTTTCACTGGTAACGCCCAGTTCTTCCGCATTGATCATAGTAAATACAGTCCAGGCGACAATATCTCTCCACTCGCTGTCGCCATGTCTGACTGCCGGCGCAAGAGGCTCCTTGGAAATGGTTTCAGGCAGTATGATGTGGTCGGAAGGAACCGGGAAAGCAGCCAGGTTGCCCGCCATTGATGACTTGTCACCGGTTGTCGCATCACAACCACCATTCAGGTAGGTTTCATCACGGACGTTGAAGTCCTCAAATGTAACCGCGCTAATATTGAGATTATTGACCCGGCTATAGTCCGCCAGATTGAGTTCGGTGGTGGTGCCGGTCAGTACGCAGACCTTGGCGCCCTTCATTTCGAGCGCACTGGTAATACCGCTGTCTTTGTGTACGGTAAAACCCTGGCCATCATAAAAATTGGGTTGCAGAAAATCCAGACCAAGCTGGGTGTCTCTGGACATTGTCCAGGTAGCGGTCCGTGATAATAGATCAGATTCACCATTGGCCAGAGCGGTAAACCGCATTTGCGAGCTAACCGACTGGATCTCCAGCTTATTCTGGTCACCAAAAATAGCCGCCGCAACAGCATGACAGGTCTGTACATCAAGGCCATACCAATCGCCATTGGCGTCAAGATTATAGTAACCGGGTGAAGGCTGGCCAACCTGGCAGCGTAAATGGCCGCGTTTTTTTACGTTTTCGAGCGTGCTTTCCGCCGCGGCGGTGGTTACACCACCTATTGTCATTGCAGCGACTGCGGCGACTGATGTGA
>CAYOGN010000094.1:0-34110 GCA_964403545.1 uncultured Gammaproteobacteria bacterium
GGTTTCTACTGCAGTACGCGGAACTACCCCGGCTCGCACCCTGGATAATCGATTTTATCGGTAACTGTAATCAACAGACAATGGAAAGCAGTACCGAAGCCATTGCCCCTATTTGTCTGGATGCGCTGTCGCGCCACCAAAAATTGATGCGGCTGGCGGGTTGCCAGGAGTTACTCAACGAAACGGGTTGGCTACGCGCCTATCGCAGTCAATCCGGTTTTGCCAAAGCCTGCACCCGGATCCGGGATTTTGATCGCCACGGAATCAGCTACGAAATTCTGGATCAGAACAGGATTATCGAATTAGAACCCGATCTCGGGTTTCATTACCCGGCCGCAATATGGATGAACAAAACCCATACGATTACCAATCCCGCACTGTTATGCAAAAAGTACTTTGACTACTTTATCTCTCAAGGCGGTGAATTTATCCAGCAATCCATTGATTCAATAGCTCCCAAAGAGGGTGGCTGGAGCGTGATAACCGGTCAACAGACCATAAAAGGTTCCAGGTTGGTCATAGCGCTGGGGGCGTGGTCCAATATACTGTTAAAACCGTTGGGCGCCAGGCTTCCGTATGTACTCGAGCGAGGCTACCATATGATGTTCGAGCCACCAACTGATCAGCGGCTAAATCGTTCGCTCGTTGATGTCGAATTTGGCTTTGTGTTGAGTCCTCTGCAAACGGGCATTCGAGTCACTACCGGAGCCAATCTGGTGGCCACAGACAAACCGCCCGACCATCGGCAACTGGACAGGTTGATGCCGCACATTCGGAAGACTTTAGCGGTGGGAAAACCATTGCTCGAAAAACCCTGGATGGGCAGGCGGGCCAGCACCGCGGATTCGCTACCGATTATCGGCCCGATAGATAGTCTCCCTGGTCTGACTGTCGCTACTGGACATTGCCACCTTGGCCTCACTCTTGGTCCTGTAACTGGTGAACTGGTTGCCGATGAAGTTTGTGGGCAATCGAACCCGCTCTGCCGCCCCTTTTATCCTTCCCGGTTTTAGTGCAAACTACCGTTGCCAATAAGGAGCAGGATTCATGAGCGAAGACAGACCCCCACCCGTTGAACCTGTTAGCGGCACCGTGGTGCCACGATATGCCGGGCCATCTACTTATTGCCGATTACCGGAATTGCGTGATGTACCCTATTGCGATGTCGCAATACTTGGTATTCCTTTTGATTCCGGCACCAGTTACCGACCAGGCGCACGTTTTGGTCCCCAGGCGATCCGTCAGGCGTCGCGACATTTACGAACAAATTTTCATCCGGCTTACAATACCGAACCGTTTCGCCAGATACAGGTGGCAGATGCAGGAGATGTCGCCTGCAACCCCTACAACATAGAACAAGCGATTGAGCAGATCGAAAGTGCAGCCACCGATTTGTTAACCAAGGTTGGTGCCATCGTCAGTCTCGGCGGGGATCACACCATCGCGGTGCCATTACTGCGTGCGGTAAACAAACAGGTCGGGCCGGTTGCGCTGGTTCATTTTGATGCCCATCTCGATACCTGGGATACTTATTTTGGTGCACCCTATACCCATGGCACGCCATTTCGCCGCGCAGCAGAAGAAGGCTTGTTTAACGATCAGGCGTCGATGCATGTTGGTATCCGTGGACCATTATATAGCCCTGAAGATTTAACCAGGGACAAGGAACTTGGCTTCAAGGTAATACATTGCGATGAGCTGGAGCGCCAGGGTGTGGATCACGTGGTAAAGCGCATCCGTGACCGGGTCGGTGAGCAACCGTTGTATTTGTCCATCGATATTGATGTTCTCGATCCATCTCATGCACCTGGTACCGGCACGCCGGAAATTGCCGGCTTGTCCAGCCGCGAATTGATCAATATCATCAGAGGGTTACAGGGATTGAATCTGGTGTCCGCCGATATCGTTGAGGTTGCACCTGCCTACGATCATGCTGAAATTACTTCCCTGGCAGCGGCCACCATTGCCTTCGAAATGATTAACCTGATGGTGACCAGGTAGTAACATCTCAATAACTCCTTGTGAGCTCTTTTCACTGGCCAAATCTTTTTGCAGGGATGCCGCCGATGAAGAAACGGCAGCTGTTTTCCGTTCCGAGGGCCATCCCTGGCCTGTCCCGCGCTCGTCCATGGCGCTAGTCACTCCAAACAGCCACCGTTTCTTCATCAGCTAGAATCAATGAGTTTCATCGGAAAACACTGAGAAAAATCGCCCTGCGAGCCTGACGGTCCAGGGCCGTCCCGCGTATAATGGGGGCCTTCGCAGATTGTCACCCACCTTACTCTTAATTTCCTTATTCAACATGTCAAGACCAAGCGATCGCCAGCCCAAAGAGCTGCGACCTGTATCCATTATTCGCCACTACACCCGTCATGCCGAGGGTTCCGTATTAATCAGCTTTGGTGATACTAAAGTATTGTGCAATGCCAGCGTGGAAGAACGGGTTCCCCACTTTCTGCGCAACAAAAAGAAGGGCTGGGTCACCGCGGAATACAGCATGCTGCCCCGCGCTACCAATACCCGTAGCGATCGTGAAGCGAGCCGTGGCAAACAATCCGGTCGAACCCTGGAAATTCAGCGCCTGATCGGTCGCTCACTGCGCGCCGCCATTGATACGCGCATCCTTGGTGAGCGTACGATTACCGTCGACTGTGATGTTATCCAGGCCGATGGAGGCACCCGGACCGCAGCCATTACCGGCGCATGGGTTGCCATGATGGACGCAATCAACTGGCTGAACTACCATGATATTATTGCCCAAATCCCGATTCACAGAGCAGTGTGCGCGGTCTCAGTCGGAGTTTATAAAGGCCAGGTGATCACTGACCTTGACTATGCCGAAGACAGCAACGCAGACACCGATATGAATGTCGTGATGGACGACCAGGGGGGGTTGATCGAGGTTCAGGGTACCGCTGAAGCGCAGCCCTTTTCGAGGGACAATCTCAACCAGATGCTTGACCAGGCAGCGCTGGCCAGCGAACAATTATTTTCAATTCAAAAACAGGCACTGGCTGACTAGTGGTCCAACACACTATGATTAATGGCTAAAGTAATACTGGCAACCGGCAATGCCGGCAAGCTGGCAGAAATGAGCCGGTTACTCGAAGGCTGGGATGTGGTCGCGCAGTCCCGATTCGATTTTGCTGAAGCAGAGGAAACAGGTCTCACATTTGTCGAAAATGCCATCCTCAAGGCGCGTCATGCCTGCCTGCACGGCGGTCTGGCTGCCATTGCAGATGACTCCGGACTGGAAGTGGATGCACTTAAGGGGCAGCCGGGTATTTATTCCGCCCGCTATGCCGGGCGCGGTGCTTCTGATCAGGAAAATCTCGATAAACTTCTCTCCAACATGGACCAGCAAACCCGGAGACAGGCACGATTTCGCTGCGTCATCGTCTATATGCAGCACCAACATGACCCATCTCCAATCATCTGCAGTGGTAGCTGGGAAGGGGAAATTGCCTGGATTCCACAGGGAGATAACGGTTTTGGCTATGATCCCGTGTTCTACCTGCCAGCGCTCGGGAAAACTGCGGCACAATTGAGTGCGGAAGAAAAAAATCAGTTAAGCCATCGCGCCGCAGCGTTGCAACAACTTCGCCAACAATTAACCCCATTGGTCAATACTGATGCAGCTTGAAAAGCTGGCCACCTTCGGTGGCAGTAAAGGACCGGTACTACTGGTGGTTGCCGACGGCGTTGGACTGGCCCCTGATGGTCCAGCCAATGCCATCTCGCTGGCCCATACCCCCACCATAGATCGGTTGCTTGCCTCGCCCCTCAGTACCCGACTGTACGCTCACGGGACATGGGTTGGACTCCCCAGTGATGCCGATATGGGCAATAGTGAGGTCGGCCACAATGCCCTTGGCAGCGGGCAAATCATCAGTCAGGGCGCCAAACTGGTCAATCAGGCTTTCGCTGACGCCAGTATTTTCAACAGTCCGTCCTGGGGCGAAGTAGAACAACGTGGCAAGTCGGGCAATACCGTGCATTTTCTCGGGCTGCTATCTGATGGCAACATACATTCCCATATCGACCATCTCATGGCCCTGCTGGATCGTTGCGACACTGCTGCAATCAAAACCGTGCGGGCGCATTGCCTGTTCGACGGTCGCGATGTAGATCCGCGTTCCGCACTCAAATACCTTGACCTGCTCGATCAGACCATGGGCCGAATCAACAGCGGCGACAGGCGGGACTATCGACTGGCCTCGGGCGGTGGCCGCATGATCATCACCATGGACCGGTACCAGGCCGACTGGGCGATGGTAAAGCGAGGTTACGATATTCATGTTCACGGGATCGGTAATCCGGTCACAGATGCAGGTACTGAAATCAGGCGTCAGTATGAGAGTAACCCGGAGGTAACGGATCAGACCCTGGAACCTTTTGTCATAACAGATGATAACGGGAAACCTGTTGGCGCCATGGAAGATGGCGATGCGGTGGTATTATTTAATTTCCGTGGCGATCGGGGTATCGAAATTTCGCAGGCCCTGGAGAGCAAACAGTTTGCCAGGTTTGACCGCAGGCAGCATCCGGACCTGTATTTCTGCGGGATGCTTGAGTACGATGGCGACCTGAAGATTCCGCTCAACTTTCTGGTGAATCCTCCTGTTATCGAGCGCACCATGATCGAGTATATGTGCGGCGAAAATCTGGCCACCTTCGCGGTCAGTGAAACCCAGAAGTTTGGTCACGTTACCTATTTCTGGAATGGAAACCGCTCCGAATACCTGGATCCGGAACTGGAAACCTGGGTCGAAATCCCGTCGGATAATATTGCCTTCAATAAAGCCCCGGCAATGAAAGCAAGGGAAATTACCGACGCCACCATCGAGTTGTTAATCAACGGAAAGCAGCGCTTTGGCCGGATCAATTTTGCCAATGGCGATATGGTTGGCCATACCGGCGACATCGAGGCAACAGTCAGGGCAATGGAATCGGTCGATCAATGCCTGGGAGAATTGATCGACGTAGTGATGGACCTGGATGGGATACTGATTTTTACCGCCGATCACGGCAACGCCGACGAAATGTTTGTCATCAAGGATGGTCAACAGGTATCCCGCACCTCCCACACCCTCAACCAGGTGCCTTTTGTCATCGTGGACAAAATTCATCAGGGTCAGTATCAGTTCACTGAATCCAGTGATTCCGGGTTAGCCAATGTTGCCGCAACGGTATTTAACTTGATGGGCTATCAGGCGCCGGAGCACTATCAGCCTTCCCTCATCAAATTTCCCGGGGAGCCCCGTAGCCGCCGAATGATTCATCACGGCGCGGTAGTCAACCTCGGCCTCGAGACGGTGAAATTACCGAACAACGAGCTTCTCGCCCTGGAAATCGTCAGACATCCAGGTGGCGCTGTCGTGGCCGCCATGGATGAGCAACAGCAGATTTGCCTGATTCGCCAGTTCCGTCATGCTGCAAACGGCTGGATATGGGAGTTTCCCGCCGGACTTCTGGAGCCTTATGAAGATCCTGAATCAGCAGCATTTCGAGAACTGAAAGAAGAAACAGGCTGTACTGTGAGTGAACTGATATCCCTTGGTTCAACCCTGACCACTCCCGGATTTTGCACCGAGCGTCTACACCTTTTCCTTGCCATGAAGGCGAAAAAAGGTGAAGCCAGTCCAGAACAACATGAATTTATCGAGACCCACTGGTTGCCCCTTGATACCATCAACCGGATGGCAATAGAAGGAGATATCGACGATGCCAAGACCATCGTCACACTCTATCGTCTGAACCGGTATCTTGCCAGTGCGCTATCGCCAAATTGATTTTATGCTAATTCGTAATAAAGGGAATATTCGCCCGCGCATACCCCTGGGGAATCTGGTAGTCCGTGTTTGCAAAGACCGCCGGCAAAATTCGGGTAACCCTGACCTTGAGTTGGTCCTTTGCTGAATGCAGCCCAATAGGTAGTCCGGTCGAACCCTCCAGGTTCATCTCCGGAACAATCAACCCGAACACGGTGAGCAATTTACCGGCATGGATAAGTATCCGGTTGCCAAACTGCAGAAACACGCGCAAGGTGTTAAAGTCAGTGGGGCTGAGTTTTAGAGTGCTGTTTTCAGCGATGCATATTTCCGATTGCAGGGTTGAATTCAGATGGGACTGAAACAGCTGACAGGAATAATCTCCGATTTCAAGTTCGCGACCTGCATCGAGCAATTTCGCTCGTGGTTGCGTTTCGGCATCCATTCCAAGGGTACCCAGAAGATCGGCCAGCACCCCCTGTTGAGACCCAACCACGGCAGACATCGAATTCATTAACGCCGCGACCTCATCGATGGTGCGGTTATCAATCTGGGTATATGTACGATTTCGATGGTCAATCACAAACAGTATCTGGCGTTCTGAATCAAACAGCAACTCTCGACCGGGATCACCTCCAGCCGCCTTGATCTGAACATTGCTCCCGGTGACATTGGCGGTCTGCTGAATGGAATTGCCACGCTCTTCAATAGAATACTCAACAATGGCAGCTTGCAGATTACTTACGCTGAGTAAAATAACGGCAATAAATAATGCACTGATTTTCGATGGTGTGACGGAGGCAAGTAAAGCAACCACTTTACATTGGAGGAACAACGTTTCTCTGGTAATACGGTTCAACGCCAACTGTTCCATCGCTTGATTGCAATTCTTTTTATCTTGTGGGTGAGCACCCCGGATCAACCCAGTATGGATTTAATACGTCCGCTTAATGCCCCCATATCGGCACGACCCTTAATCTGGTCACGCAGAATACCCATAACCTTACCCATGTCTTTCATGGTACTGGCACCGGTTTGCTGAATGGCGTCCCTGATCATCTTGTCCACTGCATCATCGGATAGTTTTTCCGGCAGATAGACTTCCAGCACCGCAATATTGGCCTGCTCCTTGTCCGCCAGATCCTGACGATCTCCCTGGATAAACTGGTTTGAAGCATCGGCGCACTGTTTCACCATTTTCTGGACCACCTGGAGCACCCCGCTATCGTCCAGTTCCGTCCGCTCATCCAGTTCCTTCCGCTGAATCGCCGCGCGCACCATCCGGATCGTTTCCAACTGGATGGTATTCTTTTCGCGCATGGCCGACTTCATATCGTCCATGAGTCGCTGTTTGAGCGAAGACATCAGGCTATGTGCCTAATGAACCGGAAATAGTACTCTGTCAAGGTGATCTTGCAGGACCATCTTGAGGTAGCACTAGTAAAGGCGTTTACGCCTGGCCTTTTGTCGGGAGACCCGTTTCATTTCGCGTCGCACCGCTGCATCTCCATCACGCTTTCGAACAGTGGTGGGTTTTTCGTAGCATTGGCGACGACGGGATTCGGTGAATACGCCAGCGCGCTCGCAGGCACGCCGAAAACGACGCAAAATCACATCAAACGGCTCGTTTTGTCGAACTTGTACAGACGGCATAAACAACAGCTCCATAGGGCTAATTTATCGGGGTCGCAATTCTACTGCTAAATACCCGCCAAGTACAGATAGTACAAGCGCCAATGTTGTTTGTTCAAATCGACAAAATTCGCGCACGAAAAGCAGCTTTTAACGCAAAATGGAACCCAAAATGGTAGAATTCTGCGCTTTCAATCGATCACATCCATTGTCATCATGTCGTCCACCGATCAGCTCAATCAGGCGCGTCAGAAACTCTCCTCCCGAACTGCAGAGTTTCAGCAGCATTACGATACTTTCAAAGAAATGGGGCTGGCGCTGGATATTACCCGCGGCAAGCCTTCTTCTGCCCAGTTGGATCTGGCCAACGGTCTGTTGACTCTGCCAGGGAATCATTACATCGTGGATGGTATCGACAGCCGAAACTACGGCGGCCTTGATGGATTGCCGCAGATGAAACAATTATTTGGAGAAATACTGGAGGTTGACCCGGGCAATGTCATTGTTGGCGGTAATTCGAGCCTCACCATGATGTACGACACCCTGAGTCGAGCTTGTCAGTTCGGCGTCTCGGGTGGGGAAGGCCCCTGGAATCAGGTACCCGGGCGCAAGTTTCTGTGCCCTACCCCCGGCTATGATCGTCATTTCAGGATTACCGAACACCTCGGATTTGAACTCATCACCGTGGACATATTCCATGATGGCCCGGATATGGACCAGGTTGAACGTCTGGCAGGGGACGACAATGACATTAAAGGCATATGGTGCGTACCGAAATACAACAACCCTACCGGAGGTGTATTCAGCGAAGACACCGTACGGCGGCTGGCATCCATGGCGGCTGCCACAGATTTTCGCATTATGTGGGATAACGCCTATGCCGAACATCATTTGACCGACAGTCCACCGTTGCTGGCCAACATCATGGACCATTGCATTGCTGCAGGAAACGCTGACCGGGTGATTCAGTTTGCTTCTACTTCCAAAATCAGCCACCCCGGCGCGGGGGTCGCAGCACTCGCTGCCAGTGATGACAACATTACCAATGCAAAACACCATCTCGCGGTGCAGACCATCGGCCCCGACAAGATTAATCAGCTGCGGCATCTGGAATTATTTGGCACCCTCACCGGACTGCGTGAACATATGCAAAAACACGCGAAACTGGTGAAGCCGAAATTTGACCTCGTGGATTCAATCCTGACCAGTGAGTTGGGTAATCTTGGGATTGCGAACTGGACCCGCCCTCTCGGTGGCTACTTTATCAGTCTCGATATACCCGACGGAACTGCCCGCCAGGTGGTTAACCTGGCCGCTGAGGCTGGTGTTAAACTGACCGAAGCCGGGGCACCCTTTCCATATGGGAAAGACCCCAGGGATCGAAATATACGAATCGCGCCAACTTTCCCGGCACTGGAAGACGTCGGACAGGCCACCGAAGTATTGGTAGCTTGCGTCAAATTGGCCGCCAGTCAATAAAACATTACTGCACCAGGGCTCAATTAATTTGTGCGTATTCAAACGGCGTCCGGGACAGCCAATTCTGGCGGAATGCGTTCGTCAGTAGCGCGCTCAACCCAATCCGGTTTGAGTCATCTGTTTTTACTCGCGCTGCTCTGTACACTGACCTCCTGCGCCCTGTTTAAAACCCGCGATCCGGGCATTGGAGACCCGATCTCATGGAATCAACTGGACGGCTGGAGCGAAGATGATCAGGATCAGGCGTGGCCCGCCTTACTGCACTCATGCAAAGCAATGAAGAGCAAACCGGGTTGGCAATCAATTTGCCTTGCCGCCGAAAAACTGGATCAGCCGGATCGAGTGCAAGCGAGACTTTTTTTTGAAACCTGGTTCCGCCCCCATCGGGTATACGGAACCAAAGGCCGCACCGAGGGGTTAATTACCGGATACTATGAACCCCTGTTATTCGGTAGCAGGGAACCTTCCAGTCGCTATCGCTTTCCGCTCTATAGTCGGCCTGAATCGTTACTCACTATTGATCTCGGGGAACGCTTCCCGGCACTGAAAAATGCCCGGGTGCGTGGTCGGCTGGTCGGCAATAGAGTAATTCCATTTTATTCCCGCGCAGATATTGAAGCCGATCATAGTTTGCTTGCAGGCAGCGAACTTTTATGGCTGGATGATCGTGATGCCCTGTTTTTTTTACAAATTCAGGGATCCGGCCGGGTACAGTTACCAGATGGCAGGATCATCGGGGTGGGTTATAGTGACCAGAATGGACATGTGTATAGAGCCATCGGCAAGGTGCTGGTAGATCGAAAGGAGCTCGCACTTGAGGATGTTTCGCTATTCAGTATCCGGCAATGGCTCCGGGATCATCCCGATCAGGCACAAGATCTGCTGAACCAGAATCCAAGCTATGTGTTTTTTGTGTTACGAGACAAACCTGGAGAAGGTCCGGTGGGGTCGCTGAACGTACCATTGACTCCGCGCAGGAGCATTGCTATAGATCCGGAATTGATTTCCCTCGGGGTGCCAATGTGGCTTTCAACCCACTACCCGGGAGACGTTGAGAGGCCGTTAAAACAACTGGTATTTGCCCAGGACACTGGCGGCGCTATTAAAGGCACTCTGCGCGCGGATCTCTTCTGGGGGCACGATACAGATGCAGAACGAGCTGCTGGAACCATGAAATCCAGAGGATCGCTGGTAGTACTATTGCCCCATCAGGAATAGCTCTGCAGTACTTTCTCACCTACAACCTCATGGCGCCAGCCTCGAAACAGTTCAAGGTCCAGTTTTCCAGCGACAAACCGCTCCACCGAATTTCGATTGGCCAGCAAAGATGTGCTTATACCAAGGTCTTCAGAGGTTTGTTTGAGCATGGCCATGACGCCTTTCAAGCGTCTTTTCTGCTCCGGATCAAGCATCCGTGGGCTGCTCCATAACGGGCTTGCCGCTGGATCCCGCGGAGTGCTGTGGCAAATACCCAGAATTACGTCGGCATATTTTTTGATCGTTCCGCTATTTAACCCATCGATACGCTGCAGATCACTCCTCGAATCCGGATTCAGGCGGCTGATTTCCAGCAACAGACCGGATTTAAGCACCCATTCCCTGGGTAAATTTCGTCGAACGGCTTCACGCTCACGCCAAGTTGCCAATTCTCTGGCTACACAATGCGCTTCTGGATCAAGCCTGGCAGCACCTTTAAGTCGAGTCCAGGCAGTGTCAGGATCGGCCCTCCAATTGGCAGGCACCGTTTGTCTGCGACATTCTTCCTCAAACCAGGCCAGTCGATCCAATTGCTCCAGCTTGCGGGCAAAGTATTCCCGTACCGGTTGCAAGTAGAGCACATCGTCCAGTGCATAGTTCAATTCGTCATCAGACAAAGGGCGTGCGAGCCAGTTTGCCCGGGTGTGTGATTTGGCAAGTTTAACCTCCGTCACACGCTCGACCACAGCAGCGTAACTTAGCTGGTCTCCCTGGCCGCAGAATGCTGCGGCTACCTGGGTATCAAACAAACTGTTTACAGCGAGTGGAAACCGGCTATCCAGTGCTTCAAAATCCTGGCGGCAGGAATGCAGGATTTTCTCGCTGGATTGGCTTGCCAGCAGATCACTGAGGGGACCCAGATTTTCGATGGGAAGCGGATCGATACAAAAAGAATGAATGCCCGTGGATATCTGTATCAGGCAAAGGATAGGGGAAAAAGTTTTTTCGCGCATAAATTCTGTATCGAGGGCAATCCATTTTTCGTTTTGTATTGCACGGCATGCCTGAACCAGACCAGCATCATCACTAATAATTTTTATCTTTGTCATGGACCTGATGATATCATCCATCCTGCTCATGACCGACCCCGGAAATGAATCCATGAGGGCTTTTTTAACGAGTGCCCTTGGTTTGCCAATTTTATTGAAGTAATACCAATCAGGAACATGCCAGGTTCAATTCAAACACTGCTGCGTATATGTCTTTTCTCAGCGAATCCCCAGGATCTCCCGGAATCACGCCAGTTCCTCACTGGCTGTGTTGTAGCGGCAATGCTGGTTCTGCTGGTTGGTTACAACATGCTGCCCGCGGAAACAAATGTCGTCGTGTTGGCGGCAAGCCATATCCTGTTTATCGGTGCCAACTGGATGATCCTGCTCCTGTTTTTCCGAAAAGTAGATCGATGGGTTCAATCAGCCAGTGCCATATACGGCACCTCTGCCATACTGAATCTGGTGTCACTGCCACTGATCGCGAGCAATGATTACCTGGTTTCGCCCGATTCTGCAGCGGGTCCGAATTTCACCACATTTACCTTTGTCTCGCTCTGGATATGGGAAATCGCGGTCACCGCATGCATTATGCGAGAAACCCTTGATATCAAAATGCGAAAAGCTGTTTTCATTAGCCTGTTAATGACCTTCGCCATGCAGTTTATTATGGTCACGCTGTTCAGTCCTGCCAGATGAAAATTTTTGTTGCCGGCATATGTGGCACTTTTATGGCGGGAATCGCCCAAATTGCCAACGCACTGGGGCATGAAGTCAGTGGATGCGACGCCAATGTGTATCCACCTATGAGTGATGTCCTGGCCCGGGCCGGCATCACACTCAAACAGGGATACCTGGCTGAACATATCGATGACGATGTCGACTGCACCATTATCGGCAACGTATTGTCCCGGGGTAATCCAGTGGTAGAGCATATCCTGGATCACAAGCTTGATTACGACTCCGGACCCGGCTGGTTAAGACAAAATGTTCTGCGCAATTACCAGGTGATTGCGGTTGCCGGAACTCATGGAAAGACCTCAACGGCATCCATGATAGCCTGGATTCTGCAACACCAGGGACTGTCACCGGGATTTCTGATCGGTGGTAAACCCGGAAATTTTTCTGCCTCTGCGCGCATCGGCAATGGCCGCCAATTTGTCATCGAAGCAGACGAATATGACACTGCATTTTTTGACAAGCGATCAAAATTTGTCCACTACTGCCCGGACATTGCGATACTGAATAACCTGGAATTCGATCACGCCGATATTTTTGACAATATTCAGCAGATAAAGCGTCAATTTCACCATCTTGTACGCATCATCCCATCCACTGGCCATGTTGTTTTTAATGGGCAAGACGAAAATATTGATGCGGTACTCAAAATGGGAATCTGGTCAAATTTGGTCTCGTTTTCTACTGAGAACGATCAGGCAAACTGGTCTGCGCAGCCTATTAAACCGGACGCCAGTGCATTTTCTGTGTTACATGAGAACAGAAAGGTCGCCGAGGTTAACTGGCACTGCATTGGTCGGCACAATATGGCCAATGCCATCGCTGCCATTGCAGCCTCTTCCCTGGTTGGCGTTGAACCCCCACAGGCTTGCGAGGCATTATCTGAATTCATCCCCGGTGCGCGGCGATTACAGCGTTTGTTTCACTCCTCTTCGGTTACGCTGTATGAGGACTTCGCCCACCATCCTACAGCAATTGCGCAAACCCTCGCAGCGGTTAGTGCTGCGCATCCAGGCGCACGTCTGATTGCAATCGTCGAACCCAGATCGAATACTATGGAAGCAGGTTGCCACAACGATACCCTTGGCAAATCACTTGCTGCAGCTGACCACTGTATCTTTTATCTTTCCGGGAAACTTGGCTGGGATCCGAGGACACTGGTCGGTGGAAACGCTATCGAAGTATGTAAAAACCCTGATCACCTGCTCGACCTGCTACCACCATTGCTCGCAGAAAACAGCGTAGTGGTGGCCATGAGCAATGGCAGTTTCGATGGCGTACCGGAAAAAATAAAGACGATGTTACAACGATCCTGAGGGGCTGTTCTCAATGAACATCCTCCAGTGATGACAATGCAACTAATTATGTATCTGTAAGTCACATGAGTTCGGTACAATAGCTACTATAATTTTTTAAATCATCTATTCCTCAGTTCTTCAATCACCTATGAAACATTTAATTTTCAGCCTGATCCTATCCCTGTTTTTACTACCTTCCCACGCCCAGGAAGAAACCTACGTAGAGGGCGGTCACTACGAGTTGCTGGGTGAAGTCCAGCCGGTACAGACGGGCGACAAAATCGAAGTTGTAGAGATGTTCTGGTACCGCTGCCCCCATTGTTTTCGCCTTGAGCCATTTTTGCTCAAATGGCTCAACAATAAACCGGAAAATGCTGAATATGTTCCTGTTCCCGCGGTATTAAACGAGAACTGGGCATTTCATGCCAGGGTTTACTATACCTTCGAAGCCCTGGGACTGACCGGGGAATTGCACGGAAAGTTTTTTGATGCCATTCACAAGGAACGCAAGCCCTTCAATACCGTCGACCAGGTTGCCGAATGGGCTGCAGAGTACGGTGTTGATCGCGATGTTTTCATCAAAACTTTCGGATCGTTCGCGATCAATAATAAATTGAATTTCGCCAATGTGATGTCGCGTAAATACGGCATTAGCGGAGTTCCGGCAATTATCGTCGATGGAAAATATCGCACCAATGTATCCATGGCCGGTAGTCATGAGGAATTAATTAAATTGATCAACTTTCTGGTCAATAAAGCTGCCCAGGAACGAGAAAGCTAAAAGCAGTGCTCAATGATCTGGTTACCGTTACCCTGCTCTTTTTTCCCGGCGAGGCAGAATGTACATGACTTTTTACATACCACGGCAAATATCGATATTTACGGTTTGACATTTGCAGATGGTCTGAGCGACGATATAATCCGAGGCTCTCCTAACTCATGAACCGGACAGTATTATGGCTAAATCAATCGAGGCAATTGAAGGTATCGGCGCTGTTTATGGCGCAAAGTTGCACAAAATAGGGTGCAGCAGTCCAGCAAAGTTATTAAAAGACGGAGCTTCCCGCAAAGGACGCAAGGCGATCGCGGCGAAAGCGGAAATGAGCGAATCAATTGTTTTGCGCTGCGTAAATATGGCCGATCTTTTTCGGATTAAAGGCGTTGCTACCCAATATGCAGAATTACTGGAAGCGGCTGGAGTCGATACCGTTAAGGAACTGCGTAACCGAAACCCGGCAAATCTGACTGAAGCAATGCAAAAAACCAATGACACGAAGAAGCTGGTCCGCCAGGTGCCGAGTCTGAAAATGGTAGAAAACTGGATTGCCCAGGCAAAAGAGCTGGATCCGGTAGTGACCTACTAAGGGGTATTCTCAATAGACCTCAGGCAACCTGAAAATCATTGATATCCGTATCAGCAATCAGCTTGCCACTGGCTTCAATGATGGAAACCAGATAGCTTACGCGTGGCATCTCGGTTGCAAAATAATACCCTGCAGTGCGCGTTTTGGTTTGGTAAAAAGCATCTTCCGGCGCCTGCTCCAACCGTAATACGCTGCAATGGGCGGCCTTCGCCATTTGCCAACCGCAGACTACAACGCCCCACAGGCGTAAATAAGGTTCCGCAACAGCAGCAACATCTTTGAAATCGACGTCTGCGCGCTGCGCCAGACTGGTCGCGGTGGCAGTGAGAGCATCCAGGCCGGCACCAAGAGTGGTCGCCATTTCAGGCGTGATCTTGCTCAGGGTAGAAACATCTTGCCGAATAACATCAATAACACGACAGGTCATCTGACCACCATCACGGTTTAATTTTCGTCCAACCAGGTCCATGGCCTGAATGCCGGTAGTGCCCTCATAGATTGAAGTTATCCGCTGGTCCCGATAGTGCTGAGCGGCACCGGTTTCCTCAATAAAACCCATTCCGCCGTGGATCTGCAGTCCAAGGGAGACATTCTCAAGTCCGATCTCGGTGCAATATCCTTTTACGATGGGGGTCAGAATCTCCACCATTTCTCGTGCACGTTGCTTTAACTCTGGCTGCGGATGGCGTTCCGCCTGGTCCATATATCCGGCAGCCATCAGGCCAAGAGAGCGGAGTGATTCGTTGCGGCATTTCTGGGTCCATAGCAGTCTCTGGATGTCAGGATGGCGGATAATCTCTACCTGGCCCCCTGCCGGATCATCAATCGCTTTACCCTGGGTCCGCTCAAGCGCGAAATTGACCGCCTGTTGATACGCCCGTTCACCGAGTGCGTATCCCTGAACACCTACAGAGTGCCGGGCCACGTTCATCATGGTAAACATATACATCAAACCCCGATTCTCTTCGCCAACGAGGTAACCCTTCGCACCCTGGTTGGAGCCGTATCCAAGCACCGCTGTCGGACTCGCGTGGATTCCGAGTTTGTGCTCCAGGGACAGGGTTTCAATATCATTTCTGATGCTCCAGTCACCGTGTTCATCCTGCAGGAACCTGGGCACAATAAACAGGGATATCCCCTTGACTCCCTCCGGTGCATCCGGAGTCCGAGCCAGCACAAGATGAATTATATTACTCGTCAGGTCGTGGTCACCGTAGGTGATGAATATTTTCTGGCCGCTAATCAGGAAGTGATCCCCGTTGGGAATTGCACGGCTTTTAACCGCCGCAAGATCTGATCCGGCCTGAGGTTCGGTCAGATTCATGGTGCCGGTCCACTCACCGGATACCAGTTTAGCCAGGTAATCATTTTTTTGCTGCTCTGTGCCATGGGCAACAATTGCTTCGATCGCGCCCTGGGTAAGTAGCGGGCACAGGGCAAACGCCATGTTTGCGGAGTGCCAGATTTCATTGACCGCGGTGGCAACGATCCAGGGCAGACCCTGACCACCGAATTCAGGATCAAATGGCAGGCCGTTCCAGCCACTCTCAGAAAACTGAGAATAAGCCTGTTTCCAACCATCCGCGGTCACCACCTGACCATCTACCAAAGAAGCACCCTGCTGATCACCACTGTGATTGAGCGGTGCCAGCACCTCGCTACCAAACTTGCCCGCCTCCTGAAGAATCACTTGCAACAAATCAGGTGTCGCTTCTTCGAACCCCGGGAGTTTGTTTATTCCTTCGAAATCAGCAATTTCTGTACAGGCAAAAAAGAGATCGCGTATCGGGGCAGTATAGGACATGGCTCAAAATAGGGTTGGGTGTTACGAAAATAAATGGAAACAAAAAATACGGGTCGCACCAGCGCCGACCAGCCGGTCAAATTCTATCGCGTTCACGGTAAGTTTTAAACTCGGGTAGAAGATAATGTCACTGTAACTTCAGGTAAAATCAGGCAACCCTGTGGCGAAACAAAAACAACAATTAGCTGTTTTAAACGACAATATTTACCTGATATATTCTTACCGGGCCTGCTCAATTATAACGTCACTGTAATTGATATTACGTACACCTGCCGACAAATAAAATATTTTGATTCGTCACCTGGTAAAAAGTACTGAATGAATAGTGAAAGCCAGCGTATTCGCCCACAAGTACACGGTCACCGAGGTGCCCGGGGCAGGCGTCCGGAAAATACGCTGGAGGGTGTGTCTTATGCGATCCAATGTGGTGCGGACGCTGTTGAGGTGGATCTTTGTGTTAGCCTGGATAATATTGTGGTGGTGTACCACGATCTGACGTTATCCTCTGACACAACGAGGCACGCGGATAACACCTGGGTTTCGACCCCCACCCCGATCCGAACGCTGACTTTTGATCAGATTCTGCAGTACAACGTCGGGCAACAACGGCCTGGTACAGATTATGCAAAACTGTCACCTTTTCAGATCCCGATAGCGGATGCCAGGATACCCAGCCTCGAGCAACTGATCGATACTGTTCTCGATCAGGCAAGTGAACCTTTCATTTTTAATCTGGAATTAAAAAGCAATCCGGAACTGCCTGAACTGATACCGGAACCGGAACAGTATGCCGAGCTGGTTTTAAACGCACTGGAACGCTATGAAATTACCCATAGAACCTTTGTCCAGAGCTTTGACTGGCGATTGATTCGGCTGATAAAACAACACTGTCCCGCTATGTCAAGCGGCGTCTTGACCTTTATGCGATCCGATTCCATGCTGCACACACCAGCATCGAATACCGCCATAAGCAATCTGTGGACCGATGGTTTAAACCTGACTGATTTCGATCACTCGATACCGCTGATGGTTGCGGCCACAGGGGCGACAGTCTGGTCAACCAATTTCGATCACCTTACACCCGATTTAGTGCGTCAGGCGAAAGAGCTGGGGCTATCAATCATCACCTGGACGGTCAATAAAATTGATGATATGAACAGGATGATTGATCTCGGGGTAGATTCCATTACTACCGACTACCCCGATGTGCTGGTGAAACTGCTTGACAGCAAAATGACAGGTCAAGATATCAGTGTTCGCCACCCGCTTTGAAATTAAATACCGCACCAGAGCGGATACCTGATGGCCAACGGGAAGTGACCGTCTTCAGTTTGGTATAAAACCGTACACCTTCTGGCCCATGCATTGAATGATCACCAAATAACGACCTTTTCCAGCCACCGAAACTGTGAAAAGCCATCGGCACCGGAATGGGAACATTAACCCCCACCATACCAATCTGGATCCGGCTACTGAAATCCCTCGCCGCATCGCCATCCCGGGTGAATATTGCGGTTCCATTGCCATATTCATGATCATTAATCATTTGCACCGCTTCTTCATAGGATTCAGCACGCACGATAGATAGTACCGGGCCAAAAATTTCATCGGTATAGATGCTCATATCGGTTTTAACCTTATCGAATATTGTAGCACCGACAAAGCATCCATTTTCGTGGCCTGGCACCGATACACCGCGACCATCGCGCACCAAATCCGCACCTTCGGCAACCCCCTTGTCGACGTAGCCGTTTATACGATCTCGGGCCTCCGGCGTAATGACCGGTCCCATCTCGGAAGACAAATCAGTGTATGGCCCTACCTTGAGGGCTTCAACCCTGGGCAGCAGTTTTTCAATCATGCGGTCAGCGGTGTCTTCACCCACCGTAACCACAACAGAAATCGCCATACAACGCTCTCCGGCAGAGCCATATGCTGCACCCATAATGGCATCGACCACCTGGTCCATATCGGCATCGGGCATGACAACCATGTGATTCTTGGCCCCGCACAAAGCCTGGACCCGTTTATTGTGGGCGGCACCGGTATGATAAATATACTCACCAATTGCCGTTGATCCAACAAAGCTGACAGCCTGTACGCGCGGATCAGTCAGCAAGGTATCCACCGCTTCCTTGTCACCATTGACCACATTCAGCACACCGTCCGGCAACCCCGCCTCTGCCATCAGTTCAGCCAGTAGCAATGGGCAGGAAGGATCTTTTTCCGATGGTTTAAGGACAAAGGTATTGCCGCAGGCGAGGGCCATGGGAAACATCCACATCGGCACCATGGAAGGAAAATTAAACGGGGTAATTCCTGCACATACACCAAGGGGCTGACGAGTGCTCCAAGAATCTACCCCCGCGGCTACGTTTTCGGAATACTCCCCTTTCAGCACCTGGGAAATTCCACAGGCGTATTCCACAATCTCAAGTCCCCGGGTAGTGGATCCTTTGGCATCGTCCAGGGTTTTGCCATGCTCCGAAGAAACTGCCTCCGCCAGTCGATTCATATTTTTTTTGATCAAATCGCGAAAGGCAAACATCACCTGGGCACGCCGTCCAGGTGGCGTTGCGGCCCACCCTGGAAATGCATCCTGGGCGCAGGCGATGGCGCCTTCCACCTCGCGGCGACTGGCAAGAGGCACCTGTTTGGTCACTTGCCCCGTTGCCGGATTATATACATCACCGGTGCGTTCGCTGCTACCCGGCACTTTTTTGCCATTGATAAAATGATGTAGAGTTGTCGTAATGGCTTTATTCATTGGTTCTGGTCTCGTATTTTGAATTTCCGGTGTCTGTCGGATTGTACTACTAAGTGCTAATTGTGAGTTGAGTAATCACTATATGGCCAAAGCATCAGAGAAGGGTTAAACCGACTTCGCCGCCGCTGAAAGATTTCTCATTTTTGCAATTGCCAGTTCCCGTCCGAGCAGCCCGAGCCCACAATCCGGTGCCGCCACCAGCCGTTCTCGATCGATATGCTGTAATGCGGCCAGCAGGCGCTGGCGAATTTCATCTACCGACTCCAATTGGCTTTTGGCGATCGCGACAACACCGAAGATTGCGGTAGTGGATTTTAATCGCTCGAGCAAAGCAAGGTCATTGTGACGGTGTGCATCTTCGAACGATACCGCGTCGATGGTCGAATCCTCGATTGCATCCACAATCTGCATATATGCGTCAGGGTCGGCTTTGGGGTAATCGGGATGATCCAGCCGGTCAGGATAACCACAGCACATATGCACGGTACGAACCACATGATCAGGGCATCCAAAAAATGCACGCTCAAGATTCTCAAAACCATAGTTCAGCGCGGCCTCAGGTTTGCGCGCGAATAATGGTTCATCGATCTGGATATGCTTGCAACCTGCCTCGGCCAGTGCGAGCACCTCCTGATTCAATGCTTGTGCAATATCTGCACCCAGTCGTTTCGGGTCATTGTACCAGGCATCACTATTGGTATCCGAGACCGTCATCGGTCCTGGCATGGTAATTTTTAACGGGCGATCGGTAAACGCCTGAGCCCGTTTCCAGTCTGCAACCATAAACAGGTCTTTGGCCGAAACAGGGCCGTTGATGGTGGGCAAGTTAGCAGAGTAAGTGCCACCCCGAACCTCTTTGCTGGTCAAATTAATAAAATCAAACCCGTTCAGGTGCCGACAATGGTAATGGATGTAATTTTCCCGTGGAATTTCACCGTCTGTGGGAACATCAATCCCTGCTTCAACCTGATCCTGTACGGCCTCTTCGATACCGCGCTCAATAATCTTTTGCGCATCAGGTCCCATGTCGTTGAGCGCATCCAGCCACAGTCTGGTGGGATCAGTGGTATCGGGACCCGCTGGAATATTGAACCAGTCGGGCAGCTTGACATACTCGGGCTTTGGATAGGCACCGATACAGGTTGTTTGAATTGACATTGGTTTTACGATACCGATTAATGGTTACGGAAATCTCCTTTTGGCGGCTTTCTGAAATGCAGGGCTTACAATACGCGAGGTTACCTTATTGAGGCCTGTGTCGTAAAATCGAATTTTACCCTAATTCAGAGATCCCTCCAGATTGACCGAATATCTTTTCCAGCTAGCCGATCATAGCAAAGGCACCCTGCAAATCCGGATACAGGAAATGCTGGTGAGCGCTATTCTCGACGGACACCTGGAACCGGATACGGCTCTTCCCTCCAGTCGTAAACTGGCACGCCAGTTGTTGGTCGCGCGCAATACCGTAGTAAACGCCTACCAGCACCTGGTGGACGAAGGATTTCTGGTTTCCAGGGAACGTAGCGGTTTTTTTGTCAATGGCGATATTCTTAAAGGCCGGGTTCAGCAACAAAAACCAGAGGACTCCAGATTCAGCCAGATTAAATGGGGCAACAAACTGGTACTAAAACCGGCGTCTTTTCGCCAGATCCACAAACTGGCGAACTGGCACAAGTATCCCTATCCTTTTATTTTTGGCCAGTATGACAAGCAGTTGTTTCCGGTAGCGGACTGGCGCGAATGCTGCCGTGAAGCCGCATCAATCAATGCTATACACCATTGGGCCAGGGACCAGATCGATCAGGATAACCCGGAACTGCTGGATCAAATTCATAAAAACCTGTTACCCCGCAGGGGGGTTTGGGCAGATCCTGAAGAAATTCTGGTAACCCTGGGTGCCCAGCAAGGCATATTTCTTGCCGCCCAGCTATTACTGCATGACAGAAAAACCATGGGGTTTGAAACACCGGGTTACGTTGATGCTGAAAACAGCTTCAGGATTTTCACCGACAAAACAATTGCCCTTGAAGTTGACCGCCAGGGATTAATTCCGAATCGGGAATTCGCCTCCTGCGACTGTGTCTATACCACACCCAGCCATCACTATCCGACCACCGTGACGATGCCGAAATCACGCCGTCTGGAACTGCTCGAGGCTGCCAGCAAGCATGATGTGCTGGTGATAGAAGATGACTACGAATCGGAATTCAATTACGTCGGCGACCCTACGCCAGCGTTAAAAAGCATCGATCAAGAGGGACGGGTTATCTATATTGGCAGTCTGTCCAAGACTCTGGCCCCCGGAATCAGGCTTGGTTACATGGTGGCTCCAAGGGAGTTTATCAATCAGGCCCGGGCGCTGCGACGGTTGATGATGCGCCACCCTCCCAGTAACAATCAATTTATTATCGCGCAGTTTCTCAAGCGCGGATATCATGACGCACTGATTACCCGGTTAAGTCAATCTCTGCATCAACGCTGGTCTTTGCTTGGCGACCTCATTGAAAAATATTTCCCGGGCGGCAGCCAACGACCTACTTTTGGTGGTTCGGCAATCTGGGTGGAGGGGGATAATTCATTAAATTCTGCTAACCTGCTAGTCAAGGCCGAGGCCGAAGGGATTCTGTTCGAACCAGGAGAGGTATTTTTCCACGGCCCGAACAAACCCAAACATTTCTTTCGACTCGGATTTTCATCCATTGCAACAGATCGGATACAACCCGGGGTGGAAAAATTAATGAATTTGATGTGAATCAGATCCAGTGAGTGTGTTCAGTAGATCAGGCACGCATACGCTCAGCTTTCGGGTCGTACATTGCGCGCAGGCTGGCCTTTGCAGGAACCCGAACCCCGCCTACTTCTATTTCAAAGTTCTTGGAATCCAGGTAGTTATTGCTGACACCGTCAGGTTCATAAACATAACCAAGCCCAACGGATCCGCCTAGGGTATGGCCGTAGTTGCCTGATGTCAGGTGTCCAACCATTTTTCCATTGCAGACAACAGGCTCATGGTGATACAGCACAATGTCCGGGTCCTGCAACAGGAATTGCACCAGTCTTTTATTTTTCCATGCACCAGATTCTTTCTGCCTCGCAATGGCATCTCGTCCGATAAAGGGAATTTCCTTGTTCATATCGCAAACGAAGCCGAGGCCGCATTCCAGCGGCGTGTCCTCGTCACCAATATCATGCCCCAGATGAACGAATTTCTTTTCAATTCGGCCAGAATCAAGCGCATGCATACCCGCCATTTTAAGGCCATGAGACGCCCCCGCCTGAACCAGCCAGTCGAAACCATGGCGTGCCTGGTCAACCGGCAGATATATTTCCCAGCCCAATTCACCAACATAGGATACCCGTGCTGCCCTGCCCACGGCACAACCCACCTCGATATCTGCCACTGAGCCGAAGGGGAAATTTGCGGTGGAAAAATCATGCTCAATAGCATCACTCAATAAACCACGACTTAGCGGACCCATAATACCGAATACTGCCCAGGCATTAGTGACATCAGTGACGACGCAATGAGCATCTTCGGGGATATGACGCCGCATCCAGTTCATATCCTTGCCCGTTACCGCACCTCCGCTAACGATAAAGAATTCATTTTCAGCGACTCTGGTTACTGTGAGATCCGCTTCTATTCCTCCCCGTTGGTTGAGCCAGTGGGTGTAAATCATCTTGCCCGCATCAAGGTCGATATTGGCGCTACAGATTTTCTGCAACACCTTGCAGCTGTCCCGACCCTGAACCAGATATTTGGAAAAACTGCTCTGGTCAAACAGTACCACGCCCTCACGTGCGGCCCGGTGCTCGGCGGCTGAATATTCAAACCAGTTCTGTTTTCCGAAACTGTATTGATACACAGGCTTTACTCCTTCCGGGGCAAACCAGTTAGGGCGTTCCCAGCCTGCAGCTTCACCGAAGCAGGCATTGTGAGATATCAATCGCTCGTGAATGGGCGAATGCCTGACATTACGTGAGGTCTCCATCTGGCGATAGGGGTAATGGTTATCATAGAGCAGTCCCAGGGTTTCAGTGACCCGATTTTCCAGGTAATGACTGGTTCCCTGAAAAGGATACATACGGCGAATATCGTTACCCCATAAATCGAACGGCGGATAGCCGTTGGCTATCCATTCCGCCATTACTTTGCCAATCCCGCCAGAACTTTGAATGCCGATTGAATTCAGTCCCGCAGCAACAAAATAGTTTTTCACTTCCGGGGCTTCGCCGATATGAAACTGGTCATCCGGGGTAAAACTTTCCGGTCCGCAGAAAAACTTGCGCCAGCCGGTTTCCTGCAAGCGCGGCACCCGGGCCATCGCGTCTTCCAGTACCGGCATCAGCTGCTCTTCCATATGCCCTTCAAGTTCATCGAAGGAGAAGTCTGCCGGAATACCTTTCTGACCCCAGGCCACTGCGTGTTTCTCAAATGCCCCCACTAACAGACTACCTGCGTCCTGTTTGTAGTACGCGCACTTGTCGTGATCCCGCAGCACCGGCAAGTTCGCTGGCAGGTCGTCAAGTTTCTCGGTAACTGCATAGTAATGCTCGCAGGCATGAAGCGGGATATTGACACCCGACTTCTGGCCAAGTGTTCTGGCCCACATACCGGCACAGTTCACTACAAAGTCAGTCTGGATTTCACCATGCTCCGTCATAACTCCGGTCACCCGCCCATCGGCAATGATTACATCAGTGACGGCAACCCCCTCAAGACAGTGAGCCCCACGTTGGCGGGCACCTTTGACAAAGGCCATGGTGACATCAATAGGGCTGGCAAACCCGTCATTGGGCACCCAGCTTCCGCCCAGTAGTCCGGTTGTATCGAGCAACGGGTAGAGGTTTTTAATCTCCGCCGGGGTCAGCATGTCCACCCGGGTTATGCCAAAGGCATTATTCATCGACGCCACCCGTTTTAACTCATCGAACCGGGCCTTGCTATGGGCGATAGAAATGGAGCCGACCTGACGAAACCCGGTGGATTGACCTGTTTCTTGTTCCAGTTCACGCAGGATCGACATCGAATATTCGGCAACTTTGGCATGATTCTCATTGGCCCGCATGATGCCGACCAGCCCGGCGGCATGCCAGGTGGTGCCGCAGCTGAATTGCTTTCTTTCCAGTTGCACCACATCAGTCCAGCCAAGTTTGGCCAGATGATAGGCGACACTGGATCCGGTAACACCACCACCGATTACGACGGCACTGGCTTTTGCAGGTATTTCAATACTCATTAAATAATTCGGTTCAGGAATACAGGATCATGGAGGAATTGATTGCTGAATTTTAGTTCAATGTCAACCATCAGGAAAAGCAATATTTACCCATCTTTGGGCCGCCCGGAAAGACGGTTTTATAACCACCTCAACTAATTTCTCCCTCGAATCCGAATTGATCCAGTACGTATCGAACCGCTGCCAGGGCACCTCGCATATCGTCCTGATCCAGACGACCTATACATCCCATTCGAAAACTATCTGCGACCGTAAGCTTGCCAGGATAAATAACATAACCCTGCTCCCGCAGCTGGTCGTAGAAAGCACTGAATTCGAAACGCGTGTCATTGGGCATATGGAAGGTCACAATATTGGGTGCCTGCAGATGGTCCGGCAGTAGTGTACGGAATCCCATGGCGCGCATCCCTTCCACCAGCACCCGGCAATTGTCCCGATAACGCTGTCCGCGCCCTGCCACACCCCCTTCCTGGTCAAATTCATTGAGAGCCTGATCAAAAGCCAGCAATACATGGGTGGGCGGGGTAAACCGCCACTGGCGATTTTTTTGCATCGCACGCCATTGATCATAAAGATCCAGGCTTAGTGATGGAGAATTGCCACTTGTTTGACTAAGGGCCGCCTCCCTGGCAATACAAAAACCCATGCCGGGTGAGCCTTCAAGACATTTATTACTGGAAGCACAAAGTGCATCAAATCGAATTTCACGGGCATCAATGGCAATGGCACCGAAACCACTCATGGCATCAAGTAGCAGGCCGCAGCCATGCTTCTCCGCCACAACAGCAATATCTTCAATAGGATTAAGCAAGCCCGACGTGGTTTCAGTATGAATCACCGCTACATGAGTAATGGCAGCATCCCGGGCAAGCGTTTGCTCGAGTAACTGCACATCAACTGGTTGATCTTCAGCGCTTTCCTGGACCACGTAATGACGATTCATATAATCACAAATTTTGGCGATCCGTTTGCCATAGGCACCATTGATACAGATCATCAGTTTGCCATCGGCTGGCACAAAACACCCGATCATGGCCTCTACTACGAAGGTACCACTACCCTGTAACGGTACCGCAACATGACTGTCCTGCCCATCTACGATGGCCACCAGGCGATCGAGAATGCCAGCATTCAGGTCAATAAAATACTTATCTCTGGACCCATAATCATGCAGCATTGCCTGCTTGACGGTGGCAGATGTCGTTAACGGACCCGGGGTCAGTAAAAGTGGGTCGCCGGTTTCGGATAAAGCGCATTGTGGAGAACTCATTGGGGAATTAATTAGCTGAAAAAAGGAGGCAAAAATCGGAATATAAATAACGGGTTGATGACCGTTTTTGGAATTGCTATTTATACCGCCATCAAATACCATTTATCAAATCGATATAATTGATGCGTCGAATAGAGTTTGTCAATCTCACATACACACTTGCGGGCATTCCATGCGGTCGCTACCCATGGCAGCTTTACCAAAGCTGCGGAAGCCATGCACGTTACCCAGCCTACGCTCTCCGGACAAGTCAAAGAGTTGGAGGAACGCTATAGAATAAAGCTGTTTACCCGTTTTGGTCGCAAGGTTAGCCTGACCGATCTGGGGCAGAGCACTTATCAGATCACACGCCAGATTTTCCGCCATGAGCAACAGGCAGAGCAGCTATTTCTTGCTGCCAAGGGATTAAGCACCGGTCAGTTAACGGTGGGCGCAGATTCACCCTATATCATCACCCCGCTACTGGCCGCCTACCAGCGACGCTATCCCGGTGTCCGGATATCCATCCGCTATGGAAATTCGAGTCAGCTGAATCGCTGGCTGCAATCTCAGCGCTGCGATATCGCCATTCTGGCCAGGGTGCCTGAAGGGGGACCAAAATTACTGGTCACCCGTCTTAAACCGGTTGATCTGGTGGCATTTGTGAATAGCGACCACCGGTTCGCTGATCGTCACTCGGTAACCCTGGATGAAATTATCAGTGAAAGGGTAATTTTGCGCGAGAAAGGATCCAATACCCGCTCAATATTCGAGCAGGCTCTGGAGGCGGCAGAACTGAACCTTGAAAACGTGATGCAAATAAGCAGTCGCGAAGGGGTAAAGGAAGCGGTGGCGGCCGGACTTGGGATTGGTATTGTTTCCGGGCATGAGTTGGGGACCGACGTTCGATTATGTCCACTCCCGATCAAAGACGCGAGCCTGGTTCAATCAGAATCCATCATCTGCCTCGATACGCGTAAAAGAGAGCAACCGATAAACGCTTTTCTCGACCTCGTCTCAGATTCCTTTGCCGAAGGAAGTATCTGAAAATTCTACAGAATTCACCGCCAGTATTCCGTAAGGGTGATAATGCAGTGGTTTAATTATATAGACAAAACCAATAACATATATGCGTGATATCGATTTTACCGCCACCATCCAGGCTCCTATAATCGCCGTCCTGAATCCGCCCTCAATGACTGTTCGTTAATTTGCCCATGGCTTCACCTACTCGCGAGATCAGCGTTAATGATCGCATCTACAACTGGCCTGTAGCACCGGTTGTTATTGTCTGCATCGACGGCTCAGAACCGGATTATATCGAACAGGCAATAGCTGCGGGGGTGATGCCCTGGACCCGACAACTGGTTGAAAAAACCGGCACTGATCTACGGGCCCACTGCGTGGTTCCAAGCTTTACCAATCCCAATAATTTATCCATCGTTACCGGCGTGCCTCCGGTGGTACACGGAATTTGTGGCAACTTTTACTACGATCGTGAGAATGACCGGGAAGTAATGATGAATGAACCACATTTACTACGCACCCCTACGATATTCAAAGCATTCCAGGATGCCGGTGCTAAAATCGCGGTGATCACAGCCAAGGACAAATTACGTCGCCTGCTTGGCAATGAACTCGCTATTGGCGAAGGCGGCGCAATCTGTTTTTCATCCGAGAAATCAGACCAGGTATCAATGGAAGAAAATGGCATCGACAACGTGCTTGATCTGGTCGGGATGCCGGTGCCTTCGGTTTACAGCGCCGAATTATCTGAATTTATCTTTGCCGCCGGGGTGAAATTGATGGAAACGGTACGCCCTGACATTATGTATCTGTCCACCACCGATTATATTCAACATAAATTCGCCCCCGGCAGTGATGGCGCCAATGCATTCTATGCCATGATGGATAAATACTGGGCTCAGCTTGACGCTCTTGGTGCAACCCTCGGCATGACTGCTGATCACGGCATGAATGCGAAGCACAATGCAGCTGGCGAGCCCAATGTAATTTACCTCCAGGATATGATTGACCAGATGATCGGAGAAGGCAAGGCCCGCGTTATTCTGCCAATTACCGACCCCTACGTTGTCCACCATGGTGCCCTTGGATCCTATGCCACGGTATACCTTGAGCCAGACGTGAACAAAGCTGACCTGATCAATCGACTGGCTGCAGTGGAAGGAATGGAGTCGGTTTATGACAACGAGGAAGGTTGCAGTATTTTCCAGCTTGCGAACGATCGCATGGGCGATATTATCCTGGTGTCATCAATCCATACGGTTATGGGCACCAGCGCTCATCGTCATGATCTCTCCGGGCTCGAAGTACCCCTGCGTTCCCATGGCGGCGTCAGTGAACAAACCGTACCACTGATCTTTAATCGACCGGTCACCGGAATTGAAGGCCGCTCGATACTACGAAATTTTGATGTATTTGATATTGCACTGAATCACACAATCCAATGAAAACCAAATCCATTCCAGACTATCAGAACGCCACTGTAAACTTGACAGTCAAACACGAAAAAATGCGCATCGCCGGCAAATGTGTCGACGCTGAAACCGGAAAATCCGTCGAAGTAATTAACCCCTATAACAATGAATTAGTCGGTACCGTTCCGCGGGCGAGCCGATCCCAGGTTGCACAGGCATTTGAGATTGCTGCCAACTATCGATCAAAGCTTAGCCGCTATGAACGTCAGAAAATTCTATCGCAGACGGCGGAAATTCTGGTATCACGCAAGCAGGAAATCTCCGACCTGATTACCGCCGAAAGTGGTCTCAGTAAAAAAGACAGCCTGTATGAAGTCGGGCGGGCATTTGACGTTTTCAGCCTCTCGGGCCAGCTTGCCATCAAGGATGATGGGCAGATTTTCTCCTGTGATATCACCCCCCATGGCAAACAGCGAAAGATTTTTACCCAGCGCGAGCCATTGACAGCAATTTCCGCCATCACACCGTTCAATCATCCGCTGAATATGATCTCGCACAAGATCGCTCCGGCTATTGCGACCAATAACTGTATGGTGGCAAAGCCAACAGAACTGACGCCTTTGACGGCACTAATGCTGGCAGATATTCTGTATGAAGCCGGGCTACCGCCAGAAATGTTATCGATTGTTACCGGACTGCCTGAGGACATCGGTGACGAGATGATTACTAACCAGCACATCGACCTGATCACATTTACCGGTAGCGTGAACGTGGGCAAGTATATTGCCCGCAATGCGGGTTACCGCCGCACTGTACTGGAGCTTGGTGGTAATGCACCACTGATCGTGATGGACGATGCGGATCTCGACAAAGCTGCGGAACTAGCAGTAACGGGGGCAACCAAAAACTCGGGGCAACGGTGTACCGCAGTTAAACGGGTGCTGTGCGTTGAATCTGTAGCGGACGAATTTGCTACTCTGGTAACTGAAAAAGCGGCCAGGCTTAAATACGGCGATCCGATGGATCCGGATACAGACATCGGAACTGTGATCAACGAGAAATCAGCGATCCTGTTTCAGAATCGGGTAAACGACGCTCTGGATAAGGGTGCAACACTGTTGTACGGAAATGATCGACAGGGAGCTCTGTATTCACCGACCGTCCTCGATCATGTACCCGCCGATTGCGAATTGGTGGTGGAAGAAACATTTGGACCTCCGGTTCCAATTATCCGAATCAGGGATATTGACCATGCCATAGAAGTCGCGAATTCAACCGCATTTGGTTTATCTTCGGGGGTGTGTACCAATCGACTCGACCATATCACCCGTTTTATTAATGAACTGGAAACCGGCACCGTAAATATATGGGAAGTACCCGGATACCGTATTGAAATGTCACCCTTCGGCGGCGTAAAAGATTCGGGTCTGGGTTATAAAGAAGGCGTAATCGAAGCCATGGCGAGTTACACCAATGTCAAAACCTTCTCTCTACCCTGGGTTTAGGGTATAGCGGAGCCTGAATTATAGACAAATCTTTTTTGCGCTCAGGATGAAATATACCGGGACAAGAGCATTGGTTGCAGGAGCAGGTGGTGGCATGGGACTCGCTATCGCCAACCAGTTGATCGGCAATGGAATTAATGTCTGCCTTGCGGATGTAAAGGAGAGGCCAGAACAAATACAGGCTGGCCCCGGAAAATCGATCTATCTGCAGTCGGATTTGTCTGATGAAACCGCGGTGGAAAATCTCGTCCGGCAAACTGCTGATCAATTCGGCGGAATTGACTATCTCGTTAACACCGTGGGCGTACTGTGGCTGGAAAAAGATAAATCGGCGGTAGATATTGAGTTGGATATCTGGCATCGGGTGATGCAAATCAATCTCGGCTCCATGGTCCTGTTGACCCGTAATATCATTCCGTTGATGCAAAAGAATAATTTTGGTGCAATGGTCCATTTCTCCTCCATTGATGCCTTGTCTGGTGATCCGGTACCACAGGACGCCTATGGCGCATCAAAAGCCGCGCTGATCCGATTGTCAAAATCTCTCGCAGTACAGTTCGCTGCCAACCAGATTCGTTCCAACGTTATATTGCCTGGCCCTACTCTGACGCCAATGCAGGCACGATGGGAGGGCAAACCAGAGTTACAACAACAGGTTGCATCCCATATTCCCCTTGGCCGACTCGGTAGCACCACCGATCTTGCGAACGCCGCCATGTTTCTGTTATCAGATGAAGCCGGTTACATTACAGGCACCGAGCTAATTGTGGATGGCGGTGTAACCGCACAGCCGTAACTGCCACTGGAGACCAGAAGAGCCCGGGGCGTTGTTAATTACAACATCGCCTCGCAATCCATTTTGTCTTCATTCAAGCCCCGCGACTGCGCCAGGCCTGGGTTCTGCGCAGCACCTTCCTGGAGATAAAAAGGTGAATTAGTCGGGCACCCACATTGGAGTAAAAAATCATCATTCCCATGGCTGCAGCGGGAGCAATATCACCGGCATCGTCCATATTGAGTACCGCAACTGCTGCCAGCGCCGTGTCAGGTGAATAGAGGAATATCACCGCCGATACCGTAGTCATGGCATTGACGAACAAATAGATTGAAATATCCAGTATCGAGGGCAAACAGACCGGGACAGTGACTTTTGAAAATAGTTTATAGAACGGTTGTTTTAATGACGATGCCACCGACTCAAATTCCTTATCCATCTGTTTTAGTGCAGTGACTGCCGTCAAATGGGATACCGTGTAAAAGTGGGTTACGGTACATATCACCAATATGGCCATGGTTCCATAAATGCCATTTAACGGATTGACAGGATCATTGAAGAAAAAGATATAGGCAAGGCCGAGCACCATACCGGGAACCGCCATGGGCATCATGGCAAGAAATTGAAATGCTGATCTGGCAGTGGCAAATCGACTGGTTTTCTCCACCATATAGGCCCCGCAAAAAACCAGAACCGTGCCCGCGATTGCGGTATACATTGCAAGACGAAGGGAGTTGAAATAAGAATTCCAGCCACCACCATCCACCACGTCAAAATTGTAGTTGCTTAAACCGAGAGTCAAATTGTATGGCCATAACTTGATTAGCGCCGCGTACTGGCATACAGCAATGATCCCCACTATAAACAGGGCGATTACAACGCAGTAGGAAAGGCAAATCGCATCAAACTGCCGGTGTGGTTTCGGTTCATAAGGCACGGATCGGGCCGACAGTTGTGCAACATGTTTTTTTTGTACAAAACGATCAATAGAAAAGGCCAATAGTGCAGGAATCAACAGAACAACAGAAACCACAGCGCCCATTTCAAAATTTTGCTGACCGATCACTTGTTTGTATATATCCACCGCCAGCATGTTGTACTGCCCGCCAATTACCTTTGGCAAGCCAAAATCCGTAATCACAAGGTTAAAGACCACAATTGCAGCAGAGATCAAACCATAGCGGGCGCCCGGAATTGTCACAGTCCAGAACGTTTTCCAGCGACTGGCCCGGAGCGAGGTAGCGGCCTCATAGAGCCTGGCATCGGAGATTGACAACGCGGTGGTGATGATGATCATCGCGTGGGGGAAGGTAAAAAATACCGAGCCGATAACAATTCCGATAGGACCGTATATCGACTCACCCAGCAACAGCTCTTTTATCATACCCTGATTACCAAACAGATAAATCAGTGCAATACCAGGCAATAGCGATGGCACCAGAATTGGCACCATTGCGATAATCCTGAATACTCCCTTAAAACGCATGGTACTGCGTGTCAGAGCGTAGGCAAAACCGAATGCAAGACTAACCGTAATAATAGTGCTGATGGTGGCGATAAATAAAGAGTTCTCGATGGACCGGAAAAGTGCCGGAGTCGAAAAATAGGCACGATAGTTTTCAATCCCGGTCGAACGTGAAGTGCGAAGGACGATACGTCTGAATTTGTTTGCCTCATATTCATGCCATTCGGTATCTGCAATCCGTGTACTGCCCACCAGAAATGTGCTATCCGGATTAATCTGACGTATCTTGTATAAAGTAGCGCTGCGAAAATCAAAATCCGGAAAAAAAGGCACAACGGAAAGTCGTCCGTCAGAGCTGGTATTGAGTTCTTCAGGCGCCACAACCTGCAGCTGTTCATTGAGCGTAAACGCTGTGACTGGCTCGCTCCACCCGTCTCCATAATTGACCTGAAACTCAAAATTACCGAGATCAAAATAGGATATGGATATTGACTTCGACAACATCGCATACAGCGGGAACGCCAGTGCAATGACCAGGTACAGACCAACGATCAGCATATAGCCGAGCATGATTTTGTCGTCCTTGCTGGTCTTGGGACGAATTAACGGAGCAGTAGCCGGGTTAAGTGTTTGCTCGCCAGTTGTCGCCATATCAGTGGTCTGTCAATCTTTGGGTGCTGAACTACTGGCCAACAGCAGGAAATATTCGAATTCGATTCGCTGGTAATTCCACTTTGACGGATTCTCCAACGGCAATATTTACTCGCCGTACCGCGTTGATAGACATATCAGCGGTCAGTTTTATCTTTCCAAGAGTGTCGTTGCGCAACGAAATGCGCCAGAATGATCCCAGAAATTCCATATCCTCGACGATCGCCTCAAATGTATTTTCGATCTGAGACTCGCTATCGGGTACATCGGATGCAGATGGGCGTTGATCACCGGGAACGATATCTTCGGGACGTATAGTGACGATTACGGGTTCATCCAGCGGCCAGTTATGCGGTGTTGTTGTTAACGTAATCCCACCAACAACTACACGGTCATTGCTTGTTGCCTGCCCCGTGAAATTGTTCATTGCGCCGACAAAATCAGCGACGAACAATGTATCGGGTTCACGATAGATTTCAGTTGGCGTACCAACCTGCTCGATAACGCCTTGATTCATGACCACAATGCGGTCGGCCATGGTCAGTGCTTCCTCCTGATCGTGGGTGACCATGATTGTGGTGACCCCCAATCGCCGTTGTAGCGCCTTCATTTCACGGCGCAAATGGGTCCGCACCTTCGCATCGAGCGCCGAAAGCGGCTCGTCGAGCAATAGTAATCCAGGTGAGGTTGCCAGTGCCCTGGCGAGGGCTACTCGTTGTTGCTCACCGCCGGATAACTGTGCTGGATGTTTTTTACCCTGATCTCGAAGGTTCACAAGTGCAAGCAATTCCGCCACCCGCCCGGCGATATCTGACTTGTTCAATTTCTGGTTTTCCAAACCAAATGCGATATTTTTTTCAATGGTCAGGTTGGGAAACAGCGCATAGGATTGAAACACGATACCAAAATCGCGCTCCGATGGGGGCAACGCTGAAATATCCTGCCCAGCCTGATGAACAGTCCCTGAAGTCTGGATATCCAGACCTGCAATAGCACGAAGCAATGTGGTTTTACCGCACCCGGACGGACCAAGAAAACATATAAATTCACCTTCCATCACATCCAGTGAAACATTGTCCAGGGCTGTAAAGTCCCCAAACATCTTACTGAGTTGACGTATCTGAAGATAAGGTAATGAAGTGGCTATGCTGGTTGGTTGCTTTTCATTCATTAACTGGAGGTTTATCCGACATTGTTAATTCACCGCGCTCTATAGAAAACCCGGTAAACAGACAGTAGCCTGACCAGCATCATGGTCAGGCTACTTTTTAGTGAGAACGTCTAACCCTTTGGATCTGATTTGGAATCGTAGCGTTTTTGCCACTCCTCCAGAATTCGTTTTCTGTTGTTTGCGGCAAATTCAAAATCATTTTCAATTAACCGAGACAGGGTTTCCGGTGGAAAATGCTTTACCGGTTTAGCCAGGCCTTTGTAACCGACTACTGCATACGCGCTGTTATACATTTCCATCGCTGTTTTGGTAATCGACCAGTCCATCAATGTTTGTGCGGCTTCCAGATTTTCCGTACCCGCGATAATGGCGGAAGCTTCCATTTCCCAGCCAATTCCTTCACTTGGAATAATTATTTCAATGGGCGCACCCGCTTCTTTGGAACGTGCACCACGAAACGCAAATGAAATTCCAATGGGGATTTCTCCTGCAGCCGCAAGCTTGCAAGGCTTGGAAC